>NZ_JBHUUV010000023.1:0-137659 GCF_042670885.1 Streptomyces sp. NPDC057136
GGCCGCGCGCCCCCGGATTCCAGGGGTGCGCGGCCCGTTGCTCCCGAAAACGGGGGGTGTCAGTTCTTGCGGTGGCCTATCAGGCGGGGCTTGGATTCCAGGTTCTCCAGGCCGTGCCAGGCCAGGTTCACCAGGTGGGCCGCGACCTCCGCCTTCTGCGGTTTGCGGACGTCCAGCCACCACTGGCCCGTCAGCGCGACCATGCCGACCAGTGCCTGTGCGTACAGCGGGGCCAGTTTCGGTTCGAAGCCGCGGGCCTTGAACTCCAGGCCCAGGATGTCCTCGACCTGGGTGGCGATATCGCTGATCAGGGACGCGAACGTGCCCGTGGACTGCGCGACCGGGGAGTCGCGGACCAGGATGCGGAAGCCGTCCGTGTACGTCTCGATGTAGTCCAGCAGCGCGAACGCCGCCTGTTCGAGAAGTTCGCGCGGGTGGCCCGCGGTCAGCGCGCTCGTCACCATGTCAAGGAGCTGGCGCATCTCGCGGTCGACCACGACGGCGTACAGGCCCTCCTTGCCGCCGAAGTGTTCGTAGACGACCGGCTTGGAGACCCCGGCGCGGGCCGCGATCTCCTCGACGGACGTGCCTTCGAAACCCTTGTCGGCGAAGAGGGTGCGGCCGATGTCCAGCAGCTGTTCGCGGCGCTCCTTGCCGGTCATCCGGACCCGTCGGGTCCGGCGGACGGGGGAGGGCCTGCTCTTCTCGCTGCCTGTGCTGCCGTCGGTCGCCACGTCGTCAATCATGCCGCGTCGGCGGGCGCGGGGTTGCGGCGGGCGTCGATACGGGCCGCATCGGGCCAGCGGACGTCGGACGCCCAGCCCAGCTGCTCGAACCAGCGGATCAGCCTGGCACTTGAGTCGATCTGGCCCTTCATCACCCCGTGGCGTGCGCTCGTCGGGTCCGCGTGGTGCAGGTTGTGCCAGGACTCGCCGCAGGACAGGACCGCCAGCCACCACACGTTCCCGGACCGGTCACGGGACTTGAAGGGGCGCTTGCCGACCGCGTGGCAGATCGAGTTGATCGACCAGGTGACGTGGTGCAGCAGCGCGACCCGTACCAGCGAACCCCAGAAGAACGCGGTCGCCGCACCCCACCAGGACATCGTCACCAGACCGCCGACCAGCGGCGGGATCGCCAGCGAGACGATGGTGAAGGTGAGGAAGTGGCGGGAGATGCCGCGGATCGCCGGGTCCTTGATCAGATCGGGGGCGTACTTCTGCTGCGACGTCCGCTCCTCGTCGAACATCCAGCCGATGTGCGCCCACCACAGCCCCTTCATCAGGGCCGGCAGCGTCTCGCCGAAGCGCCACGGCGAGTGGGGGTCGCCCTCGGCGTCGGAGAAACGGTGGTGCCTGCGGTGGTCGGCCACCCAGCGCACCAGCGGACCTTCGACCGCCAGCGAACCCGCGACGGCCAGGGCGATACGGAGCGGACGCTTCGCCTTGAAGGAGCTGTGCGTGAAGTAGCGGTGGAAGCCGATCGTGATGCCGTGGCAACCGATGTAGTACATCGCGACCAGCAGGCCCAGATCGAGCCAGCTGACACCGCGGCCCCAGGTCAGGGGCACCGCCGCGACCAGGGCCACGAACGGCACCACGATGAACACGAGCAGTGCGATCTGCTCGACCGACCGCTTCTTGTCGCCGCCGAGCGTGGCGGGGGGAAGGACAGGATCGTCGATCACATTGGGGCTGGTGGGCATGGGGAGTCCCCTGTGGGGTGAGAAGTGCGACGGATTGTGCAGGCTACGCATCCGTAACCTACGGCTTGGTAAGTATGGCAGCGAGAAGGCCCGCAGTACGAGAGCTGCGGGGCCGTGGTCGTTTCGCGGACACCCGTAAGGGCTGCGCGGCATGCCGACGACCCGGACACCTATCCTGGGAGAGTCGGACAGCGCGGTCCGCACTCTGCATCCCGGGGTGGCGACGCACCGCTGCACCCCCGGACGCCCCTGACAGACGTGCCCACCCGTCTCCCGCCACCACCCTTCCGGGGAGACGCTTACGCGACGCACCTCCTCAATTCACTGCAAGGAGCCGCACCTGTGAGCAGTGCCGACCAGACCCCCGCCGCCAGCCCCGAGCTGCGTGCCGACATCCGCCGCCTCGGTGATCTGCTGGGCGAGACGCTCGTACGTCAGGAGGGCCAGGAGCTCCTCGACCTCGTCGAGCGGGTCCGCGCCCTGACCCGTACCGACGGAGAGGCCGCCGCCGAGCTGCTGGGCGACACGGACCTGGAGACCGCCGCGCAGCTCGTGCGCGCCTTCTCCACCTACTTCCACCTCGCCAACGTCACCGAGCAGGTCCACCGCGCCCACGAGATGCGCGACCGCCGGGCCGCCGAGGGCGGGCTCCTCGCCCGTACCGCCGACATGCTCAAGGACGCCGACCCGCAGCACCTGCGCGAGACGGTCAAGAACCTCAACGTGCGCCCCGTCTTCACCGCGCATCCCACCGAGGCCGCACGGCGCTCCGTCCTGAACAAGCTCCGCCGCATCGCGGAACTGCTCGAAACCCCCGTCATCGAGGCCGACCGGCGCCGCCTCGACCTGCGGCTCGCCGAGAACATCGACCTCATCTGGCAGACCGATGAGCTGCGCGTGGTCCGGCCCGAGCCCGCAGACGAGGCCCGCAACGCGATCTACTACCTCGACGAACTGCACGCCAACGCCGTCGGCGACGTCCTGGAGGACCTGGCCGCCGAGCTGGAGCGCGTCGGCGTCGAGCTGCCCGCCGGCACCCGCCCGCTCACCTTCGGCACCTGGATCGGCGGCGACCGCGACGGCAACCCCAACGTGACGCCCGCCGTCACCTGGGAAGTGCTGATCCTCCAGCACGAGCACGGCATCACCGACGCACTCGAACTCATCGACTATCTGCGCGGTCTGCTCTCCAACTCCATCCGCTACACCGGTGCCACCGACGAGCTGCTGGACTCGCTCCAGGCCGACCTGGAACGACTCCCCGAGATCAGCCCCCGCTACAAGCGGCTGAACGCCGAGGAGCCCTACCGCCTCAAGGCGACCTGCATCCGGCAGAAGCTCGTCAACACCCGCGAGCGCCTCGCCACCGGTACCCCGCACCGCCCCGGCTGCGACTACCTCGGCACCTCCGAGCTCATCGCCGACCTGGCCCTCATCCAGACCTCGCTGCGCGAGCACAAGGGCGGGCTCTTCGCCGACGGCCGGATGAACCGCACCATCCGTACGCTGTCCGCGTTCGGGCTGCAGCTGGCCACCATGGACGTACGCGAACACGCCGACGCCCACCACCACGCCCTCGGTCAGCTCTTCGACCGGCTCGGCGAGGAGTCCTGGCGCTACGCCGACATGCCGCGCGACTACCGGCAGAAGCTCCTCGCGAAGGAACTGCGCTCCCGGCGCCCGCTCGCCCCGACCCCGGCACCGCTGGACGCCGCGGGCGAGAAGACCCTCGGCGTCTTCCACACCATCAAGGAAGCCTTCGAGCGCTTCGGCCCCGAGGTCATCGAGTCCTACATCATCTCGATGTGCCAGGGCGCCGACGACGTCTTCGCGGCCGCCGTCCTGGCCCGCGAGGCCGGACTGCTCGACCTGCACGGCGGCTGGGCCAAGATCGGCATCGTGCCGCTCCTGGAGACGACCGACGAACTGCGCGCCGCCGACGTCATCCTCGACGAGATGCTCGCCGACCCCTCGTACCGCCGGCTCGTCTCCCTCCGCGGCGACGTGCAGGAGGTCATGCTCGGCTACAGCGACTCCTCCAAGTTCGGCGGCATCACCACCTCGCAGTGGGAGATCCACCGGGCCCAGCGCCGGCTGCGTGACGTCGCGCACCGCTACGGCGTACGCCTGCGCCTCTTCCACGGCCGCGGCGGCACCGTCGGCCGCGGTGGCGGCCCCTCGCACGACGCGATCCTCGCGCAGCCCTGGGGCACGCTGGAGGGCGAGATCAAGGTGACCGAGCAGGGCGAGGTCATCTCCGACAAGTACCTCATCCCCGCGCTCGCCCGGGAGAACCTGGAACTGACCGTCGCGGCCACCCTCCAGGCGTCTGCGCTGCACACCTCGCCCCGTCAGTCCGACGAGTCCCTGGCCCGCTGGGACGCGGCCATGGACACGGTCTCCGACGCCGCGCACGACGCGTACCGCAAGCTCGTCGAGGACCCCGACCTGCCCGCGTACTTCTTCGCGTCCACCCCCGTCGACCAGCTCGCCGAACTCCACCTCGGCTCCCGCCCCTCGCGGCGCCCCGACTCCGGTGCGGGCCTCGACGGACTGCGGGCCATTCCGTGGGTCTTCGGCTGGACCCAGTCACGGCAGATCGTGCCCGGCTGGTACGGAGTCGGCTCCGGGCTCAAGGCACTGCGCGAAGCCGGCCTGGACACGGTCCTGGAAGAGATGCACGGCCAGTGGCACTTCTTCCAGAACTTCATCTCCAACGTCGAGATGACGCTCGCCAAGACGGACCTGCGGATCGCCCGGCACTACGTCGACACGCTCGTGCCGGACGAGCTCAAGCACGTCTTCGCCGACATCGAGGCCGAGCACGCGCTGACCGTGAGCGAGGTCCTGAAGGTCACCGGCGGCACCGAACTGCTCGGCACGAGCCCGGTGCTCCAGCAGACCTTCGCCATCCGTGACGCCTACCTGGACCCGATCTCCTACCTCCAGGTCTCGCTGCTGGCCCGCCAGCGGCAGGCGGCCGAGCGCGGCGAAGAGGCCGACCCGCTGCTCGCACGGGCCCTGCTGCTCACCGTGAACGGTGTCGCCGCGGGCCTCCGTAACACCGGCTGATCCGCTCCGGTGCGGGTGCGGTCCTGTCAGAGGGCGATGAACGTCGCCACCAGCAGGGCCGCGCCCGCGGCCGCGAATCCCCAGGCGACCCGGGGCAGCCGCAGACCGCCCCCGATCAGGAGCGCGGACAGCAACAGCGCACCGCCGAACGGCACCCACGCATGCAGGAATCCAGGTGTCCCGGTGCGGATGGCCTCGCCGGTGCCGGGCTTCATGACCACCGGGAACCGGTTGCCCTTCTCCACGGCGACGGACTTCTCGATCGTCACCCGGGAACGCTGCGGTGAGACCTGATCCGGTACGTACGGCCCGGTGCACGCCGTCTCTCCGCACCTCGTGACCGTCATGGTGCCGTGCTCGCGGCCCTTGGACAGGACGATGTGGTGCGCGGTGTTCCACGACGCCCACGCGCCCGCGACGAGCATCAGCAGGACGACGCAGCCCGCGGCGGCGGTACGGCCGTGGGCCACCAGGCGGTGGGAGGAACTCCGCTTCATGGGGGCAGATCCTTGGGCAGACCCATGCTCTCGGTCAAACTGTGGCCGGAAATGATCCCGTGATCGGCGCCAATGTCAGGAGTTGTACGTGGACTGCGCCCGCTCAAGACCATCCGCGAGCAGCGACTCCACCGCGTCCGCCGCCCGGTCCACCTGGTAGGCGAGGTCCTTGCGCTCCGTGGACGAGAAATCCTTCAGTACGAAATCGGCCACCTGCATCCGGCCCGGCGGCCGGCCGATCCCGAACCTGATGCGGTGGTAGTCGGGACCCATCGACTTCGTCATCGACTTCAGCCCGTTGTGCCCGTTGTCACCGCCGCCCAGCTTCAGCCGCAGCATGCCGAAATCGATGTCCAGCTCGTCGTGCACGGCCACGATGTGATCCGTCGGCACCTTGTAGAAGTCCCGCAGCGCCGTGACGGGCCCGCCCGACAGATTCATGTACGACATCGGCTTCGCCAGGATCACCCGGCGGCTCGCGGGCCCGGGCGGCCCCAACCGGCCCTCGACGACCTGCGCCTGGGCCTTCTGCGCCCGCTTGAACTTTCCGCCGATCCGCTCGGCGAGCAGGTCGGCGACCATGAAGCCGACGTTGTGCCGGTTCGCGGCGTACTCGGGACCGGGGTTACCCAGGCCCACGATGAGCCAGGGGTCGGTGGCATCGGACATCTGCGCTCGGTCTCCTCGCGTACGTCGGCTGATGACAGGCGAACGGGGCGGCGGGCCCGGTAAGGGTCCGCCGCCCCGTCAGTGAAGCAGTGAAGCGGTGAAGCAGTGGCGCTATGGCGCGCCGGGTGGGACTCAGGCCTCGGTGGTGGTGGCCTCGGCGCCCTCGGCGGCCGGCTCCTCGGCCTGCGAGGCGACGATCTGGAGCACGACGGCGTCCTCGTCGCCGGCCAGCACGGATCCGGCGGGCAGCGGGATGTCCTTGGCGAGGATCGAGTCGCCGGCGTCCAGGCCCGCGATGGAGACCGTGACGGACTCGGGGATGTGCGTGGCCTCGGCCTCGACGAGCAGGGTGTTCTGCACGTACTCCAGGAGGTTGCCGCCCGGGGCCAGCTCGCCCTCGACGTGCACGGCGATCTCGACGTTGACCTTCTCGCCGCGCTTCACGGTCAGGAGGTCGACGTGCTCGATGTTGCCCTTGATGGCGTTGCGCTGCACGGCCTTCGGGATGACCAGGGCGTCCTTGCCTTCGATCTCGAGACCGATGAGGACGTTGGCGGTGCGGAGCGCGAGCTGCAGCTCGTGGGCCGGCAGCGTGACGTGGACGGACTCGGCACCGTGGCCGTAGATGACCGCGGGAACCAGGTTGGCACGACGGGTACGGCGGGCGGCGCCCTTGCCGAACTCGGTACGGACCTGAGCGGCGAGCTTGATCTCGGCCATGGTGCACTCCTCGTGAGATGACGAAAGTCGGACGTCACCCGGCCCGTACGACAGGCCGCCTGCTACGAAGAGCGCGTCGATAACGGATCGCCGTACCTATGGGTACGGCCTCCCTCGCCGAGCAACTCGCTGAGTCTACCCGGCGGGGAGGCCGCACCCAAAGTGGATCTTCGGTACCTCTGCGGTACCGCGCTTCCGCTAGTGGTTTTCCTGCTCCTCGAAGAGGCTCGTCACCGAGCCGTCCTCGAACACCTCACGCACCGCGCGCGCGATCGTCGGCGCGATCGACAGCACGGTGATCTTGTCGAGCTCCAGCTCGCCCGGGGTCGGCAGGGTGTCCGTGAAGACGAACTCGCTGACCTTGGAGTTCTTCAGACGGTCCGCGGCAGGACCGGACAGCACACCGTGCGTCGCGGTCACTATGACGTCCTCGGCACCGTGCGCGAACAGGGCGTCGGCGGCGGCGCAGATCGTGCCACCCGTGTCGATCATGTCGTCGACCAGGACACAGACCCGGCCCTTCACATTGCCGACGACCTCGTGGACGCTGACCTGGTTCGGCACGTCCTTGTCGCGGCGCTTGTGGACGATCGCCAGCGGGGCGTCCAGACGGTCGCACCAGCGGTCGGCGACGCGCACACGGCCGGCGTCCGGGGAGACGATCGTCAGCTTCGAGCGGTCGACCTTCGCACCGACGTAGTCGGCGAGGATCGGCAGCGCGAACAGGTGGTCCACCGGGCCGTCGAAGAAGCCCTGGATCTGGTCGGTGTGCAGATCCACGGTCAGGATGCGGTCAGCACCCGCCGTCTTCATCAGGTCGGCGACCAGGCGGGCCGAGATCGGCTCGCGGCCACGGTGCTTCTTGTCCTGGCGGGCGTAGCCGTAGAACGGCACGATCACCGTGATCGAACGGGCCGAGGCGCGCTTCAGCGCGTCCAGCATGATCAGCTGCTCCATGATCCACTTGTTGATCGGAGCCGTGTGGCTCTGGATCAGGAAGCAGTCGGCGCCGCGGGCGGATTCCTGGAAGCGCACGTAGATCTCGCCGTTGGCGAAATCGAAAGCCTTCGTCGGCACGAGACCGACACCCAACTGGTGTGCGACCTCCTCGGCCAGCTCGGGGTGGGCGCGGCCGGAGAAGAACATCAGTTTCTTCTCGCCGGTCGTCTTGATCCCGGTCACAGCACAGTCTCCTCAGACGTGTATCTGGCGCTGCACGCATAGGTCCCGATGTGCAACGAGCCAGCCGAAATGGGTGAGCATCTATCACGGTACGCCGTGTCCGGCGCACCTGTTTCCGGTCAGCTTTCGCCGTCGGTGTCCTCGGTCGCGGCCTGAGCGGCCTGGGCGGCCTGCGCGGCGGCACTTCCCGGACGCTTCCGGGCCACCCAACCCCCGATATTCCGCTGCTGGCCCCGGGCGACGGCCAGCGAACCGGCCGGTACGTCCTTGGTGATGACCGAGCCCGCCGCGGTGTAGACGCCGTCCCCGACCGTGACAGGCGCCACAAACATATTGTCGGAGCCGGTGCGGCAGTGGGAGCCGATGGTGGTGTGGTGCTTGGCCACGCCGTCGTAGTTCACGAAGACGCTGGCGGCACCGATGTTGGTGTGGTCGCCGATGGTCGCGTCACCGACGTAGCTCAGGTGCGGAACCTTCGTGCCCTCGCCGATCGTGGCGTTCTTCATCTCCACGTACGTACCGGCCTTGGCCTTCGCGCCGAGCCTCGTGCCGGGCCGCAGATACGCGAACGGGCCGACCGTCGCACCGGGGCCGACCTCCGCGCCGTCCGCGACCGTGTTGTCCACGCGCGCGCCCGCGTGGACGATCGTGTCCTTGAGCCGGGAGTTCGGGCCGACTTCGGCGTCCTCGGCCAGATGCGTCGTGCCGAACAGTTGGGTGCCTGGGTGCACGATCGCGTCCGGCTCGTACGTCACGGTGGCGTCGATCAGCGTCGAGGCCGGGTCGACGACCGTCACGCCGGCCATCATGGCGCGCTCCAGGAGCCGTTCGTTGAGCAGCCGCCGGGCCTCGGCCAGCTGGACCCGGTTGTTGATGCCGAGGATCTCGCGGTGGTCCGCGGCGACCGAGGCGCCCACGCGGTGTCCGGCCTCGCGCAGGATGGACAGCACGTCGGTGAGGTACTCCTCGCCCTGGCTGTTGTCCGTGCGGACCTTGCCGAGCGCGTCCGTGAGCAGACGCCCGTCGAAGGCGAACACCCCGGAGTTGATCTCCCGGATCGCCCGCTGGGCGGCCGTGGCGTCCTTGTGCTCGACGATCTGGGTGACGGCGCCGCTGGCCGCGTCGCGGACGATGCGGCCGTAGCCGGTGGAGTCCGGGACCTCGGCGGTCAGCACGGTGACGGCGTTGGCGTCGGCGTCGTGCGTGGCGGCGAGCGCGGCAAGGGTCTCGCCGGAGAGCAGCGGGGTGTCGCCGCAGACGACGATCACGGTGCCCTCGACGGTCCCGCCGAGCTCTTCGAGGCCCATCCGGACGGCGTGCCCGGTGCCGTTCTGCTCGGCCTGGAACGCGGTCCGTACGGGGGCGTCGCCCGAGGAGAGATGCGCGGTGACCCGCTCCGCGGCGTGGCCGACGACCACGACGAGGTGCTCGGGAGCGAGCTCACGGGAGGCGGCGACGACATGTCCGACGAGCGAGCGCCCGGAGATCTCGTGCAGGACCTTGGGGGTCTTCGACTTCATGCGGGTGCCCTCACCCGCTGCGAGGACGACGACGGCTGCCGGGCTGGTGGCGCTCACGGATGTGCCCTTCGGCTTCGGGTGGTGGACATCCGCAGGATACCGGGGGTGTGCGTACCGGAAACGAGTGCGGGCCCCGACCGTGAGTGTCGGGGCCCGCAATGTATGGCTCCCCCACCAGGACTCGAACCCGGACAAATAGCACCAAAAGCTACTGTGCTGCCAATTACACCATGGGGGAATAACTCGGACGAACCGGATATTACGTCGGCCGCCCGGATCGGCACCCAACACTATGCCGTACCGAGCGCCCTCGACGCGACGGTGTTGTCCCGCCTGTCCGAGTCACCCGAAAATGAGGTGCGCCCGCCCGTAGGCTGGAAGACATGACCGCAACGGGGGCAGACCAGGAAGCGGCGGGATCGACCACCCGCAGTTACTGGTGGTGGGGGCGGCGGCGAAGCGTCGCCCTGGATGTGGGACTGGCGCTGGTTTCGGCGCTGGAGTGTGCGCTGGAAGGGGTGGTGTTCGCCGACGACACCGGATTGCCGGTGCCGGTCGGCGTGCTGTTCGGGCTGGTGGCGGGGTCGGTGCTGCTGGTGCGCAGACGGTGGCCGATCGCCGTGGTGCTTGTGTCGATCGCGACGACACCGGCCGAGATGGGCTTCCTGATGGCCATCGTCGGCCTGTACACGCTGGCCGCGTCCGAGGTGCCGCGCAGGATCACCGTCGTACTGACGGGGATGTCGCTGGTCGGCACCTTCATCGTCACGTACGTACGGCTGCGCCAGAACGTCACCGAGGGAGCCGATTTCGGCCCGGGTGACTGGTACGTGCCGCTGGTCTCCCTCTTCATGTCACTCGGGCTGACCGCGCCGCCCCTGCTGTTCGGCCTCTATATAGGGGCGCGAAGACGGCTCATGGAGAGCCTGCGGGAGCGCGCGGACTCGCTGGAGCGTGAGCTGTCGCTGCTGGCCGACCGGGCCGAGGAGCGGGCCGAGTGGGCGCGCACGGAGGAGCGGACCCGGATCGCCCGGGAGATGCACGACGTGGTCGCGCACCGGGTGAGTCTGATGGTCGTGCATGCGGCGGCGCTTCAGGCGGTCGCCCCGAAGGACCCGGCGAAGGCCGTACGGAACGCGGCGCTGGTGGGCGACATGGGCCGCCAGGCGCTGACGGAACTGCGCGAGATGCTGGGCGTGCTGCGCAGCGGGGACGCGCTGTCCGCCCCGCCCACGGGCCGGGTCCCCCTCGCTTCGGTTCGGCGGGCGGCTGCCGCGGATGCCGCGGCGGCGGCGGCGGAGGACGGGCCCCGGCTGGACGAGGTGGAGTCGCTCGTCGCGCAGTCCCGGGAGGCGGGGATGACGGTCGAGCTGTCGGTGCAGGGTGAGCTGCGCCCGTATACGCCCGAGGTCGAGCAGACCGCGTACCGGGTGGTGCAGGAGGCCCTGACGAACGTGCACAAGCACGCGGCCGGTGCGAAGACCTGGGTGAGGCTCGCGCATCGCGGTGCGGAGGTCGCCATGCAGGTGGAGAACGGTCCCTCGGACGGTGGCGTGGCCGACGCCGGGCTGCCCAGCGGCGGGAACGGCCTGGTGGGGATGCGGGAACGGGTGCTCGGGCTGGGAGGCGTCTTCGTGTCCGGGCCGACGGACGCGGGCGGCTTCCGGGTGTCGGCGGTGCTGCCGGCCGGACCCGGCGCGTAGGTCAGCCGGAGGTCAGGCGGAGGTCAGGCGGTCCGGCTGGATGCCCGTGACCAGGGTGGCCAGCGCCTGGTCGATGTCCGCGCCGAGATACCAGTCGCCGGTGTGGTCGATGCTGTAGACGCGGCCCTCGATGTCGATCGCGAGCACCGCTTGCCCGTCGCCTTCTTCGCCCAGGGGGCTGATCTCGGTCTCCAGCGCCCGCCCCAGGTCGCCCAGCGTGCGGGCCAGATGCAGACCGCTCAGCGGGTCTATGCGTACGGTGGCGGGCGCGATCTGCCGGCCGGGAGCGGACGCGGTGATGTGCAGGGCACCGAACTCGGCCCACGCCTCGACGGCCGCCGGGAACACGGCGTGCCGGTGACCGGCCGGTGAGGCGTGGGAGCGCAGTGCGTCGGCCCACTCCTCGGCCTGCCGGATGTCCCAGCGCCCCGGCTGCCAGCCCGCCTCGCGGAGGGCGGCGTCGACGGCGACGGGGAAGCGGGTGGTGGCGTGCCGGTCGGGCGGGGCGGAGTGTCCGGTTCGGTCCTGCATCGGGGTGCCGTCAGCCCTTCTCGGCGGTGGTGGCCGCCCCGGTGGTGGTGAGGTCGACGGGACGTACGCCGAAGTGCGCGAGCATCGCCGTGCAGGAGCGGCAGGGTGGGGCGTAGCTGCCGTGGAGCGGGTCGCCGTCCTCGCGGATGCGCCGTGCGGTGATACGGGAGTGCTTCAGTGCGCGCCGGGCCTCTCCGCTGGTCAGCGGTTTGCGCTGGGCCCGTTTGGACCGGCTGTCGTCGGTGGCGGTGAGCTGCCGCGACAGCAGTATGGCTTCGGGGCAGCGGCCGGTGAAGCGTTCGCGCTGTCCGCTGGTGAGTGTGTCCAGGAAGTCCTGTACGAGCGGGTGCAGCACCGGCGGCCGGTCGCCCTTGCCCGCGGTGCAGGTCAGCGTCTCGCCGCGGACGGACAGAGCTGCGGCTACGGCCGGCAGGATGCCGTCGCGGCGGTGGTGCAGTAGCGGTGCGCGGCCGGCTTCGGTGCTGCTCCAGCTGAGCCTTGGGTCCCCGGATGTGACTGTCGGTGCTGCGTTCATGATGCTTGCATCCCTCCCGTGCCGGCAGCGGTAGCTGCAGGTGTGCACGCCCCCGAGTTGCGGTGACAGCCTGCCAAATGTGCTGGGGGCTGGGGAAGCTGGGTCGGTGAAACGTGTCTGCGTGTCGCCCGAAGTGGCTGGACCGTCGCTCGTCCGTCACCCGGCTGTGACGGTTGGTGACCGAAGTGGAGGGGCGAGCCCCCCTGTTGCCCCACCGCATAGGCTGTGGGGAATCACCGGACGCAGCAGGGGGCAACCGCCATGACGACAGGTCGGCTCGGGCAGCAAGCCGCGCCACCGAATGCGGCCTACGCCGGGCAGGTCGTGCATTTCCCGGACCCGGTCCGGGCGTCCCGCCACCCCAGAGGTGTGCGCATGGACGGGAACGGCCATCCGGAACTCACACCGTATGCGCGTGCCGCCGCAGAGATCGCCGATCCGCCCCCGGGCTTCGGTATCGACGAGCTGCGGCTCACCGACTACGTGTCGGCGAACGCCGCTCTGGCGGCGAGCGGCCATGAGCTGTGGGACACGATCCCGCCGGTGGCGACTCCGCACGGCTGGACCTGGCATCACGTGCCGGGCGGCAGGCGGATGGAGCTCGTGCCGGTCGAGGTGAAGGCGCTGCTGCGTCATCACGGCGGCATGGCGACGGCTCCGGTCGACCACAACCGGCGCGGTACGCGGCCCCTGCAGGAGACGCGGCCTCCGCATTTCCGGCTGCCCAAGGGCTCGGTGGCGGTGAGCGAGCAGCAGGTGCTGGGTGTCGAGGAGGACCTCGGTTACCGGCTGCCGGGTGCGTACCGCTCGTTCCTGAAGGCCGCGGGCGGTTCGGCCCCGGTGGGTGCGGCGCTCGACGCGGAGCTCGGTCTCCTGGTCGACCAGCCCTTCTTCACGGTGCGTGAAGAGGCCGCGGTGAACGACCTGATGTACGTCAACAAGTGTCTGCGGGACCACTTCACCAAGGACTACCTGGGCGTCGGTTTCGTCCAGGGCGGCATCCTCACGGTGAAGGTGCGGGGCCATGACACCGGCTCGGTCTGGTTCTGTGCGTACGACGATGCCCGGGACCAGGACGGCTGGAGCGTGCAGGACCGCGTCGACCGGCTGCTGCTGCCCTGCGGTGCGGACTTCGACGCCTTCCTCCAGCGCCTGGCGGGCAACCCGCCTGAGCTGGAGACCGTGGCGAACCTGATGGTGGACGGCGGGTTCGCGCGCGCCGTCCCGGTGGAGGGGTGAGCGCGATGGTGACCTTCGCGCAGGCGCAGGAGCGAGCGGACGAGTGGGTCAACGGCGATGTGCCCGCGTACCAGCACCGTGAGGTGCGGGTGCGCGAGTTCGAGCTGGGCTTCGTGGTGTGGGCCGAGGACCGGGCGGAGGGCCCGGTCTCGGACGGCGGCCGTCAGCGGCTCGTGATCGCCCGCGACAGCGGTGAGGCCACCCTGTGGCCCGGGCTGCCGGTGGGCGAGGTGATCCGGCGGTACGAGGAGGAGTACGGCGCGACCGACGGGGCGCCGGCTGCCCCGGTGCCGCCGCAGCGGATCGATCTGAACCAGACGTCGTTCCTGCTGAGTCCGCCGGGGTGGCTTCAGGAGGCCGCCGACAAGCTGGGGATTCCGGACCGGCGGGCGGAGTCGGGTGACGGTAGAGGTTCGCCTTCGGACGCTACGCCTGCTCCTTCTGTTCCGACTGCTTCTCCTTCTTCTTCCCCTGTTCCCCCTGCTTCTCCGGTGGGTGCGTCTTCTCCCGGGGGTTCGGCGACGCCGTGGCCCGCCGCGGGTGGTCAGGGCGACTACGAGCCCACGGCCGCCGACGGTGTGCCCGCGTCCTCGCCCGGTGCGCCCTCCGGGGCCACACCGTGGGCGGGTACCGATACCAACGCGGACCCCGACGCAGGCGCGGTCGGCCTGCCGGCCACGGTGTTCGCGCCGCCGCTTTCGGGCGCCGACGACGAGGAGACCCCGCCGCCGGTCGTACCGGCCGAGGCTCCCACCGCGCTGATGTCCGGCGGCAGTCAGCTGCCCCGTACCGCCGTTGCCCCGGCCCTCGGTGCGCCCGGCCGGGGTGCGCCCGGTGCCGGTGGACCCGGCCCGGCCGCTCCCGCGCGTCCTGGCGCCGGTGACATCGCGGACGCGGCCACCAGCAAGGCCGTCGTGCCCCCGCGCGGGGCGCGCGGGACGGGCTCGACGACCCCGCCGCCGCCCGGTGCCCCCGGCACCCCCGGCATGCGTCCGGGCGCCACGCCGCCGCCTTCGGGGCCGGGTACGCCCGGTGCGCCCGCGGGTGGTTACGTACCGACCCAGCTCGTCTCGCAGCTCGGCCCGCCCGGTGCGCCCGGTGCGCCTGTCGCTCCCGGTGTTCCGCAGCCTCCCGGGCCTCCTGGTGCGCCCGGTGCGCCCGGTTCGACTCCGCCTCCCGGTGGCGGGATGCATCACGCGGCGACGATGTTCGCCGACGCGAGCCTCGGCGGCCCCCGGCCCCCGGCTCCGCCCGGCCCGCCCGGCGTACCCGGTGCGCACAACGCGCCCCAGCCTCCCGGCCCGCCCGGGCCTCCTGGTGCGCCCGGTGCGCCTGGTTCGACTCCGCCGCCCGGTGGCGGTATGCACCATGCGGCGACGATGTTCGCCGATTCCAGCATCGGCGGTCCCGGCGCACCCCGGCCCCCGGGTCCTCCCGGTCCGCCGCCCGGTGCTCCGCAGCCTCCCGGTCCGCCCGGGATGCCGCAGCACGGCGCCCCCGGTCCCGTACCGCCGAATCCGCACACCCCGCCGCCTCCGGCGTACGGGTATCCGCAGCAGCCGCTCGGCGTGCCGACCGTCGGTCCCGGCTACCAGGCCGTGTTGCGCTTCCGTGCGCCCGACGGCAGCGAGCAGCAGCTGATCCGCCGCTCGGCGCCGGGCACCCCGCACCCCGAGTGGCAGATGCTGCACGAGCTGCGGGCCATGAACGTGCCGCCGCAGCAGGTCATCGAGCTGCACACGGAGCTGGAGTCGTGCGAGCTGCCCGGCGGTTACTGCGCGCGGATGATCCGTGAGACCTGGCCGCAGGTGCGGATCACCAGCGTCGCTCCGTACGGGGCCGATCACGCGAGCCGTCAGCAGGGCATGCAGCATCTGCTGACGCATCAGGGCGAGCTGCACCAGGTCGCCGACGGCCCGGCGCGGCCCGCGCCGGTGCGGGCGCCGCTGCCGCAGATGCAGCCCGCCGTGCCGGTGCCTCCGGAGGCACTCGCGGAGGAGCTGGTGCAGGTCTTCGGGCCGCAGGGCGTGCTCCGCTTCGACCAGCGGGCCGTGTCCCGTCAGGGTGTGCCCGAGATCGTGGGGCGGACGCTGGTGTGGGCGGGTCTGCCCGCCGATTTCGGGCCGTTCTTCTGGGCGCAGCCGGGTCAGCCGGTCGTGCCGACGCTGGCCGAACTGGCCGCACAGCGCCAGGTGCAGGCGGCGCCCGACGCGGGTTCGTACCTCGTGATGGGTTCCGACTTCGGCCGGGCGATCTGTGTCCAGTACGGCACCGCGAACATCGTGGCCGTGCCGGTCGAGGCGGGGCCGGGCGGTCAGTCGGTGGCGCCGCAGTTCGTGAACACCGGGCTGCCGGAGTTCGTGCGCTCGATGGCGTTGCTCGGCCGGATGTGGCGGCTGCGCTTCGGGCTCAACCCGGAGCAGGCGGGCCGCTGGACCGTCGACTTCCAGGCACAGTTGGTGGCCCTCGATCCGGCGGCGCTCGCGTCGCCGGAGAGCTGGTGGTCGGTGCTGCTGGAGCAGATGTGGGACGGACTGCTCTGACCTGTCCCGTTGTGTGAGTGGTGTGGCGGAGGCGCCCGGTACCCGGAAGGGGCCGGGCGCCTCTCCGTTTGCGCCCTGTGATGCCCGTCGCTTCCGTCCTGAATACTGCTGATCGATTCCGACTTCTGTACCAATTGCCGCATCCTTGACGTATTGCTTGGTGGTCGGAGTGTCGGAGAGAGGGCTTCAGGGATGAGTGCTGCACCGGTGTCTGCGCATGGCTTTGTCGGCGTACGGGGGCGTGGCTACCGTCCGGAGCAGGTGGACCGGGCTGTGGCCGAGCTGTCCGCCGAGCGCGACGCGGCGTGGGAGCGGCTCTCCCGGCTGACGGATCTCGCGAAGGAGCTGGCGGCGGAGTCGGCCCGGCTGGCCGAGGCCGTCGCCTCGCTGGCTCCGCAGACGTACGCCTCGCTCGGCGAGCGGGCCCAGCAGATCCTGTCGCTCGCGCAGAGCGAGGCCGACGCCGCGCGCGGGGCCGCCCAGGAGGACGGGCAGGCGCTGCGGGACGCGGCGGACGCGGCGGGGCGGGCGGCCCGGGAGGCGGCCCGTGAGCACTCCGAGACGGTGCGGGCGGCCGGCGAGGCGCACGCCCTGGCGGTGCTGACCGTGGCGCAGGGGTCCGCCGACGAGGCCGTCGCCTCGGCTCGTAAGGAGGCCGCCGAGGTGCGTGGGGCCGCGGACGAGGCGATGGCGGAGACCCGGCGGCGTACGGCGAGTGTGCTGGCCCATCAGGAGCAGGAGCATGCCGAACGGTCGAAGGCGACGGCGGCCGAACTGGCGGCGGACGAGGCCGCGGCGGTCGGGCGCGAGACGGAGCTGGCGGAGCGGACGGAGGCCGTCCTCGCGGAGGCGAGGCGCGCGCTCGCGGAGACCGAGGAGGCCGCCCGGCACGGCCAGGAGGACGCCGAGGCGCGGGCGGGCGAGCTGCTCGCGGAGGCCCGGGTGCGCGAGGAGCGGGTGGTGCGGGAGACGGAGCGGATTCTGCGGGAGCACGAGGAGGGCCGCGAGGAGGTGCAGGCGCACATGGCGCATGTACGCAACTCACTCGCGACGCTCACGGGGCGGGCGGTGTCCGGGCCGGAGGAGGACTAGGGCCTGTCCGGCGGATCAGGGCCGGGGCCACGGCGTCTGGCACTTCCCCGAGCTCTCGGCTTCTTCCCCGAGCTCTCAACTTCGTTCGAGCAGGGGAGACCCCATTGAGCAGGGGAGGCCCCATCCCTCGCGGCGTTGCCCGTGTGAGGTCCTTGGCCCAGATGATCGAGGCGCGGAGGTGGAGGCCGCCGAGGTAGCTCTCAGGGGTCTTGTCATAGCGGGTGGCGATGCCGCGCCACGCCTTCAATTTGTTGATCAGGCGCTCGACCCCTTGTTCGTGTCGGTGAGCTCGCGGCGGACGTCAGCTCCGGTCGGCACGGCTCCGGCGGCCGGTCCCATGCGCCGGAGACCGGGTGTGAGGGCGAGGGTGACCGCAGCAGAAGCGGCGGCCATCACGGTCATGGCGGTCGCGGGTGAGGTGAGTTGCGCGATGCCGCCTGCGGCCGCTGCGGCGACGCCCTGCATGGTGAACATCCCTGAGTGGTGCAGTCCGAAGGCGTGACCCCTTAGTTCGCTCGGGGTCAGGGACATCAGGCGTTCCTGGAGCAGCAGGTTGGCGGAGAAGCCGATCGACCCCAGGGTCACGGCGGCGAGTGCGACGGGCAGTGCCGGGTGCAGGACGAAGATCAGATACGGGGCGGCGAGCAGCAGCAGCAGTGGCGGCGCGCCGAATCTGTCGCGCCAGTGCCGGGGCAGGAAGCGGCCGGTCAGGGTGTCTCCCGCCAGCATGCCCACCGCGGCGGAGGCGAACAGAAGCCCTGCATGGTGTGGTGCGTAGGAGACGAAGAGGGACTCGCAGCCGACGACGAGTCCGTTGGGCACCCACAGGGCGAGGTAGACGCGGCGTCGCGGTTTCGCTGCCCACAGGCGCGCGTTGGTCCGCCAGGTCTCGCTTGCGGACGGACGGCCTTGTGCGCGCGGCGGCCGTCTCGTGAGACCGATGCGGGCGACGGCCGCGGAGACGGCGAAAAGGGCGGCGCCGGTGAGCAGGGCCCCCCGCGGCGCCAGGACGTTGACGAGTACGCCGCCGACGGCGTAACCGCAGATCTGCAGGCTTCCCGCGCACATGTTGAGCACCGAACGGCCGAGCAGATAACCCTCTGCGGGGAGGATCTCGGTGAGCAGTCCGTAGCGCACTCCGCCGCCGACCGAGCCGAGCATGCCCTGCACCGACAGGATTGCGAAGAACGCCCCCATGGACAGGCCGGGCAGGGCCAGGGTAGTGGTGGCCACGGCGAAGAAGAGCGCCAGGCCGACGGTCGCGGCGCGCGGCGGCAGGCGGTCCGTCGCCGACAGCAGGACACTCGCGCCGATCATCTGCGCCAGCAACGGGCCGAACATGCTGAGAGCGGCGAGGAGCGGCGAGCCGGTCGCATCGTAGACGAGCGTCCCCACGGCCATTCTGCTCACCGTCTGGGCCGCCACGTGTGAGGCAAAGGCCGCGAACAGCGGGGTGAACTCCGGGGCCTTGAAAAGCTCTTGGTACGTGCGCATGGTCGCAGTGTCGGCAGGCGGTCGGACGCAGAGGTAATGTTTCGCGAGGAGGCGAAACCATTGGGCTGGTGGGAAGTCAACGCGGATACGCTCGCGAGCAGCCGGTTCGTCGTGTCGCCCCTCTGCGAGACAACAGCGAGCCTGATGGCCCTGGAGAAGGACTCGCCCGCGCATCCGGCCGAGCGCCGCTGGCTGGACAGTCACGGGCCCGCCTACCGGGAGCGGCTGGCCGCCGATCCGGTCACCGCCCTGCTGGTGCCCGTCGCGCTGGGCAGGCACCGGTGGATCGCCGACTTCCTGACGCCGGTGCCTTCCCGCGAGGGCGAGGCACCGGGCGGTGCGGAGTTCTACGACGAGCTCGCACGGATCCGCGAGATGCCGGCCGATACCGCCCGCACCGACCTCGAGATCGCTCACCGCGGACCGCTGCCGGGCCCTTTGCTGCGCCCCGATCTGCCGGAGCGCATCGCCGACCTGCTGGAGTGGGTGTGGCGGGAGATTGTCGCGCCCGACTGGCTGCGGCGGCGACGCGTCATCGAGGCCGATGTGGTCGCGCGTACAGGCCAGTTGAGCAGGGCGGGCTGGGCAGCGGCACTGGACGACATACATCCGGAGATGCAGTGGCTGGGCGGCAACCGGCTGCAGATCAACACCCGCGCCTTCCCGCCCCGGCAACTGCTGGGATCACAGCTGCTGCTCGTGCCGGTCACGCCGCGCAGGGGATGGATCGCCATGGACCGGCCGGACTCCCACGGCGCGGTGCACCGCAACGCCGTGGTGTACCCGTGCTCGGGCACGCTGGCGGAGCCGGAGCGGGCCGCCGCTCCGGAGGCGCTGGCCAGGCTGCTCGGTGCCGGGCGGGCGAGCGTGCTGGTGCTCCTGGACAGCCCGATGAGCACGACGCATCTGGTGGCGATGACGGGCCAGGGTCTTGGCTCGGTGGGCCGCCACCTCAAGGTGCTCCTGGATGCCGGGCTGGTCGGCCGCCGCCGTGCGGGACGGTCCGTGCTCTACTACCGCATGGCTGTCGGCGACGTGCTGGTGCGGGCGCAGGACTCCTAGGGCGCGTACGGTGGCTGGATCAATCTGCGGAAAGCTCACCCTCTGGTGAATTGTGGATCAAGTCTTAGAAGGGGTGCCGGGGTCGTCCGGTTGCCGGATTGTCCTCAAACGCAGGACGGGCTGGGAGCGCCGGGGGCGCTCCCGCCAGAATCCACGGCTCCACCGCCTCGTACTGTCTGCGTTCCTCCGCAGCCGTACGCCGGCCGAGCACCGTCCCCAGCCAGCCCGCCAGGAAGCCGAACGGGATGGAGATGAGCCCGGTCGTGGTGAACGGGAACCAGTTGACGTCGCGGTCGGGGAAGACCGCGCCGGGGGAGCCGGACACCAGGTTGGTGCCGGTCATCAGCACCAGCACGCAGAGGGTGCCGCCGATGAGGGTGCAGAGCAGTCCGGTACGGGTGAAGCGCCGCCAGAACAGGCTGTAGACCAGCGCCGGGGCCAGGGCCGAGGCGCCGATGCAGAACGAGAGCGTCACCATCGCCTGGACGTTCCAGTGCCGGGCGAGCACGGCGAGGACGACGGCGGTGGTGCCCACCCCGACCGCGGCGAGCTGCGCCGCGCCCATTTCGATGCGGCCGGGCACCGGCTCCCCGCTCCGGCCGCGTAGTCCGTGGGCGAACAGGTCGTGGGCAAGGGAGTTCGCGCAGGCCAGGATCATTCCGGCCACCGAGGCGAGCAGCGTCAGGAAGATCGCTGTGGTCATGGTCGTGACGACCAGTGCCCCGATCTCGCCGCCGCCCGCGACGACTCCACTGACCTGGAGGATCGCGCTGTTGCCCTGCGCTCCGGCGGCGGTGATGCGCGTATGGCCGACCAGTGCGGCGGCGCCGAAGCCGATGACGGTGAGCAGCAGGCAGAGGCCGACGACGACGCAGACCGCCCAGGACAGTGACCGGCGGACGGCCTGGGCGCTGCGGACGCTCGCCATCCGCATGGTGATGTGCGGCAGGCACGCGGCGCCGAGCACGACGGTGAGTTCGGAGCTGATCATGTCGAGGTCGTTGCCGCCGAACTGGAGCCCGGAGTGCAGATAGGCGGTTCCCGCGCCGCTGCCCTGCTGGGCGGCGCGGAGCAGGGCGCCGGCGTCCCAGTCGAAGCGGTTCATGATCAGTACGGAGACCAGCAGGCCGGCGCCGAGCAGCACCACGGTCTTGATCATCTGGATGAGGGCGGTTCCCTTCATCCCGCCGATCGCCGCGTAACCGATCATCACGGCGCCGAGCACGATGATGGAGCCGGTGCGGAATCCGGAGCTGTCGAAGCCGAGGATGAAGGCGAGCAGACTGCCGCTGCCCGCGAGCTGCACGACCATCAGGGGCAACAGCGCCGCGAGGGTGACGGCGCAGGCGGCGATGCGGACGGCCCGGCCGGGGGAGCGGCGGGTGAGGACGTCGCCCATGGTGAACCGGCCCGCGTTGCGCAGGGGTTCGGCGAGCAGGAACATCAGCAGGACGAGAGAGAGGGCCGTGCTCAGGGCGAGTACGAGCCCGTCGTGGCCGGTGAGGGCGATGACGCCGGTGGTGCCGAGGACGGTGGCCGCGGAGAGGTAGTCACCTGCGATGGCGAGGCCGTTGCGTACCGGCGAGAGCGAGCGGTAGCCGGTGTAGAACGCGTCGAGGTCGTCGCGGTCGGGGCCGGTCATCACGCAGAGCAGCAGGGTCACGGTGGCCACGGCGATGAACGCCATCAGCGACATCGTCTGCGCGGACTCGTCGAAGCCGTTCATCGGCCCGTTCCTGTTCCGCGGCGCTCGGTGGCCGCTCGGCCGTCCGTACCGCGGGCCCGGTCGCGGAGTCCGGCGCAGAGCGGGTCCACCGTGCGCCGGGCCGTCCACTCGTACACGGCGATGGCGGCCAGCGTCACCGGGAGCTGGCAGAGGCCGAGCAGGAGCCCGGTGGTGAGGCCGCCGTCGCCGACGGGACGGGTCATCAGGGCCGGGGCGAAGCCGGAGAGCAGCAGGAAGAGGGTGAAGTAGCCGAGTGCGGTGAGTGTGGAGGCGCGGCGCAGGACGCGGTACGCGCCGCGCAGCCGGCGCAGATCGCTGTGGTGGCCGGGAGCGGGGACGGGTGCGGCGGGCGGGGTGGGCCACCGGGGCGGCGTGGGTGTCGACGAACTCTGCCAGGGGAGGAGGTACTCGCCGCCCGGGGAGCGGGGCGGCGGCGGGGGACGGCGGTGCGGCCGGAATGGCGCGTACGGGGGGTGCGGCGGACGCTGCGGCGGGTGCTCGTGAGGCATCAGGGTGCTGCTCCTCGCGTGGCTCGGGTCCGGGGAAGGACCGCAAGGCAGGAGCGCGGGTGCGCTGTTGAAGCGCGTACGTTACTCGCGAGTACGGCGGGTGGGCAGGGTTGCGACCGAACTACTCACGGTAACCCTGGAGTTGTCTACTTCTTGAGTGCCGGGGAAGCGCTTTCGGTACCTTCGTCGAGGACCGGGAAGCGGCGTGGGGCCACGAAGACGAGGACGAGCAGGGCGAGTGCCGCGGCACCCGCGGCACCGAGGTAGACGTAGTCGACGGCGGCATCAACCGCCCGTCGCAGATAGTCCGTTGCCGCGGCGGAGAGCGAGCCCGGATCGCCCAGGGCGTGCGAGATCGCGTCCAGGTCGCCGGGCAGCCCGGTGACCGGGGCGTCGGCCAGCCGGGAGGCGAGCACCCCGTTGGCGACGGCGCCGAAGAGCGCGGCGCCCAGGCTCTGGCCGACCTGGCGGCAGAACAGTACGGAGGCCGTCGTCGTACCGCGCTCGGACCAGCCGACCGTGGACTGGACGCCGACGATCAGCGGGAGCTGGAACAGCCCGAGCGCCGCGCCCAGCAGCAGCATGATCAGGGCGGGCTGCCAGGCCGAACCGGGATACGGCAGCAGGGGGAAGGCGAGCAGGATCAGCAGGGTGGCACTCATGCCGATGATCGCGGTGAAGCGAAAGCCGATGCGGTTGTAGACCCGGTTGGAGAAGGCCGCCGAGACCGGCCAGCTCAGCGTCATGACGGAGAGCACGAAACCGGCGGCGATCGGGCCGAGGCCCAGGACCGACTGGGCGTACGTCGGCAGGAAGACGGTGGGCGCCACCATCAGCAGACCCATCGCGCCCAGGGCCAGGTTGACGGAGGCGATGGTGCGCCGCTTCCAGACCCAGCCGGGGATGATCGGGTCGGCGGCGCGCCGCTCGATGACGACGGTCAGCGCCGCGAGGGCGGCGCTCGCGCCCAGCAGCCCGAGCGAGGGTGCGGAGAGCCACGGCCAGGCCACGCCGCCCTGGACGAGCGCGGTCAGCAGGAGAGCGCCGGTCGTGAAGACGGCGAGGGCGCCCGCCCAGTCGATACGGAGACGGGTGCCGGTGCGGGGGCGGGCCGGTTCGTGGAAGTGACGCACGACCAGCCAGAGCGCGACGGCGCCGACCGGCAGGTTGATCAGGAAGATCCAGCGCCAGTCCGCGTACGCCGCGAGCAGCCCGCCGACCGCCGGTCCCGCGACCGCCGATGTGGCCCACACCGTCGACAACTTGGCCTGGATCTTGGGGCGTTCCTTGAGCGGGTACAGGTCGGCCGCGACGGTCTGGACGGTGCCCTGGAGCGCGCCGCCGCCGAGACCCTGGATGACGCGGAAGGCGATCAGGGCCGCCATGTTCCAGGCCAGGGCACAGAGCACCGAGCCGATCAGGAACAGGATGATGCCGGCGACCAGGACCGGCTTGCGGCCGAAGGTGTCGGAGAGCTTCCCGTAGACGGGGAGGGTGACGGTCACGGCCAGCAGATAGCCGGAGAACAGCCAGGAGAAAACGGCGAACCCGCCGAGATCGCCGACGATCTGGGGGACAGCGGTCGAGACGATCGTGCCGTCGATGGCGGCGAGTGCCATGCCGAGCATCAGCGCGGCGACGACGGGCCGCCGGCCGCGGGGCGTGGCGTTATCCGCGCCTGCGTTATCCGCGCCTGCGGTATCCGCGCCGCCCTTGTCCGTGCCGACGCCTATGCCTACGTCCCCGCCTTCCGTGCCGGCCACAGGTTTTCCTTTCCCTATGCATGTATTTCCCGTGACACTGTCTCACCCGCCGCCCACACAGCGGGAGGGGGCGGCCGGGCCGGTTCCGGTTCTGGTCGGCCCCTACCTGGGTCTCATCCCCAGGACGGAAACCCTTAGGGGTAGCTCCGTACTTGTGGCCAGGGGTCGTTCCTCCCGCCGGAGGACGTGGCAGCGGCAGCTCGTTCTTTACCGTGGTCATACACCGCAAGGGCGGCTGACCGCAGAGGACGGGGTGGGGAAAACCCCACCCGAAGACTGCGCTGGGCACCAGCGCGCCGGACCCCCTCCTCCCGCAAGACTCAGAACGTACACAGAGACGACCAGGCATCCACCGGCATAGGAGAAATACCGTGACAACGGCTGTGACCATTACCAGGCACGGGGGCACTGGAGGGCGTACGGCCGTCGCTGCGCGAGCGCGACAGGTCGTCAAGGCGTACGGGGCCGGGGAAACCCGGGTCGTCGCGCTCGACCATGTCGATGTCGACATCGCTCGCGGGCAGTTCACGGCGATCATGGGCCCGTCCGGCTCCGGTAAGTCGACGCTGATGCACTGCCTCGCGGGCCTCGACACAGTGACCTCGGGCGAGATCTACCTCGACGAAACCGAGATCACGAAGCTCAAGGACAAGAAGCTCACTCAGCTCCGCCGGGACCGGATCGGCTTCATCTTCCAGGCGTTCAACCTGCTCCCGACGCTCAATGCGCTGGAGAACATCACGCTGCCGATGGACATCGCGGGCCGCAAGCCCGACGCCGCCTGGCTGCGCCAGGTCGTGGAGACCGTCGGTCTCTCCGACCGGCTGAAGCACCGGCCGACCGAGCTCTCCGGTGGCCAGCAGCAGCGTGTCGCGGTGGCCCGCGCCCTCGCCTCCCAGCCGGACATCATCTTCGGTGACGAGCCGACCGGAAACCTGGACTCGCGGGCCGGCGCCGAGGTGCTGTCCTTCCTGCGCAGGTCCGTCGACGACCTGGGCCAGACCATCGTCATGGTCACCCACGACCCGGTGGCGGCCTCCTACGCGGACCGGGTGCTGTATCTCGCGGACGGTTCCATCGTCGACGAGATGCTGAACCCGACCGCCGACCAGGTCCTCGACCGCATGAAGCACTTCGATGCACGGGGGCGTACGTCGTGACTGTCCTCAAGACCTCGATGCGCAACTTCCTCGCGCACAAGGGACGCATGGCGCTCTCCGCCGTCGCGGTCCTCCTGTCGGTGGCGTTCGTGTGCGGCACGCTCGTCTTCACCGACACCATGAACACCACGTTCGACAAGCTCTTCGCGGCGACCGCCGCCGATGTCACCGTCAGCCCCAAGTCCGCCGCGGACGTCGACGACACCCCGGAGACGGGCAAGCCCGAGTCGCTGCCCGCCTCCGTCGTCGGGCAGGTGGAGAAGGCCGACGGCGTGAAGTCCGCCGAGGGCGTCGTCTCCAGCATGGCCGTCACCGTCGTCGACAGCCACAACAAGAACATGGGCTCCGAGACCGGCGCCCCGACGTTCGCCGGCAACTGGACGCGCAACGACCTGCGTTCCATGGAGATCACCTCCGGTCACGCCCCGCGCGGCCCCACCGAGGTGATGGTCGACGCCGACACCGCGGAGAAGCACCACCTGAAGCTCGGTGACGAGCTGCGCACCATCGCCGTCACCGGCGACATCAAGGCGAAGATCAGCGGCATCGCGTCCTTCACCGTGACCAACCCGGGCGCGGCCGTCGTCTACCTCGACACCGCCACCGCGCAGCAGAAGCTGCTCGGCGGACCCGACCTTTTCACCCACATCGCCATCACCGCCGAACCGGGGGTGAACGACACGGAGTTGAAGAGCGGCGTCGCCACCGCGCTCGGTGACCCGGCCACGTACAAGCTCCAGACCCAGGACGAGGCCGCGGCGGCCAGCAAGGACTCCATGGGCTCCTTCCTCGACGTGATGAAGTACGCGATGCTCGGCTTCGCCGGGATCGCCTTCCTCGTCGGGATCTTCCTGATCGTCAACACCTTCTCGATGCTGGTCGCCCAGCGCACCCGCGAGATCGGTCTGATGCGGGCCATCGGCTCCAGCCGCAAGCAGGTCAACCGGTCGGTGCTCGTCGAAGCGGTGCTCCTCGGGGTCGTCGGTTCGATCCTCGGTGTCGGCGCCGGTATCGGGCTCGCCGTCGGTCTGATGAAGCTCATGGGCGCCATGGGCATGGAGCTGTCCACCAAGGACCTCACCATCGCCTGGACGACCCCGGTGATCGGGCTCGTGCTCGGTGTCGTCGTCACCGTCCTCGCCGCCTACGTCCCCGCCCGCCGGGCCGGCAAGGTCTCGCCGATGGCGGCCCTGCGCGACGCCGGAACCCCGGCGGACGCCAAGTCCGGCTGGATCAGGGCCGGTATCGGTCTGGTCCTCACCGTCGGCGGTGGCGCGGCCCTGTGGGCGACCACGCAGGCCGAGAAGGCGAGCGAGGGTTCGCTGTTCCTGGGGCTCGGTGTGGTCCTGACCCTCATCGGCTTCATCGTGATCGGCCCGCTGCTCGCCGGGATCGTGGTGCGGGCGCTCAGCGTGGTCGTGCTGCGGATGTTCGGCCCGGTCGGCCGGCTCGCGGAGCGCAACGCGCTGCGCAACCCGAGGCGTACCGGAGCGACCGGCGCGGCCCTGATGATCGGCCTGGCCCTGGTGGCCTGCCTCTCGGTCGTCGGTTCGTCCATGGTCGCCTCGGCCACCGACGAGCTCGACAAGTCGGTCGGCGCGGACTTCATCGTCCAGTCGTCCACCCCCGGCCAGCTGATCGTCCCCCAGGCCGCGAAGGCCCTGGAGAGCGCACCCGGTATCGAGCACATCACCCACTACAAGGTCGTCAGCGCGAAGCTGACCGCCCCCGACGGTTCGACGGAGGACGAGGGAGTCGTCGCCGCCGACCCGACGTACAAGGACGACCTGCGGCGCACGACAGTCTCCGGTGATCTGGCCGACGCGTACGGCGAGGACGCCATGTCGGTCGGTGACGCGTACGCCACCCGGCACAAGATCAAGGTCGGGGACGAGATGACGGTCGCGTTCAAGGGCGGTGAGACGGCGAAGCTGAAGGTCGCCGCGATCACCTCGGACGAGACCAACGTCGACAAGGGGGCGATGTACACCCACACCAGGACCGCCGAGAAGTACGTCCCCGCCGACAAGATGCCACAGAACATGATCATGTTCGGCAAGGCGCAGGACGGCAAGGAGAAGGAGGCGTACGCCGCCCTCAAGTCCTCACTCGCCGAGTACCCGCAGTACAAGGTGCAGAACCAGGCGGACTTCAAGCAGGACCTGAAGGACCAGATCGGCCAGCTGCTCAACATCGTGTACGGCCTGCTGGCCCTGGCGATCATCGTCGCGGTGCTCGGTGTGGTGAACACGCTCGCCCTGTCGGTGGTCGAGCGGACCCGTGAGATCGGTCTGATGCGGGCCATCGGCCTCTCGCGCCGTCAGCTGCGCCGCATGATCCGGCTGGAGTCCGTGGTCATCGCCCTCTTCGGCGCCCTGCTCGGCCTCGGCCTGGGCATGGGATGGGGCACCTCGGCCCAGAAGCTGCTGGCCCTGGAGGGTCTCGGCGTCCTGGAGATCCCGTGGCCGACGATCCTCACGGTCTTCGTCGCCTCGGCCTTCGTCGGACTGTTCGCCGCACTGGTTCCCGCTTTCCGGGCGGGCCGGATGAACGTCCTCAACGCGATCGCCACCGACGGGTGACGGTGGCCGTCATAGGATGACGGAGCCGGCCCCGGGACGTTCCTCCAAACGTCCCGGGGCCGGCTCCGTCGTAATGCCCGCGTCCGCCAGTACGCAGCGGTACGCGTCCGGGTGCCCGGGACGGCCCGGCCCCGGCATTCGGCTGACCGGTGACCGCTCCCGGCCACGGCGTGACGCGGTTGCGGGCGCGGCTGTCGTAGGGGAGTCGTAGTCTGGAACCCCGGCCCGTCCTACGTGTCGGGCCATTCGTGTTGCCCCCTGCCGGGGACGGCGCGTCGCCCCTGGCAGCAGCCGGCTGTCAGTACACCCCCGTACCCCGGACGGAAGCCCTTCATGAGCCTGCACGGTCTGCTGGATGTCGTCGTACGTGACCCGGCGCTCTCCGAAGCGGTGAAGGCCGCCACCGACGGCCACCGGATGCATGTCGACCTGGTGGGTCCGTCGGCCGCCCGGCCCTTCGCCGTGGCCGCACTGGCCCGCGAGACCGGCCGGACCGTGCTGGCCGTCACCGCGACCGGCCGCGAGGCGGAGGACCTGGCGGCGGCGCTGCGCACGCTGCTGCCGCCGGACACCATCGCCGAATACCCGTCCTGGGAGACTCTGCCCCACGAACGGCTCTCGCCGCGCTCGGACACCGTGGGCCGCCGCCTCGCCGTGCTGCGCAGGCTGGCGCACCCCAGGCAGGACGACCCGGAGACCGGCCCGGTCAGCGTCATCGTCGCGCCCGTGCGCTCCGTGCTCCAGCCGCAGGTCAAGGGGCTCGGCGACCTGGAGCCTGTGGCGCTGAGCAGCGGACAGACCGCCGATCTGGGCGAGGTCGTCGAGGCGCTCGCGGCCGCCGCGTACTCCCGGGTCGAACTGGTCGAGAAGCGCGGCGAGTTCGCCGTACGCGGTGGAATTCTGGACGTCTTCCCGCCGACCGAGGAGCACCCCCTGCGGGTGGAGTTCTGGGGCGACGACGTCGAGGAGATCCGCTACTTCAAGATCGCTGACCAGCGCTCGCTGGAGGTCGCCGCGCACGGGCTGTGGGCGCCGCCCTGCCGCGAGCTGCTGCTCACGGACGAGGTCCGCAGCCGGGCCGCCGCCCTCGCCGAGGCCCACCCGGAGCTGGGCGAGCTGCTGGGCAGGATCGCCGAGGGGATCGCCGTCGAGGGCATGGAGTCCCTCGCCCCGGTGCTGGTGGACGAGATGGAGCTGCTGATCGACGTCCTGCCGAAGGGCTCGATGGCGGTGGTCTGCGACCCGGAGCGGGTGCGTACGCGGGCGACCGACCTGGTCGCCACCAGCCAGGAGTTCCTCCAGGCGTCCTGGGCGGCCACGGCGGGCGGCGGCGAGGCCCCGATCGATGTCGGCGCGGCCTCGCTCCGGGGCATCGCGGACGTCCGCGACCGGGCCCGCGAGCTCAACATGATGTGGTGGTCGGTCTCCCCGTTCGCCGCCGACGACGAGCTGGACGAGGACACCCTCAAGCTCCGGATGCACGCCCCCGAGGCGTACCGGGGCGACACCGCCCGCGCGCTCGCCGACACCAAGGGCTGGCTCGCGGACGGCTGGCGCACGGTGTACGTCACCGAGGGCCAGGGCCCGGCCTCCCGCACCGTCGAGGTCCTCGGCGGCGAGGGCATCCCCGCCCGCCTCGACCAGGACCTGGCCGAGATCTCGCCGTCCCTCGTCCATGTGTCGTGCGGCGCCATCGACCAGGGCTTCGTCGACCCGGCGCTCAAGCTCGCCGTGCTGACCGAGACCGATCTGACCGGTCAGCGCACGGCCACCAAGGACCTCGGCCGGATGCCGGCCCGCCGCCGCAAGACCATCGACCCGCTGACGCTGGAGACGGGCGACTACATCGTCCACGAGCAGCACGGCGTGGGCCGCTACATCGAGATGGTGCAGCGCACGGTGCAGGCCGCCACCCGCGAGTACCTCCTCGTCGAGTACGCCCCGGCCAAGCGCGGCCAGCCCGGCGACCGGCTGTACATCCCCACCGACCAGCTGGAGCAGGTCACCAAGTACGTGGGCGGCGAGGCCCCGACCCTGCACCGGCTCGGCGGCGCCGACTGGACCAAGACCAAGCAGCGCGCCAAGAAGGCGGTCAAGGAGATCGCCGCCGACCTCATCAAGCTGTACTCGGCGCGGATGGCGGCCCCCGGGCACGCCTTCGGCCCGGACACCCCGTGGCAGCGCGAGCTGGAGGACGCCTTCCCGTACGCGGAGACGCCCGACCAGCTGTCCACGATCGCCGAGGTCAAGGAGGACATGGAGAAGACGGTCCCCATGGACCGGCTGGTCTGCGGCGACGTCGGTTACGGCAAGACGGAGATCGCCGTGCGCGCGGCGTTCAAGGCGGTCCAGGACGGAAAGCAGGTCGCCGTCCTCGTACCGACCACGCTCCTCGTCCAGCAGCACTTCGGTACGTTCACCGAGCGGTACGCCCAGTTCCCGGTCAACGTACGGGCGTTGAGCCGCTTCCAGTCCGACACGGAGTCGAAGTCCACGCTGGAGGGCCTGCGGGAGGGCTCGGTCGACCTCGTCATCGGCACGCACCGCCTCTTCTCCGCCGAGACGAGGTTCAAGGACCTCGGCCTGGTCATCGTGGACGAGGAGCAGCGCTTCGGCGTCGAGCACAAGGAGCAGCTGAAGAAGCTCCGTGCCAACGTCGACGTACTGACCATGTCCGCGACGCCCATCCCCCGTACGCTCGAAATGGCCGTCACCGGCATCCGTGAGATGTCGACGATCACGACGCCGCCGGAGGAGCGCCACCCCGTTCTCACCTTCGTCGGGCCGTACGACGAGAAGCAGATCGGCGCCGCCGTCCGCCGTGAACTGCTGCGCGAGGGCCAGGTCTTCTACATCCACAACCGGGTCGAGTCCATCGACCGTGCCGCGGCACGGCTCCGCGAGATCGTGCCGGAGGCCCGTATCGCCACGGCGCACGGACAGATGGGCGAGAGCGCCCTGGAGCAGGTCGTCGTGGACTTCTGGGAGAAGAAGTTCGACGTACTCGTCTCGACGACGATCGTCGAGTCCGGCATCGACATCTCCAACGCCAACACCCTGATCGTGGAGCGCGGCGACAACTTCGGCCTCTCGCAACTGCACCAGCTCCGCGGACGCGTCGGCCGTGGCAGGGACCGGGGCTACTCCTACTTCCTGTACCCCCCGGAGAAGCCCCTCACGGAGACCGCCCACGAGCGCCTGGCGACCATCGCCCAGCACACCGAAATGGGCGCGGGCATGTACGTGGCCATGAAGGACCTCGAAATCCGCGGCGCCGGAAATCTGCTCGGCGGCGAACAGTCCGGCCATATCGCGGGCGTCGGCTTCGACCTCTACATCCGGATGGTCGGCGAGGCGGTGGCCGACTACCGGGCCGCGGTCGACGGAGGCGTCGAGGAGGAGCCCCCGCTTGAGGTCAAGATCGAGCTCCCGGTAGACGCCCACGTACCGCACGACTACGCCCCCGGCGAGCGGCTCCGCCTCCAGGCGTACCGCTCGATCGCCTCCGCCAACACGGAGGACGACATCAGGGCGGTACGCGAGGAGCTCACCGACCGCTACGGCAAGCTCCCGGAGCCGGTAGAGAACCTGCTCCTGGTCGCCGGCCTGCGCATGCTGGCCCGCGCCTGCGGGGTCGGCGAGATCGTCCTCCAGGGCTCGAACATCCGCTTCGCCCCGGTGGAGCTGCGCGAGTCCCAGGAGCTGCGCCTGAAGCGGCTCCACCCGAAGACGGTCATCAAGCCGACCGCCCACCAGATCCTGGTCCCCCGCCCCACGGCAGGCAGAATCGGCGGCAAGCCGGTGGTCGGCCGCGAACTCCTGGCGTGGACCGGGGAGTTCCTTACGACGATCCTGGGGTCCTGACTCCGTCGGCGAACAGCAGCCCCGCGAGTGAGCGGAAGACCTCCTCGGGGTCACGGGTGCCCAGGGGGCCGGACAGGTTGCCGCTGAGGAGCAGGGTGGCGAAGCCGTGGGCCAGGGACCAGGCGGCGATGCCCGCGTCGGCCCGGCCCTCGGCGGGGAGTGCGCTGACGCCTGCGCGCAGGGAGTCGGCGGCGCGGGCCTTCGCCGCGAGCAGGTCCGGGTCGTCGGGCCGGTGGAGCTCCGGGCGGAACATCACCTGGAAGTGGGCGGGGTGTTCCCTGGCGAACCGTACGTACCGCACGCCCCGCTCGTTCAGAGTCGGCGCCTCGTCCAGGGCGTCCGCGAAGAGTGTGTAGCCCTCGGCGGCGATCGCGGTGAGCAGGCCGGTCCTGTCCTTGAAGTGATGGGCCGGGGCGGCGTGCGAGACGCCCGCCCGGCGGGCCAGGTCGCGCAGGCTCAGGGCGCCGGGGCCGTCCGTCGCGACGACGTCGAGGGCGGCGGTCAGAACGGCCCGCCGCAGGTCGCCGTGGTGGTAGGTGCGCTCGCTGCTCATGGTCAGCACAGTACGCCGAATCTAGTCATTGACAAGTTGGTGGGCGAGGCGCACTCTGGGAATCCGAGGGAATCTAGTCACTGGCAAGATTTCTTGTTCCGTGGAGTTCTGTGGAGTTCTGGGAAGGCGGAGACATGTCCGAAGAGCTGGGCAGTGTGCGTCAGATGTGGCACCTGCTGGAACCCCTGCATGCCGTCCTCTACTACGCACCCGAGGCCCGCGAGGAGGCCGCCGCGCTCGGCTACGCCGTCGACGAGCGCTGGCCGGGCTACTTCGCCTGGCGTGCCGCGCCGCTCGGCGCGGCGGGGGAGCGCCACGTCGTCGGCACCTTCCACAGTTTCAGCCCGGTGATGGTCCGCGAGTACGTCCCGGCCGTCTGGTCCGTCGCCACACCGGAAGCCGTGCTCGCGGCCCGGACGAGGGCGGTCGACCGTACGTACAGAGCACTGCTCGCGGAGTGGATCGACGGTCCGGAGCTCGCCGAGATCGCCGCGCTGGCCCGCCGCGCGGCCGAGGCGGCGGACGTGAAGGGCCGGCCGCTCGCCGAGGCCAACGCCGCACTGCCCTGGCCGGACGCCCCGCACCTGGTGCTGTGGCAGGCCGCGACCGTCCTGCGCGAGCACCGGGGCGACGGGCACATCGCGGCGCTCGTCGCCGCGGGCCTCGACCCGGTCGAGTCGCTGGTCTCCTTCGCGGGTGTCGGCGCGGCGCGCCCCGAGGTGTTCGAGAGCCGGGGATGGAGCGCGGACGAGTGGGCGGCTGCACGTCAACGGCTGGAGGCACGCGGGCTGTTGGGGCCGGACGGCATGGTCACGGAGGCGGGCCGCGCGCTGCGCGCGGAGGTGGAGCGGCGCACCGACGAGGAGGCGGCCGGACTGTGGGCGGCCCTCGGGGAGGAAGGCCGGGTGCGGCTGGTGGAGTTGCTGGGGCCGCTGTGGGTGGCGGTGCTCGGAGCCGGGCTGCTGCCGTCCGAGACGACGCTCGGCATCGGGAAGGTGTGAGCCCGGGGCGGGCCGTACGGGGTCTGCGTGACGTGTGATCCGGGGCCCATCCGGGCGGGTCGCCCGCCTTGAACGTTCTCTGGCGGGGAAGACGTCCGTAGGATTCCCGGGTTCGGCTTTCTCCCCGTCAGGATGGCTCCGCGTGATATCTCCCCGCATGTACCGAGTGGTGCTGCCCGCCCTGAGCGCGGCCGTCGTGCTGTCCCTGGCGGGCTGCGAACCCCAGGGGACGGGGGGCGGGAGCGCGGGTGCGAGCAGTGCGGCGAGCGGCGGCGGGCAGGCGGGCGAGGGCGTCGGAGCCAGCCCCCTGAGCAACCAGGACGGTACGAAGCCGGGGCTCGCACCCCTCACCTCCGAGGACGACAGGGCCGCGGCCCGCAAGCTCATCGGGAACGTGGCCACCAAGGGGCGCGGACCGCGCACCGGTTACGAGCGGGACGAGTTCGGTTACGCCTGGATGGACACCGCGGACGGGGTCCCCCTCGCGCGCAACGGCTGCGACACCCGTAACGACCTCCTCCACCGCGACGGCCAGGGGCTCCGCTTCCGTGGCGGTTCGGACTGTGTCGTCATCGCGATGAAGCTGTACGACCCGTACACCGGGCAGACCCTCGACTGGCGCAAGGAGCGCGCCTCCGAGGTCCAGATCGACCATGTGGTGCCGCTGTCGTACAGCTGGCAGATGGGCGCCGCGCGCTGGCCGGAGAGCAAGCGCAAGCGGCTCGCCAACGACGTACTCAATCTGCTTCCCGTCGAGGGGCGCGCCAACTCGTCCAAGGGCGACTCCGGTCCGGCCTCCTGGCTCCCGCCGAACAAGCGCATCCGCTGTGCGTACGCGGTGCGGTTCGCGCAGGTGGCGCGGAAGTACGAGTTGCCGGTGACCGTCCCGGACAAGGACATGATGCTCGCGCAGTGCGGCGGCTGAGGACTGGATGTCTGCCGGGCGCCGACCGGATCGCTCCGGTCGGCGCCCTCGGTGTGTCAGTGGTCCGGCACGGCGATGGTGAGTTCGCCGAGACGGTCCGGTTCCGCGATCACATCGATCTCCGTGATCCTGCCCTCCGCCATCGTGAAGGCGAGGACGATGCGCAGGCGTCCGTGGGGAGCCATGGCGAGGCCGACCATGCCGTTCACCAGCGCGGGGCCGGTGAAACGGGCCCGGCCCATGGCAGCCATCGCGCCCTTGGCCACGCTGAGCGCGCCGCGGACCTCGATGGGTTCGGGTGTGGGGACGACGGCCCGGTCGGCCCGGAGCACCACGTCGGGGTCGAGGAGGGCGACCAGTGCCTCGAAGTCGCCGCCCCGGGTGGCGGCCAGGAAGGCGTCGACGACCTGGCGCCGGAGGTTCAGGTCCGGTGCGGGCACCGCTGTGCCGCCCCTGACCCGGCGGCGGGCGCGGCTCGCGAGCTGGCGGGCGGCCGTCGGGGAACGGTCGAGCATGGCGCCGAGCTCGTCGAAGGGCACGGCGAACATGTCGTGCAGGACGAAGGACAGCCGCTCGGCCGGTGTCAGCGTGTCGAGGACCACCAGCATGGCCAGCCCGACCGAGTCCGCCAGCAGCGCTTCCTGTTCCGGGTCGTGCCGTGCGTCGCTCCCCTCGGCCTCGGCCGCGCCCGGGGCGTACGCCTCCAGGGGGTCCTCGCAGCGGGTCTCGCGCGAGCGCAGCATGTTGAGGCAGACCCGGGACACCACGGTGGTCAGCCAGCCGGCGAGGTTCTCCACCCCGTCCGTGTCGGCCCGGCTCGCGCGGAGCCAGGTGTCCTGGACGGCGTCATCGGCCTCGCTCGCCGAGCCGAGCATCCGGTAGGCCACCGCTCGCAGTTGAGGCCGGTGCTCCTCGAAACGCTCTGTCAGTGAGGGATTCTCATCCACCGTGTCCATTCCTTCCGCGTGGAGTTCCGGATGCAGTAGATCACCGAAGGCGGCGTCCGGTCCCGGGAAAAATCGGTGGACGCTTTCCGTCCGCTCATTAGCGTGTGGCGCATGAAGCTGATCATCACCACGCTCGCCGCACGCCCCGAACTGGCCGGTCCCATGGCCGAGATGCCGGACACCTGGCCGGAGTTCGTCCTTCAGGACCTGGTGGGCTGGGCGAACTTCCCCCGGATCGCGGTCGAGTTCCCCGAGTACGTACTCGTCGCGACGGACAGCGAGGGCGCCGTCGTCGCCCGCGCCTACAGCGTGCCGTTCGCGCTGGATGCGGCCGGGCGCCGGGAGCTGCCTCCGGGCGGGTGGGACCAGGCGTTGCTGTGGGCGTTCTCGGATCTGCGGCGCGAGCGGACGCCGGACACGGTCAGCGCGATCGAGATCACGGTCGCCAAGGGCCATCTGGGGAAGGGGATATCGGGGCGGATGGTGGCCGCGCTGCGGGAGAACACCGCGCGGCTCGGCTTCCAGGAGCTCGTTGCCCCGGTGCGGCCGAACGCCAAGCACCTGGAGGCGTCCGCCCCGATGGAGGAGTACGCCCGCCGGACGCGGGACGAGGACGGCCTGCCGTGCGACCCGTGGTTGCGCGTCCACGTGCGGGCGGGCGGGGTGATCGAGGCTGTGGCGCCGGTGTCGATGACGGTGAGCGGTTCGCTGGCGCAGTGGCGGAGCTGGACCGGGCTGCCGTTCGACGTGGAGGGGCCGGTGGAGGTGCCGGGTGCTCTGGTGCCGGTGCACTGTTCCGTCGCGCACGGGTACGCGGCGTACGCCGAGCCGAACGTGTGGGTGCGCCACCGGGTGTGAACGGACCGGGTGTGAGCGAACAGCTCGTCCCCCGTACATCGGTGTGTACGGGGGACAAGCCGTTTTGCATACGAGGTCAGAGGGTGGCGGCCCCTTCGCCGCCACCGGTTTGCCGAACTCCGAGAACTCGGCGGTGAGCGGGGTGCGTTCAACGGCCCCAGCTCTCACCCTCACCGCATAACCAGTGAAAACGAGAGCAGGACGCAGCCGGATTCATCACAGCCAGTGATGGTCACGAGCAGCAAGCCCGGGACTTCAGTCCGACTTCAGTCCCGGGTCGTTGACCTCCCACTGGCTCGCATCCCAGTCGAAGCCAGCTGCGGACGGCAGGGCGGCTCGGCGGGCTCCTGGTGCAGGGGATGTACGACGGGCTGACGGACGGCACGGTCGCCCCGAAGTGACGTGAACCACAACGGTTGTGCACAACCCGGGACCGGGTGTCCGTGTCGGTGTATACGCTCACGGCACACGTCCGACATACGCCTTCCAGGAGCGTCACATGCACGGCTACGGCTATCCGCCGGAGCAGCCACCGAAGCGCCGCCCGTCCTCGGCTGTGCTGTCGGCGCTGCGCGTGCTTTTCGTGGCGCTGACCGTGCTGAGCTGCGGACTCCTGGGCTGGGTCGCGATGCTGCGGCTTGCGATCGTGACCCGCAAGGGGCGTGACTGGGGCCTGCTCGTGCTCGTGTTCGCGCTCAACACGGGGCTGTTCGCGTTCATGATCGTCATGCCGGAGGATCCCGAGAAGACGAGCGACGCCGAGGCGTTCATCGGCGTCTCCTGGATATTCGGCGTGATGGTCGGCGTGGTCGCCTATTACCTGTACGCGGAGATACACCACTACGGCCCCGCAGGACCGTACGGCGTCCCCCGTCCGCTCCTGCCGCAGCCGCAGGGACAGTACGGCGGGTATTCCCCACAGCAGCACACCCCGCAGCAGCACACCCCGCCGCCGCCCAACCAACAGCCTCCGGCCCCCGGTTACGGCTACCCGCCCGTCGTGCCCCCGCCCGCGCACACCCCGCCGCCCGCCGCACCCCAGCGCCTCGACCAGGTCCGCGCCGAGCTCGACGAGCTGAGCGACTACCTCCGTAAGGAGGGCGAGGGACGGTGACCGGACGCGTCATCGCCGGGCGGTACGAGCTGGCGACCATCCTCGGCCAGGGCGGCATGGGCCAGGTGTGGACGGCGTACGACCAGCGGCTCGACCGCCGGGTCGCCGTGAAGCTGCTGCGTCCGGACCGGATGGCCGGGCCCACCGGCAGCGATGCCGTCGACGAGCTGCGCCGCCGCTTCGTCCGCGAGTGCCGGGTCACCGCGCAGGTCGACCACCCCGGCCTGGTCACCGTCCACGACGCGGGCAACGACGGCGAGGACCTGTTCCTGGTCATGCAGTACGTCGAGGGCGCCGACCTCGCCGACCATCTCGCCGAACACGATCCGTACCCGTGGCTCTGGGCGGTCGCGGTCGCCGCGCAGCTCTGCGCCGTGCTGTCCGCCGTGCACGCGGTGCCGATCGTCCACCGCGACCTGAAGCCCCGCAATGTGATGGTGCGGCCCGACGGCACCGTCATCGTCCTCGACCTGGGTGTCGCCTCCGTCCTGGACACCGACACGACCCGTCTCACGCACACCGGTTCACCGATCGGTTCCCCGGCCTACATGGCGCCCGAGCAGGCGATGGGCGGCGCCGTCGGCCCGTACACCGACCTCTACGCCCTCGGTGTCCTCCTCCACGAACTCCTCAGCGGGGACGTCCCGTTCGCGGGTTCCACCGCGCTCGGCGTCCTGCACCGCCACCTCTACGAGCCCCCGCTGCCGGTCCGCCACCTCAGATCCGAGGTCCCGGCGCAGCTCGAAGCGCTCGTCCTGCGGCTGCTCGCCAAGGACCCGCAGGCCAGGCCGGCCTCCGCCCAGGAGGTGTACGAGACGCTCGCGCCCCTGCTGCCCGCCCGTGGCACACCGGCCGGACCGCTCGACCCGACCCGGCCCTTCCTGCGACCGCACGCCCCGTGGCCGGACCGGGCCGCCGCCGCCCAGGCCCCCGTGCCCGTACCGCAGCCGTCCGTGCCCGCCGACCGCACCGGCTACCCGGCGCCCGCCCGCCGGGATGTCGCGCGCGCCGTCGACGAGGTGAAACAGCTCCTCGTCGAGGGCCGGATCACCCAGGCCGTGGACATCCTCGGCGGCATCCTCCCGGCCGCCGCGGCCGAACACGGGGAGCACTCACCCGTCGTCCGTATCCTGCGCAAGCAGTACGCGGCCACCCTGATGGACGACGGCCAGTACCGGCGCGCCCTGCCCGAGCTGCGCCGCCTCGCCGACGACCGCACGGCCGAGGCGGGCCCGGCCGACGTCCAGACTCTCCAGTTCCGTTACGACGCGGCGCAGTGCCTGGAGCAGCTGGGCGAGCCCGCCGCCGCACTCGCCGAGTTCCGCGCGGTCCTCCCGTACTACGAGAACACGTACGGGGCCGTCACCGCCGACCCCGGCCGTGCCTTCGACATCCGGCACCGCATCGGCCACCTCCTGCTCGCGGTGGGCGATCACGCGGCGGGGCGCGGGCAGTTGCAGACACTGCTGTACGACGCGGAGCGCGCCTATGGGCCGCACCACCCGCTCCCCGTGGAACTGCGCAGGCAACTGGAGCACCAGCAGGACGTCCGAGGCGGCTAGGGCCTGTCCGGCGGATCATGGCCGGGGCCGCGACGCCTGGCACGGCACCTCGCGGCGTTGCCGAAACGCCCGAATAGCTCCGCTATCAGGACGCTCCGGCGCCTTGCGATGCACCGCACCAGACGCCGCGTCCTATCCGGCCCTGATCCGCCGGACAGGCCCTGACGGAACAGCCCCCGGTGGTCGAACGCGTGCTCCGAAGGGCCCGCGGGCGCGCCGCATCCCCAACTCCTGGCGAATCGTTGGTCGAATCAGTGGCCCCAACCACATCCACTGCCTAACATCGATCACCGCAAGGCTTTGTGCACTGATGCACAAACTCTCCCCGGGAGGCTCCTTTGCACCGCCGCCGTCGCACCGCGCTCGCCGTCTCAGCCGCACTGCTCGTCGGGGTGCCGCTCCTCTCCGCCTGCGGGAGCGAGGCCCATCCGGGCGCCGCGGCCCTGGTCGGCGGGGACCGCATCGAGGTGTCCGCGCTCCAGGCACAGGTGGCGGACGTACGCAGCGCGCAGGAGAGCTCGGCGCAGTCCGCGCAGCTCGTGAAGAGCTCCGGGCAGCTCAGCCGGGCCAAACTGCACGGAATCATCTTCGGGCGGATTCTGGACCGGGCATCGAAGGACGCCGGAGTGACGGTCAGCCGCAAGGAGATCCAGGAGATGCGCCTGGCGGCCGCCGCACAGTCCGGCGGTGACAAGCAGCTCCAGGCGATGATGCTCCAGCAGCGCTGGGTGGCCCCCGGCCAGATCGAGAACGATCTGCGCCGCGAGGTCCAGCTGCCCAAGCTGGCACAGGCGCTCGGCACCGACCTGACCTCCCCCGAGGGCCAGAAGGTCGTCGGGCAGGCGCTTGCCAAGGCGTCGAAGGCGCTCGACATCGACGTCAATCCGCGCTTCGGCGTCTGGGACGACGAGCAGATCCAGCTCGGCAACTACAAGGCCCCGTGGATCACCCAGGTCACCGAGTTCGAGCAGCCGGCTCCCGAGGCCGGTGCCTGACCGGGGCGGGTGCGGGCCGAGGTAGGTTCGGGGGGTGAACGCTGAAGCCCCCGGCGACCCCGGCCGTATCGTCCTGCTCACCGCCAGCCACCGGGTGGCGCCCGGACTGCTGTCCTGGCCCGCATGGCAGACCCTGCACGCGGCGGACCGGGTGCTGTGCAGCGAGGCGCACCATCCGCAACTGCCGTATCTGCGTGAGGCGGGCGTCACGGTCGAGGACGGTGTGCCCTCCGCCCAGGAGCTCGTCGACGACTGCGTGGGCGGCCGGACCGTGGTGGTGCTGGTGGGCGGCGAGGGGAACCAGCCGCTGACCGACGGGCTCGCCCGGCTCGGGGGCTCGGGCCGGGTGCAGATGCCGGACCTGGAGCTGCTGCCCGGTTCGTACGATCTGCCGGGCGCCCGGCTCCTCGACCTCGTCCAGGTCATGGACCGGATCAGGCTCGCCTGCCCGTGGTCCTCGCAGCAGACGCACAAGGGCCTCGCCAAGTACGCCATCGAGGAGGCGTACGAACTCGTCGAGGCGATCGAGGACGGCGACCGGGACGAACTGCGCGAGGAGCTGGGGGACGTCCTGCTCCAGGTCGTCTTCCACGCCCGGATCGCGCAGGAGGATCCCGACGAGCCGTTCGACCTCGACGACGTCGCGGCCGGGCTCGTGGAGAAGCTGATCCACCGCCACCCGCATGTCTTCGGCGACGAGAGCGCCGAGACCCCCGAGGACGTCCACGCGCACTGGCAGCGCACCAAGGCGATCGAGAAGCAGCGCGACTCGGTCACCGAAGGCGTCCCGCTCGGCCAGCCCGGTCTGGCCCTGGCCGCCAAGCTGGCCGGCCGGGTCCGCGGCGCCGGACTCGATGTCGCGCTCCCCGCTGGCGACTCCATCGGGTACGAGCTCCTCGCCCTCGCCGTACAGGCCGAACAGGACGGAACCGACCCGGAGGCCGCCCTGCGCGCGGCGGCCCGCACCTACCGCGACGCGATCCTGGCAGCGGAGGGCAAGGCCCCTTAGTACGGTGGCTCCAGGGCCGGTCGAGGTGTGGGGGACAGGGCGTGAACGGGGAGCTCCCCGCTGCCCGCCGTGGCGCACTGGCCGAAGCTCGGCTTCGCCGACCCGATCGCGCTGGCAGCGCACGGTCGTGATCGGCACGATGGCCGACGAGGCGTACGACGCCCACCGCTTCCGCGCGCCCGCGAGTGCGCGGGTGCTCGGCGGGGTGGAGCCGGTCGAGCTGAGCCGCCATTGGACCGCCGAGGAACTGGCACGGTTCAGGAAGCACGGCGACGACCGCCGGCTGCGTGGCGCACACAGGGGTGGCGGCGGCACGAGCATCACCGAGTACCTCGCAGTCGGCCCCGAGCTCGGTCATCTGTGGCGCCGGGCTCGGCGAGCGCGGGTCCGCAGCCGCGGCCACTACCTGGTGCGTGCGGCGATCGACCTCGCCCGCTGCGGGGCTCGTGGCGGGATCCCGGTCGATGTGCTGCGCAGGGCACACGAATTGTACGTGGGTGGGTGGCCCTATACCCCGGAGGAGTCGTTCGAGGCCGGGCTCGCCTGGGCGACGGAGGTCCGGCTCGGGGTGACCGGGATGCTCGTGATGGGCGGGGCATCGGACACCTGGATGGCCTTCGGTTCGCTGGTCGCCGAGGTCGAGGACCAGGGGCCGGAGGCCGATCTCGTACCGCTGAAGATGTGGCCGTGCGCGCTGGAAGCGGTATGGGGCGACGAGGGCGGGCGGACCCGGGTCATCACCAGGGCCCGTCAGTATCGGCCGCACGAGGCGATGAAGTGGTTCCGCAAAGCCGCCGACAGGGGGTACGAGGACGTCGCCATCACCATCGGCAACCTCTTCCGCGACTGGCGGGAACCGGAAGAGGCGGAGACCTGGTACCGCAGGGCCATGGCCCACGGGGACGCCGGGGCTACGAACAATCTGGCGCTGATCCTCGAGGACCTGGGCGAGCCGACCGAGGAGATCGAGCGGCTCTTCCGGATGGCGGCGGAGGCGGGGGAGATCAGTGCACCGGTCAATCTGGGCTACTCCGCGAAGGCGCGGGGTGACTGGGACGAGGCCCGGCGCTGGTTCGAGGAAGGCCACGCACGGGGCGCTTACTCCGGCGCCTTCGCCCTTGGCCAACTGGAATGGGAACGGGGCAACGCGGCGGCGGCGGAGGAGTGGTTCGGCAAGGCTCTGGAGATGGGGAACCACGCCGCCGAGCAGGCGATCGCGATGCTGAAGTCGGAGGGCGGGGAGGCGGCGGCTAACGTCGAGGCGTGAACGACAGCCCCGCCGAAGTCCCGGCCGCCCCCCGCTCCGAGGCGCCGACGGACAGTCCCGCCGCCCGTGACAGCCCTGCCGAGGCCCCGACCGACGTCCCCGCCGGCTGCCCCGTCGGCCATTCGGCCGGAACTCCCGCGACCCCTGCCGCCCCCGAGCTCTTCACCTGGGAGTTCGCGACCGACCCGTACCCCGCCTACGCCTGGCTGCGCGAGCACAGCCCCGTGCACCGGACGACGCTGCCCAGCGGGGTCGAGGCCTGGCTCGTGACCCGGTACGCGGATGCCAGGCAGGCACTCGCCGACACCCGGCTGTCCAAGAACCCGGCCCACCACGCCGGGTCCGCGCACGCCAAGGGGAGGACTGGTATCCCGGGGGAGCGCAAGGCGGAGCTGATGACGCATCTGCTGAACATCGATCCGCCGGACCACACCCGGCTGCGCCGACTCGTCGCCAAGGCGTTCACCCCGCGCCGGGTCGCCGAGTTCGCACCACGCGTGCAGGAGCTGACGGACCGGCTCATCGACAACTTCGTGGCGGAGGGCAAGGCCGACCTCATCCACGACTTCGCGTTCCCGCTGCCCATCTACGCGATCTGCGACCTGCTCGGCGTCCCGCCGGAGGACCAGGACGACTTCCGCGACTGGGCGGGCATGATGATCCGGCACGGCGGCGGCCCGCGCGGCGGAGTGGCCAGGTCCGTGAAGAAGATGCGCGGCTACCTTGCCGAACTGATCCACCGCAAACGGGAGAATCCGGGTGACGACCTGATTTCGGGTCTGATCCGGACGAGCGACCACGGCGAACACCTCACCGAGAACGAGGCCGCCGCGATGGCGTTCATCCTTCTCTTCGCCGGCTTCGAGACAACGGTCAACCTCATCGGCAACGGCACGTACGCCCTGCTGCGCAACCCCGGCGAGCGCGAACGGCTTCAGCGTTCGCTCGCCGCGGGGGAGACGGACCTCCTCGCCACCGGCCTGGAGGAACTGCTGCGGTACGACGGTCCGGTGGAGCTCGCCACCTGGCGGTACGCGACGGAGCCCGTCACGCTCGGCGGGCAGGAAATCGCCGCCGGGGACCCCGTACTGGTCGTCCTCGCGGCCGCCGACCGGGACCCGGAGCGATTCCGCGATCCGGACACCCTGGACCTTGCGCGGAGTGACAATCAGCACGTGGGATACGGGCACGGCATCCACTACTGCCTGGGAGCACCGCTCGCCCGTCTGGAGGGACAGACCGCGCTGGCAACGCTGCTGAAGCGCCTTCCTGACCTGCGTCTTGCGGTGGAACCTGCCGATTTGCGGTGGCGTGGCGGGCTCATTATGCGCGGACTGCGCACTCTTCCGGTGGAGTTCGCCCCAGGACTGCCGACCGCGCAAGGTGACACTCCGTCAACTCTGTGACTTTCACGTGATCTCCGCTGCATCGACTTGTGACACACGTTCGAGTCCCGCTAGGTTCACCGTTCACCACAGCAGTCACTTGTCAGTCACACGGAAGGCAATCCCATGGGCTCCGCGAACGGCAGACACCGCCGCCCTCGCCAGGCACCCGCCATCGTCGTCGCCGCAGGCGTGACGGGATCGGCCATCGCCATCCCGCTGCTCGGTGCGACCGGTGCGCACGCCGCAGACGCGTCGACCTGGGACCGGGTCGCCGAGTGCGAGAGCGGCGGCATGTGGAGCGCGGACCTGGGCAACGGCTACTACGGCGGCCTGCAGTTCTCCCAGGACACCTGGTCGGCGTACGGCGGCTCGGCGTACGCGCCCCGCGCCGACCTCGCCAGCCGCTCGCAGCAGATATCCGTCGCGGAGAAGGTCCTGGAGGACCAGGGCCCGCAGGCATGGCCGAGCTGCGCGGTGATTTCCGGGCTCGCGCTGGACGGGGCCCTGCCGGGCGTCGACCCGGGCGGCGTACCCTCCGCCGACCCTTCGGACTCGCTGCTCCCGACCGACGACTCGTCCGGCACTCCGTCGGACGACGCGACGGACGGAGCGAAGGACGAAGCGAACAAGAAGGACGAGAGCGATAAGTCCGGCGAGTCGGATACCGCGGGCGAGTCCGACAAGAACGGCGCGACCGGCGACACGGCCGGGTCCGAGGGCTCCGGTGCGACGGCCCCGCCCACCGCCACGCCGTCCCCCGAGGCGTCCGAAGACCCGGCGGGCACGGACCAGGGTGGCGGCAAGCACCGCGGCACGCCGGCCCCCGAGGCGAGCCGGGACGCGGACCAGGGCGACGGGCGCGACTCCGGCCGGCACGCTTCGCGCGGTGACGACCAGGCGCGCGACACGGGTACGGCGAGCCCGGACGGTGACTACACCGTCCGGCCCGGCGACAACCTCTGGGCGATTGCTGACGCACAGAAGGTTCCCGGCGGCTGGACCGAGCTGTACGAGGCCAACAAGGGCGCGCTCGGCTCCGACCCGGACCTCATCCTTCCCGGCCAGACCCTCGATCTGGGGCTGCTGGACGGCGCGGAGGGCTCCAAGCGCAACTGATCCAATTCGGGAAAACACCCCAAAATCAGGGGTAGTTCAGGGGCCTATGTCCACTTATACGTAAGTGAGACATGGGTCTCTTTGCTGCAACTGGCGTGTCGCGTCCGGGTGGTACGTCTGCGCCCCCTCCGACCTGCGGAAACGTTCATTCGTCCAGGGTGACTAGGGCATGAATGGTCGATATGTCCCTCTTTGAATGTCGGGGTTGGCTATGTTTACGGTCAGAACCGCTCGCACCGCGGGCCCCGTCGACCGTCACGCCGAATCCTGCCGTCGGTCGAAGGGAACAGACGCGTAAAGCGCCGTAGGCAGGAGCGGGGGACCCAGGTAAGTGCCGGGCCCGATCGTCGCAAGACGACTCAGGACCGGCTTGGGGTGAAGTCGCGTGCTAGGACGTGCGACCGGGCAACTCACTTGGCCCGAACCCGACAGCTCACCTCGTAGGCGTCGGTGAGGAGAAGCTCCATGCTGTTTTCCAGCAAGGCCAAGCACCGCCGCCCGTCCAAGGCCGTCCGTGTCGCCACGCTCGCCGGTGTCGCCGGTGCCGCAGTCGTCGTCCCGCTGATGGGTGCGACCGGCGCCTCCGCCGCCTCGGTCGCCACGTGGGACGCCGTCGCCCAGTGTGAGTCCGGTGGCAACTGGTCCATCAACACCGGCAACGGCTACTACGGCGGCCTGCAGTTCTCGGAGTCCAGCTGGGCCGCCGCCGGCGGTACGCAGTACGCCTCCCGCGCCGACCTGGCCACCAAGTCGCAGCAGATCGCCGCCGCCGAGAAGCTTCTCGACATGCAGGGCCCGGGTGCCTGGGCCTGCGCCGGTGCCGGCAACCTGACCAATGACGGTGTGGACCCGGGTGTCGACACCGGCTCCACGCAGGACAGCGCCGACGAGCAGCAGGCCCAGCCGGAGCGTCAGGCCGAGCAGCCCACCACGCGCAGCGAGCAGCGCACCGCCCCGAAGACCGAGGCGCCCAAGACCGTCACCACCCCGACCGGCGAGAAGGTCAAGAAGGGTGACGGCGAGTACAAGGTCAAGGCCGGCGACACCCTCAGCAAGATCGCCGAGAAGCGCGACGTCAAGGGCGGCTGGGAGAAGCTGTTCAAGCTGAACGACGACATCGTCAAGGACGCCGACCTGATCTTCCCGGGCCAGCAGCTCCACCTGACGAAGTAGTACCTGGGACTCTCCTCCCCCGGGAGGGTGTCCGGCGGCATCCCTCCCCCTTTGCTCCCGACCCGGTGCGCTCTCCCCCGTGCGTGCCGGGTCGGGGTTTTTCCGCGCCAGTGATTTCGCGCGGTTTTTCCGCTCCGGTGACGTTGATCGTTCAAGTGTTGTAGTTACTGGTCAGTAAATTTCTGGACCTTTGCCCGTGAATGCATACCGTTGGGTCCTTTTTCGTCCCAGGGGACGGGCGCCCGGCTGGCCGATGGGGTCCGGCCGGATAGGCTCGTGTCGCAAGGCCACAGTGACCCTGCACAACCAGTGTCATATCCCAGAAGGAGATGCCTCGTGCCGTCCATCGACGTCGTCGTAGCCAGGGAAATCCTCGACTCCCGGGGCAACCCCACGGTCGAGGTCGAGGTTGGCCTCGACGACGGCAGCACGGGACGTGCTGCTGTTCCGTCCGGCGCCTCCACCGGTGCGTTCGAGGCCATTGAGCTTCGCGACGGAGACCCCAACCGTTACATGGGCAAGGGCGTCGAGAAGGCCGTCCTCGCCGTCATCGAGCAGATCGGCCCGGAGCTCGTCGGGTACGACGCCACCGAGCAGCGCCTCATCGACCAGGCGATGTTCGACCTGGACGCCACCGAGAACAAGGGCTCGCTCGGCGCCAACGCCATCCTCGGCGTCTCGCTGGCCGTGGCGCACGCCGCCTCCGAGGCGTCCGACCTGCCGCTCTTCCGCTACCTCGGCGGCCCGAACGCGCACCTGCTGCCCGTTCCGATGATGAACATCCTGAACGGCGGCTCGCACGCCGACTCCAACGTGGACATCCAGGAGTTCATGATCGCGCCGATCGGTGCGGAGTCCTTCTCCGAGGCCCTGCGCTGGGGCGCGGAGATCTACCACACGCTGAAGAAGGTCCTGAAGACCAAGGGCCTGTCGACCGGTCTCGGTGACGAGGGCGGCTTCGCCCCGAACCTGGAGTCCAACCGCGCCGCGCTGGACCTCATCGTCGAGGCCATCAAGGAGGCCGGTTACGTTCCCGGCCGCGACGTCGGCCTCGCGCTCGACGTCGCCGCGTCCGAGTTCTACAAGGACGGCAAGTACGAGTTCGAGGGCAAGTCCCGCTCGGCCGCCGAGATGACCGAGTACTACGAGGAGCTCGTCTCCGCGTACCCGCTGGTCTCCATCGAGGACCCGCTGTACGAGGACGACTGGGCCGGCTGGAAGGTCATCACCGAGAAGCTCGGCTCCAAGGTGCAGATCGTCGGTGACGACCTGTTCGTCACCAACCCGGAGCGTCTGGCCCGTGGCATCGAGGAGGGCTCCGCGAACGCCCTGCTCGTCAAGGTCAACCAGATCGGTTCGCTGACCGAGACCCTGGACGCCGTCGAGATGGCCCAGCGCAACGGCTTCAAGTGCATGATGTCGCACCGCTCCGGTGAGACCGAGGACGTCACCATCGCCGACCTCGCCGTCGCCGTGAACTGCGGTCAGATCAAGACCGGCGCCCCGGCCCGCTCGGACCGTGTCGCCAAGTACAACCAGCTGCTGCGCATCGAGGAGATCCTCGACGACGCGGCGGTGTACGCGGGCCGCTCGGCGTTCCCGCGGTTTCGCTTTGCGAACTGATAAGCACAGCAAGGGCTGATCGCCGGCTCCCAGGGCTGACCACCGGCCCCTCGCGGGCCGAAGTCACCAGCCTCCGTCCGTCCCCGCACTCGGTCCCGTACCGTGTGCGGGGACCGACGTGTGTAATGGGGAGGCGTGAGAGATGGCCGGGAAGGACCGCGACCAGTTCTCCACCGCGACCAGGCTGCGACTGCTCGGTGAGCAGACCGCGGCCCGCGTCTACCGGTCCCAGAACCGACGCCAGGCCCGCCGCTCGCGGCTCACTGGCCGCGCCGCGTTCCTCGCCCTGGTCGTCTGCTCCCTCGTGGTCGCGCTCGCGTACCCGATGCGGCAGTACGTCTCCCAGCGCGAGGCGATCGCCGACCAGGAGCGCCTGTCGCAGAAGGCACGCCAGCGGACCGAGGAGCTGCGCGACGAGAAGGCGCGGCTCAAGGACGACGCGTACATCCGGCGGCTGGCCCGCGAGCACCTTCATTACGTACGTCCGGGGGAGACCGGTTACACCGTGATCGACCCCGGCGCGGCCGAGGACCGCCGCGGGGAGCCGGGCACGACGGACCGTGCGTGGCACTCGAACCTCTGGGACGGCGTGGACACCGCCGACCGCGACTGACCGGCACCACGCGACCGACCCGCACCACGTGCACCACCCGCACCATCTGAGAAGCACCTTCGAGCAGAACCAAGGCAGGCATGGAAACCCCCCCTCCGCAGACCGAGTCCACCACGCCCACCGACGCGGACATCGCCGCGTTCCAGCAGCAGCTCGGGCGCCCGCCGCGCGGACTGCGCGCCATCGCGCACCGCTGCCCGTGCGGCAACCCGGACGTGGTCGAGACGCAGCCCCGTCTGGAGGACGGCACGCCGTTCCCGACGACCTTCTATCTGACCTGTCCGCGTGCCGCTTCCGCGATCGGCACGCTGGAGGCCAACGGGGTCATGAAGGAGATGACCGAGCGTCTGCAGACGGACCCGGAGCTCGCCGCCGCGTACCGCGCGGCGCACGAGGACTACATCGCGCGCCGCGACGCCATCGAGGTCCTGGAGGGCTTCCCGAGCGCGGGCGGCATGCCGGACCGGGTGAAGTGCCTGCACGTCCTGGTCGGCCACTCGCTGGCGGCCGGCCCCGGGGTGAACCCGCTGGGCGACGAGGCGATCGCGATGCTGCCGGAGTGGTGGGCGAAGGGGCCGTGCGTATCGCCGTGCGGCGCCGACGAGGCCTGACCTCCCGCACCCCCAGCCCCTCCGCCCCGGACCCCGGTCCTCGAACGCCGGAGGGGCTGAAAGATGTCCTCAATCGCCGGACGGGCTTGGTTGTCCGGCGGTTGAAGAGCCGGGGGCCCGGGGGCCGAGCCTCCGACACCACCACCACAGGAGCCCGTATGACCCGCGTTGCCGCCATCGACTGCGGTACCAACTCCATCCGTCTGCTCGTCGCCGACGCCGACCCCGCTACGGGCGAGCTCACCGAGCTCGACCGCCGGATGCAGATCGTGCGTCTCGGTCAGGGCGTCGACCGGACCGGGCGGCTGGACCCCGAGGCGCTGGAGCGCACCTTCGGCGCCTGCCGCGAGTACGCCGCGGTGATCAAGGAGCTGGGGGCCGAGCGGCTTCGCTTCGTCGCCACCTCGGCCTCGCGCGACGCGGAGAACAGCGACGAGTTCGTCCGGGGCGTCCTGGACATCCTGGGCGTCGAGCCCGAGGTCATCACCGGCGACCAGGAGGCGCAGCTCTCCTTCGACGGCGCCACCAAGGAGCTGGCCGGCAGCGACCACCTGGCGAAGCCGTATCTCGTCGTGGACATCGGCGGCGGCTCCACCGAGTTCGTGGTCGGCGACGACGAGGTCCGCGCGGCCAGGTCAGTGGACATGGGCTGCGTACGGATGACCGAACGTCACCTGGTCCAGGACGGCACCGTCGTGGACCCGCCCACCCCCGCCCGGGTCGCCGCGATCCGCGCGGACATCGGCGCCGCCCTGGACCTCGCCGTGGAGACCGTGCCGATCGCGGAGGCCGCCACGCTCGTCGGCCTGGCCGGCACGGTCACCACGGTGGCCGCGATCGCCCTGGAACTGACGGAGTACGACCCCGAGGCGATCCACCACTCCCGGGTCTCCTTCGAACAGGTCCAGAAGATCACCGGGCGGCTGATCGGCTCCACGCACGAGGAGCGCGCCGCGATCCCCGCGATGCACCCGGGACGGGTCGATGTGATCGCCTCGGGGGCGCTGATCCTGCTCGCCGTCATGGAGCGGACCGGAGCCCGTGAAGTCGTGGTCAGCGAGCACGACATTCTGGACGGGATCGCGCTCTCGGTGGCGTAGCCGCAGCCGCCTCTGACGCTCGCTCAAACGCACTCCGGCCTGCACCTCTGAGCCGTTCAGGGGTGCTCGCGAGGCCCCTTCGGGGACCCGCCGCGACGAACTTCGTGAACTTCTTCACAAGGAATTCGGCCCGGTTGGGTGCTGTTCGGCCCATCGGGGGCCGCAACGGCTGCCGGAGGGCCCTCGCGGCGCGGGTGCGGACGGGTTCCGCGCATGTTGCGCGTGGGTGAACCGAAGCCGTGGTTCAGCCCCTCCGAAGCCACAAGGGCCAGCTCACAAGCGGTGAACAACGTTCGCTACGGCACCGTGGTTCCCCTCAGGTGCCATGACCTGGGTCACGTGGGCGGCGGAGTGTAGCAGAGGGGAGCGGATAGCTTGTGAAGGGGCTCACGAGCAGGTGCCCCGAGGGGGGTGGATACTCGATGGCATGAGCACCACGGAGCGTCCCAGGATCCTCGTTGTAGGCGGTGGGTACGTAGGCCTGTACGCAGCTCGTCGCATTCTGAAGAAGATGCGCTACGGGGAGGCGACCGTCACGGTTGTCGACCCTCGCTCGTACATGACGTACCAGCCCTTCCTCCCCGAAGCTGCTGCCGGCAGCATCTCCCCTCGGCATGTCGTCGTCCCGCTGCGACGCGTCCTGCCGAAGGCCGAGGTGCTCACCGGTCGCGTCACCACCATTGACCAGGACCGCAAGGTCGCCACGGTCGCGCCGCTCGTCGGCGAGGCCTACGAGCTGCCCTTCGACTACCTCGTCATCGCGATGGGCGCGGTCTCCCGTACCTTCCCGATCCCCGGCCTCGCCGAGCAGGGCATCGGCATGAAGGGCATCGAGGAGTCGATCGGCCTGCGCAACCACGTCCTCGAGCAGCTGGACAAGGCTGACTCGACGACCGATGAGGACGTCCGCCGCAAGGCGCTCACGTTCGTCTTCGTGGGCGGCGGTTTCGCCGGTGCGGAGACCATCGGTGAGGTCGAGGACATGGCCCGGGACGCGGCGAAGTACTACACGAACGTGAAGCGCGAGGACATGCGCTTCATCCTCGTCGACGCCGCCGACAAGATCCTTCCCGAGGTCGGCCCGAAGCTGGGCGCGTACGGCAAGGAGCACCTCGAGGGCCGCGGTGTGGAGATCTACCTCTCCACCTCCATGGACTCGTGCGTCGACGGTCACGTCGTGCTGAAGAACGGCCTCGAGGTCGACTCCAGCACCATCGTGTGGACGGCCGGCGTGAAGCCGAACCCGGCACTGGCCCGCTTCGGTCTGCCGCTCGGCCCGCGTGGTCACGTCGACACCTCCGAGAAGCTCCAGGTGCAGGGCACCGACTACATCTGGGCCGCGGGCGACAACGCCCAGGTTCCGGACCTGGTCGGCCGCAAGGCCGGCAACCCGAACGCCTGGTGCCCGCCGAACGCCCAGCACGCGCTGCGTCAGGCCAAGGTCCTCGGCGACAACGTCATCTCCGGGATGCGCGGCTTCCCGCAGAGCGACTACAGCCACGCCAACAAGGGTGCGGTCGCCGGTCTCGGCCTGCACAAGGGCGTTGCGATGATCGTCATCGGCAAGGTGAAGATCAAGCTCAAGGGCCGTCTCGCCTGGTACATGCACCGTGGCTACCACGGCATGGCGATGCCGACCTGGAACCGTAAGATCCGGATCTTCGCGGACTGGACGCTTGCGATGTTCCTCAAGCGCGAGGTCGTCTCGCTCGGTGCCATGGAGACTCCGCGCGAGGAGTTCTACGAGGCCGCCAAGCCGGCCCCGGCTCCGGCCGCCGCCAAGTCCGAGGGTGAGAAGGCCAAGGCCTCCTGACCCGGGCCGCATGGTTCCACGCCCGAAGGGGCCGTCCGCCATCCGTGGTGCGGGCGGCCCCTTCGGCGTATCCGGGCCCGCCCGGCTCCCGGTGCCGGGGGGTGCCGGTGGCCGGTACGGCAGCGGATAGATGTGGCATGCAGGTATTTTGCCGTTCCATTGCGTGGTAGCGGGGATGGGTTGCGCTGCCGACACTGTTGACCGAGGTGTACCTCGTCACGGCTCCGAGGTGTCGTGACGTGGTTTTAGGCATGTTTGTGGAAATTTGAGCATGTTGGGAAACACCACCACGGAGGTGTGCGCCATGGCAGACGCCGCATCGCGGCTGACCGCTTTCGCCGAAGAGTTGCTGGGAGAGCCCCTACCGGTCCGCATCCGGGCCTGGGACGGCAGCGAGTCCGGGCCGCCGGGCGCCCCCGTCCTCGTGATCCGCCACCGCCGTGCCCTGCGCCGGCTGCTCTGGAAACCGGGCGAACTGGGCCTCGCCCGCGCCTGGGTGGCCGGTGAGATCGACATCGAAGGAGACCTCTACGAGGTCCTGGACCGGCTGGCCGCTCTGCTCTGGGAGCGCGGCGCCGACGCGAAGGACTCCGTCCACCCCGTCCGCGACCCGAAGGTCCGCGCCTTCGCCCGCGGTCTCGTCCAGGTGGCCGGACCCTGGCCGCCGCCCGCCCCGCCCGTCGAAGAGGTACGCCGCCGCACCGGCCCGCTGCACACCAAGCGACGTGACAAGGAGGCCATCAGCCACCACTACGACGTGGGCAATGACTTCTACGAACTGGTCCTCGGCCCGTCCATGGTCTACTCCTGCGCCTACTGGGAGAAGGGCGGCACCCTGGAGGACGCCCAGCGCGACAAGCTCGACCTGGTCTGCCGCAAGCTCGGGCTCAAGGAGGGCGACCGCCTCCTGGACGTCGGCTGCGGCTGGGGCTCGATGGCCATCCACGCCGCCCGTGAGTACGGCGCCCAGGTCACCGGAGTGACCCTCTCCACCGAACAGGCCGCCTTCGCCCGCAAGCGCATCGCCGAAGAAGGCCTCACCGACCGGATCGAGATCCGGGTCCAGGACTACCGGGACGTCAGGGACGGCCCGTACGACGCGATCTCCTCGATCGGGATGGCCGAACACGTCGGCACGGTCCGCTTCCGTGAGTACGCCGATGCCCTCTACGCGCTTCTCAGGCCCGGCGGCCGGCTGCTGAACCACCAGATCGCCCGCCGCCCCGAGAAGGACGAGTCCGCCTACCGCATCGACGAGTTCATAGACGCGTACGTCTTCCCCGACGGCGAACTGGCCCCGGTCGGCCGGACCATGGCCGCCCTGGAGGAGGCCGGATTCGAGGCCCGGGACGTCGAGGCGATCCGGGAGCACTACGCCCTGACCCTGCGCCGGTGGGTCACCAACCTGGAACGGCACTGGGACGCCGCCGTACGGGCCACCTCGCCCGGCCGGGCGCGGGTCTGGCGGCTCTACATGGCCGCTTCCGCGCTCTCCTTCGAGCGCAACAGGATCGGTGTCAACCAGATCCTCGCGGTGCGCCCGGAGGAGGGCGGGGCCGCCCGTATGCCGCTGCGCGCCCGCGACTGGAGGGCGACGACGGGCTGAGCACGGAAGAGGGGCCGGTGTCCGCAGGTGCGGATACCGGCCCCTCGTGCGCCCCGACGAGCGCTATTCGGTCTTGATCGCCGTCAGCATGTTCAGCTTCGCGGCGCTGCGGGCCGGCCAGAGCGAGGCCAGCACACCCACCAGTCCTGCCAGCGCCAGGAAGAGCGCGAGCCGGTCCCACGGGATGACGAGTGCGTACTGCGGGATGGACGGGGCCAGTGTCTGGCCGATCGCCCAGCCGAGGAACGTACCGAGCCCGACGCCGACCAGTGCGCCGAAGACCGAGATGACCACGGCCTCCAGCCGGATCATGCGCTTCACCCGGCGCTTGTCCAGGCCGATCGCCCGCACCATGCCGATCTCCTGCTGCCGCTCGAACACCGACATCGCCAGGGTGTTGACGACCCCGAGCACCGCGATGATCAGAGCCATCGCCAGCAGGCCGTACATGATGTTCAGCGCCGTGTTGACGAAGCCGCCGAACATGTCCCGGATGTCCTGCCGGTCCATGATGCTCATCGCCGGGTTGTCGCCCAGGGCGTCGACCACGACCTGCTCGTTGGCCTCGCTCGCGCCGCCGTCCATCTTCAGATAGATCTCGCGGATCTCCGGGTGGGTGGTGTGCGCGTCGGCCACCGCCTTCGGCATGAGGATGGGGGAGAGGAACTCGTTGTCCTCGTAGAGGGCGCCGACCTCCAGCTTCCCCTTCTTCTCGTCCTCGTACGTCACGGTGATCGTGTCGCCGGTCTTCCAGCCGTTCGACTTCGCCGTCTTCTCGGAGACCGCGATCCCGCCGTCGGCGAGCGTGTCCAGCGAACCGGACAGGGTGTTGACCGCCAGGACCTTCTGCACGTCCCCGGGGGTGACCCCGGAGGCCGAGTAGCCGGAGCTGCCCGTTTCGAGCCAGACGGCCTGCTGGGGGGAGACCGCCGAGACGCCGTCGGCCTTCTCCAGCGCCTTGAGTGCCGACTCGTCGAGCGAGTCGCCGTTCGCCATCGAGACCATGTAGTCGGCCTTGATGTTGTCCGTCGTCATCCGGTCGACGGCCTGGCCGAGCGTGACGCCCAGCACCGAGATGCCGGTGACGAGGGTCAGCCCGATCGCCAGGGCGGAGGCGGTCGCTCCGGTACGGCGGGGGTTACGGACCGCGTTCTGCGCGGCCAGCTTCCCGGAGACGCCGAACAGCTTCATCAGCAGCGGACGCACCAGGGCGATCACCGGGCGTGACAGCAGCGGGATGAGGATGATGACGCCGATCAGCGCAAGGAAGGCGCCGCCCGCGATGAGCATCTTGCCGTCCTTGCCTGCCGCCGCACCCGCGACGATCCCCGCCGCGCCGAGCAGGGCGAACACCCCGCCGATCGAGTTCCGTACGATCAGCGACTTGGTGGTGGCCACGGCGTGCACGCTGCTCATCGCCGCCACCGGCGGGATCTTCGCGGCCCGGCGGGCGGGCAGCCAGGCGGCCAGCACCGTCACCAGGATGCCGACGCCGAGCGCCGCGGCGATCGCGGTGGGCGAGATCACCAGCGGACCGGCGGGGATCTTGGCGCCGGTCAGGCTCATCGCGGAGCGCAGCCCGACGGCGAGACCGAGGCCGAGCAGGAAGCCGGTCACCGACGCGATCGCGCCGACCACGCCCGCCTCCAGCAGCACCGAACGCTTCACCTGGCGGCGGGAGGCACCGACGGCCCGCATCAGGGCCAGCTCCCTGGTGCGCTGGGCGACCAGCATGGTGAAGGTGTTGGCGATCAGGAAGATGCCGACGAAGAGGGCGATGCCCGCGAAGGCGAGCAGCATCGTGTTGAGGTTGTTGAGCTCCTTCTTGATCTGCGCGGCCTGCTCGTCGGCGAGGGCCTGTCCGGTCTCGGCGTCGGCGAACTTCGGCAGCAGCGGCTTGACCGAGTCCAGCAGCTGCTGGGCGGTGGCACCGGGCGCCGCGGAGATCATGACCTTCTGGAAGACGCCGGGCTTGAGGTAGAGCTTCTGGGAGACCGCGGTGTCGAAGAGCACCAGGCTGCCGCCTGCGTTGACGGCGCCGTCCTCGGTGGTGAACACACCGGAGAGGGTGAACTCCTTCACCGGTCCGTTGGTGGCCACCCGCACCGGGTCACCGACGCGGTAGTCGCCCTTGTCCGCGGAGTCCTTGTCCAGCGCGACCTGGCCGGCCTGTGCGGGGCCCGAGCCGTCGATGAACGTGTACTGGTCGTCCTCGCCGTTCTTGCCGGGGGAGAAGTTGGCCCCGGTGTTGGACCAGCCGTTGCCGATGAGCTTGCCGTCGGCGTCGGCGACGCCCGCGAAGCCGGAGACCCGGCCGGTCGCCTCGTCGACGCCCTCCAGGCCCTGGATCTTCTTCAGGGTGGCGGTGTCGACGCCTTTGAACTCCTCGTCCTGCTGGGAGGCGTAGGTGGTCACGGCGACGGCGACGTTGTCGTAGCTCTTCGCCGACTGCTTGCGGAAGGCGTTGCCGAGGGTGTCGGTGAAGACGAGGGTGCCGGAGACGAAGGCCACGCCGAGCATCACGGCGAGCACGGTCATCAGCAGCCTGGCTTTGTGCGCGAGGACATTGCGCACTGCTGTACGGAACATGTCTGTAGTCCTGGGATGGGTTCCGGAAGGGGGACGGGGGCAGCTGCCGTTACGTCAGCTGGTGCGTCCCTTCGCGTCGAACGCCTTCATCCGGTCGAGGACCCCGTCGGCCGTGGGGTGCATCATCTGGTCGACGATCGCGCCGTCGGCGAGGAAGATCACGCGGTCCGCGTAGGAGGCGGCGACCGGGTCGTGGGTCACCATCACCACGGTCTGGCCGAGCTCGCGCACCGAGTTGCGCAGGAAGCCGAGGACCTCGGCGCCGGAGCGGGAGTCGAGGTTTCCGGTCGGCTCGTCACCGAAGATGATCTCCGGCTGCGAGGCAAGGGCGCGGGCCACTGCGACGCGCTGCTGCTGGCCGCCGGAGAGCTCGGTCGGCCGGTGCTTCAGCCGGTCGGAGAGGCCCACCATGTCGATCACCTTCTGGAGCCACGCGGCGTCGGGCTTGCGGCCCGCGATGTCCATGGGCAGCGTGATGTTCTCCAGTGCCGTCAGGGTCGGCAGCAGGTTGAACGCCTGGAAGATGAAGCCGATCTTGTCCCGGCGGAGCTGGGTGAGCTGCTTGTCCTTGAGGGACCCCAGTTCCGTGTCGCCGATCCGTACGGAACCGCTGCTGAAGCTGTCGAGTCCGGCCACGCAGTGCATCAGCGTGGACTTGCCGGAGCCGGAGGGCCCCATGATCGCGGTGAACTCGCCCTGCGGGAAGTCCACGGTGACCCGGTCCAGGGCGACCACCTGGGTCTCACCCTGGCCGTAGACCTTCGACAGCTCCGTGGCGCGGGCAGCCACCGCGGTGGCGCGGTGAACGGTGGGGGTGGTGGTCACAGGGACACTCCTGGTTCGGGGCTTCGTTCGGGGACTCCTCCATCGTCACCGCCGAATCCCGCCCGGTCGTCAGTCCCCGTGCCCGTTCCTTGGGCCCTCTTGAGTCGCACTGGCAGGGGCCCGGCGTACTCCTGCGGTATGACACCGCCCCTGAGAGCGTCCGCCCTCAGCGGGGCGGGGCGGTCGAGCCGCGCGGTACGAGGCGGGCGCCGTGGCGTCCTGGAATCCGGGGTCCACTTCTACGAGGAGGACACCCGGCTCGCGCGGGTGCCGCCTCAGTACGAGGTGTCGGTCACGGAAGGTGACGAACCAGGGGCGGGATACCGGGTGGCGTTCACTGCGAAAACGTTCCTGCACGATCTCGCGCTCTTCCCCGACCGGCTGGACCCGGCGGCCGGGGTCGACGACATGCTCGTCGATCTGCTGCCCGGTGAGAGCGCGGTGTTCCACGTCACAGGTGCGGTCCTGGAGTGCCCCTCGGCGCTGGGGAGCCGGCCGGTTCTGCGGTGCGTCAACGACACCGTCGCGGGGTGAGGTGGCGGAGCCATGGCGAATGGTGGCGCAACCCTGGCGCGTTGGGCCGTCCGAGTGCGGCGACTTTCCGTCAATCCCGTGCGAGGGGGCATCAGGGCCGCGGTCCGGACCGGGCATGTGGTGAGGGCCCGGGAATGTGCTGACGGCCCCTCAAACAGTCAATAAAATAAGACAACATCGCGCCAGTGTTCGGCTGATCGAGGGATGCCCCCGGATAGGGTCATGTGCCAACGCGGAGCCGCGCGCCATGCCCGGATGGTGGAATGCAGACACGGCGAGCTTAAACCTCGCTGCCCCTCGGGGGCGTGCCGGTTCGAGTCCGGCTCCGGGCACCACCGCGGCCCCTGCCGCGGGGTGCCGTCGCCCGAGGGTGCTTAAAGAATCAACTTCCCCAAAGATCCTCCCCGAGCACTAGGGCGATTGTTTTGCCTACCCATTACTCTTGTGGGAAGGCCACGCAGTGTGGCCACGGAGGAGTGAGATGAGGAGCAGCAACCCGGTCTTCTCGCGACGGGGGTTCAGCCGCGACAACGGCACCGCGGGCTTCAACGCGGCACCGCAGGCCGGGGCCCCCGCGACGGGTACCAACCCGTACGGCGAGGGCACCGCCGCCAACCCGTACGCCACGAACCCCTACGCCCAGCAGGACACCCAGTACGGCGCCCCGCAGGCGCCCGCGCGCTCCGGCGCGATGACGATCGACGACGTCGTCACGCGTACGGCGATGACGCTGGGCACCGTGGTGCTCGGTGCCGTGCTCGCCTGGGTCCTGCTGCCGGTCGACGAGGCCAATATCGGCAAGTCGTACGGCATCGCGATCGGCGCCGCCCTCGTGGCGTTCGTCCTGTCGCTCGTCCAGTCCTTCAAGCGCAAGCCGGTCCCGGCGCTGATCATCTCGTACGCGGCCTTCGAGGGTGTCTTCCTCGGGGTCATCTCGAGCGCGGTCAGCACCTACATCAGTCCCGGTGTGGTCGCGCAGGCGGTGCTGGGCACCATGTGTGTCTTCGCCGGTGTGCTCTTCGCGTACAAGATGCGCTGGATTCGCGTCACGCGCCGTTTCTACGGCTTCGTGATGGCCGCCGCCATGGGCTTCATGCTCCTGATGGTGGTCAACCTGCTGTTCGCCCTCATCGGCGGCGGCGACGGCCTGGGCTTCCGCAGTGGCGGCCTCGGCATCCTGTTCGGTGTTATCGGCATCGTCCTCGGTGCGTGCTTCCTGGCCCTGGACTTCAAGCAGGTCGAGGACGGCATCGCCTTCGGCGCCCCGCGCGAGGAGTCCTGGCTGGCCGCCTTCGGCCTCACCATGACCCTGGTGTGGATCTACCTGGAGATGCTGCGCGTGCTCTCCATCCTGAGCGGCGACGACTAGACCGCAGGGAATCCCGTACGACGGAACGGCCCGCAGGCTCGCCTGCGGGCCGTTCCGTTTCCGTGGGGGCGCGCGTGCCTACCCGAGCTTCCGGGCGGCCCGCCTCAGGTCGTACTCATGGATGATCGCCTTGGCGTGGCCGTAGGCCAGATCGTGTTCGCTCCGCAGCCAGCTGACCTTCTCCTCGAAGCGGAAGAGGGACGGGCCTTCGTCGACCGTGCGGAGCCAGTCGGAGATCTCACGACCGGTGCATTGAGGGATTCGGGAGAGCAGGTTGCGATGGGTTTCTTCGGAGAAGACTTGAGACATCGGCGCCTCCGACGCAGTGCGCGTTGCTGGACCTTCCCGACACCGTGCCTGAGCGTCCGCCCGTTGGCAACCACCGGGGCGGGGCGCGTAGGGTCGCGGAGTGCTTGATACGACTCCGCTGATCACCGCCGTGGACCGGTTCGCCGACCGTCTGCGTTCCGCCCCGCAGAGCCGCCTCCAGCGCGGTGCTGCCGCCGAGGCGCTGGCCGCAGCGAGGGAACTGGCCGTCCGGGCCCAGCTGATCGAGCGGCCCGGCGCGGAGCCGCATGTCATGCCGGACGCAGGGGTGTTCACCGTCGGTGACCAACTCGCTGTCGCGGGACGCGACTTGGCGGTGGCACTGGTAACGGCCCCGTCGGTGGAGCTGGACGAGGCCGTGCGATACGTCGACGAGGCTGCGGCGCGGGCGTTCGTGTAGGGCCCGCGCCAGGGGCGTACTGCGTCTTAGAACGAGGCGATGACGCGGTCGGCCAGAATGTAGACGTTGTCCTTGCCGCAGGCGAAGGTCAGCGCGTAGGCGCCGGAGACTCCGGAACCGCCCAGCAGGACCGGTGTCTCGCCGGCGCGCAGGGAATCGGCCAGGCGCTCGGCCGTCTCCCGGTGGCCCGGGGTCATGCAGAGCGTGGTGCCGTCCGCGAAGACGTACACGTCGAGGGTGCCGAGCGGCCCGGGACGGACGTCCGTCAGCTCGATGGCCGTGTCGGCCAGCTCTTCGAGGCGGCTCACGGTGCGCTCGTGGTCGGTGACCACGGGTGTCTGTGCGGGGATGAAGTCGGGGTGCGAGGGGTGGCGGCGGCGGGCCGCGGCCAGCTCGGGGGAGTCCTCGGGGTACTCGGAGATCTCCGGAAGCTCGGTGATCTCGGCGAGTTCGCGCTCGGCCATCGCCCGGTCGCTGAGCTCCGTCAGCTCCTCCAGGGCCTCGGTCGCTTCGAGGTCCATCGCTTCGAGGCCGGCGAAGTCGGCCTGGCGGGGAAGGAAGAACGGGCCGTCGTCGCCGAGACCGGCCAGCCCGCCCAGCAGGGACGGGGCGTCGGCGGCGTCGCGGGCCTCCTGGGCGGCCCAGAAGGCCCGCGCCTCGGCGAGCTCGCGCTCCCGCTCCTCGGCGAGTGCTTCGGTGACGGCCGCGCGTATCTCCGCGGCGGGGGTCGCTGTGCTGCGGCTCTGCGGTGGCACGGTGGCCCCGTTGAGCCGGCCTGCGGCCAGCTCCGTACGCAGGGCCGCGACCTGCTTGCGCAGCCCGTGAGCGGCGTGCAGAGCAGCGGCGCCGACAGCCGTGGCAGCGGCGGTGGTCAGCAACAGGGCAAATGACATGGCGCTCACTGACGTACTCCCGGTTTCAATCGATCCCCCCGACTTCCTACATCAGCTTGTCCTGTACGTGTACCTGCTGTCAGTGCATTACGTCACGAATTGGACAGGTCTTTGGGCCTGATGTTTAACCCTGTGACTAGCGTGACCTGGGAAAACGACTCTCCCCCGGGACGCAGATCACATCCTGGGGGAGATTCGGTCACGGTCGGGGCTCGGCCCGATTCAAATCGGCCGTTCCGAGGGAGGGGCGGAGCTTGGACCGACCGGCAAATGGGGGGCGGCGTCGCGGGGCTGGGCACGCACACCTGCGGCGTTGTCGTCAATCACCATGACTCCGCCATGCCTCAATCCTCCGCCTTGCAGCTGCACGCACCCAGCCACGCTCCTTCTCCCACCCCCCATTTGCCGGTCGGTCTTAGCTGAGCCGCTCGATGACCATGGCCATGCCCTGGCCGCCGCCCACGCACATGGTCTCCAGACCGAACTGCTTGTCGTGGAACTGCAGGCTGTTGATCAGCGTGCCGGTGATCCGGGCGCCCGTCATACCGAACGGGTGGCCGACGGCGATGGCGCCGCCGTTGACGTTGACCTTGTCCAGCGGCAGGCCGAGGTCGCGGTACGAGGGGATGACCTGGGCGGCGAACGCCTCGTTGATCTCGGCCAGGTCGATGTCGTCGACGGTCAGCCCGGCGCGCTTCAGCGCCTGCTTGCTGGCCTCGACCGGGCCGTAACCCATGATCTCGGGGGACAGGCCGGAGACGCCGGTCGACACGATCCGGGCCAGCGGGGTCAGGCCCAGCTCGCGCGCCTTCGTGTCGGACATGATCACCAGGGCGGCGGCGCCGTCGTTGAGCGGGCAGCAGTTGGCGGCGGTGACCAGGCCGTCGGGGCGGAAGACCGGCTTCAGGCCCTGCACGCCCTCCAGGGTGACGCCCGCGCGCGGGCCGTCGTCCTGCGAGACGACGGTGCCGTCCGGCGTCGTCACCGGGGTGATCTCGCGCTCCCAGAAGCCGTTCTTGATGGCCGCTTCGGCGAGGTTCTGCGACCGTACGCCGAACTCGTCCATCTCCTGGCGGGTGACGCCCTTGACCCGGGCCAGGTTCTCCGCGGTCTGCCCCATCGAGATGTACGCGTCCGGGACGACGCCGTCCTCGCGGGGGTCGTGCCAGGTCGCGCCCTCCTGCTCGGCGCGCGCGGCGGTGCGGGCCTCGGCCTCGGCGAAGAACGGGTTGTGCGTGTCCGGCAGGCTGTCGGAGTTGCCCTTCGCGAAGCGGGACACCATCTCGACACCGGCCGAGATGAACACGTCGCCCTCGCCGGCCTTGATGGCGTGCAGCGCCATGCGGCTGGTCTGCAGCGAGGACGAGCAGTAGCGGGTGACCGTACAGCCGGGAAGGTGGTCCATCCCCATCTGTACGGCGATGATGCGGCCCAGGTTGTTGCCCTGCTCGCCGCCGGGGAGGCCACAGCCGAGCATCAGGTCATCGATGTCCCTGGGGTCCAGCTCGGGGACCTTGGCCAGCGCGGTCTGGATGATGGTGGCGGTCAGGTCGTCCGCGCGCAGGTCCTTGAGGGACCCCTTGAAGGCCCGGCCGATCGGCGAACGGGCGGCAGAGACGATCACGGCTTCGGGCATCACGCGGCTCCATGAGGGCTGGAAGGCAGGCTGGAAGGCTGGACTGCTTTGGAAATTACCCGCACGTATCGCTGAGGTCACCCGGCAGGCCGTGTGATGCGGGCCTCTTTTCTAAGCAACCGCTCAGTCGCTCGGTCACTCAGGCCGCCCGGTCGTTCAGTCGCTCTGCCGCGCTTCCCGGTACGCCGGGCCCGCGCCGGGGTCCGTGTCCGTGTCCGTGTCCGGGCCCGTCTCCGTGTCCGGGTGCGCAGCCGGCTCCGTGGCCGCGGGCAGGCGCCGCCGTCTGCGGTGCTTGAGCAGGGCCCAGGGAGCCCGCGCCCCCGTGACCTCCGTACCGGCCTCCCGTGCCGCCTTGGAGGCCGCCTTGGCCACGGGCAGCATGCCCTCGCGCCGCGCCCCGTCCAGCCGGTCGGTCTCCGGCCACAGGCCCAGCGCCGCGCACAGGGTCGGCAGCATCGCCATCGCCGCCGTGGCGTACCCCTCCGCCGACGGGTGGTAGTTGTCCGGGCCGAACAGTTCACGCGGGTTCGCCGCGAACTCCGGCCCCAGCAGATCGCCCAGCGACACCGTGCGCCCGCCCTGCTCCACGGCACCGATGGTCTGCGCCGCCGCCAGCTGCCGGCTCACCCGCCGGGCCAGCCAGCGCAGCGGCTGGTAGACCGGCTCGATCGTCCCCAGATCGGGGCACGTACCGACGATCACCTCGGCGCCCGCCGTCCGCAGCCTGCGGACGGCGGTGGTCAGACACCGCACCGACTGGGTGGCGGGCATCCGGTGCGTCACATCGTTCGCCCCGATCATGATCACGCAGACATCGGGGACCCGCGCCGGATCGGCCAGCAGCAGTGTGACCTGGCGCTCCAGATCGTCGGACCGTGCCCCCGGCAACGCGACGTTCCTCAGGTCCACCGGCCGTTCGGACACGGCTGCGAGCCCTGAGGCGAGCAGCGCCCCCGGCGTCTGCCCGGCCCTGCGCACCCCCTGGCCGGCCGCCGTCGAATCACCGAGCATGGTGAGCCGCAGCGGTTCGTCGGGGCCGGCGAACGCCACCCCGTACCGCCCGTCCGCACTCGGCGGCACGGGCGCCGTACCCCCGCCCACCTGCCGTTTCGCCAGCTGGACCTCGGCCAGCACCACACCCACCGTCGCGGCTCCGATCAGCCCGATGCTGCCGCCTCCGTAAGCAGCGCCCGCCGCGATCCGCCGTGCCACCCTCGCCCTCGACACAGTCGGGTCCACCTCCTCTTTGCCGTACGCCGTACTGACACCTACCTGCCCCGTGGGAGGCAGCGTCCAATCGCTTCGCCCAATCTCGTGCCCATACGCATACTCTGGCCGGACCATCTCGGAGACCCCGGAGTACACGGTGCAATTCCACGATTCGATGATCAGTCTTGTTGGTAACACCCCGCTGGTGAGGCTGCGCAGTGTGACGGCAGGCATTCAGGCGACGGTCCTGGCCAAGGTCGAGTACTTCAACCCAGGCGGGTCGGTGAAGGACCGCATCGCGCTGCGCATGATCGAGGCGGCCGAGCAGAGCGGAGAGCTCAAGCCCGGCGGCACGATCGTCGAGCCGACCAGCGGCAACACGGGCGTCGGCCTGGCCATCGTCGCCCAGCAGAAGGGCTACCACTGCATCTTCGTCTGCCCGGACAAGGTGTCCACGGACAAGATCAATGTGATGCGCGCGTACGGCGCCGAGGTCGTCGTCTGCCCGACGGCCGTCGACCCCGAGCACCCGGACTCGTACTACAACGTCTCCGACCGGCTGGTCCGTGAGACGCCGGGAGCCTGGAAGCCGGACCAGTACTCCAACCCGAACAACCCGCGCTCCCACTACGAGACCACCGGTCCGGAGCTCTGGGAGCAGACGGACGGCCGCATCACCCACTTCGTGGCGGGCGTCGGCACGGGCGGCACCATCTCCGGCACCGGCCGCTATCTCAAGGAGATCAGCGACGGCGAGGTGTTGGTCATCGGCGCGGACCCGGAGGGTTCGGTCTACTCGGGCGGCTCCGGGCGCCCGTATCTGGTCGAGGGCGTCGGCGAGGACTTCTGGCCCACCGCCTACGACCGCACCGTCACGGACGAGATCGTCGCGGTGTCCGACAAGGACTCCTTCCAGATGACCCGCCGCCTCGCCAAGGAGGAGGGCCTGCTCGTCGGCGGTTCCTGCGGCATGGCAGTCGTCGCGGCCCTGGAGGTCGCGGCACGTCTGGGACCGGACGACGTGGTGGTCGTCCTCCTTCCCGACAGCGGGCGCGGCTATCTGAGCAAGATCTTCAACGACGAGTGGATGGCGGACTACGGCTTCCTGGAGAACACCGGCCCGTCCGCCCGCGTCGGCGCCGTCCTGGACTACAAGGAGGGCCCGCTGCCGCACCTCGTCCACATGCACCCCGATGAGACGGTCGGCGAGGCGATCGAGGTGCTCCGCGAGTACGGCGTCTCCCAGATGCCGATCGTGAAGCCGGGCGCGGGCCACCCGGACGTGATGGCCGCCGAGGTCATCGGCTCCGTCGTCGAGCGCCAGCTCCTGGACGCCCTGTTCACCCAGCGCGCCCAGCTCTCCGACGCCCTGGAGAAGCACATGTCGGCCCCGCTGCCGCAGGTCGGCTCCGGCGAGCCGGTCGAGGACCTGATGGCCGCGCTCAGCGGCGCGGACGGCGCGGACGCGGCGATCGTGCTGGTGGAGGGCAAGCCCAAGGGCGTCGTGAGCAGGCAGGACCTGCTGGCGTTCCTGGCGAAGGACGCGGGCACCAAGTCGTAACGCGGTGTGTCCGAGCTTCGTGAAATCGGTACGAGCGCGTCACGTACGCGCAGCACCCGCTTAACACGGCTCGGGCAGATTGGTGGGTGTCGGCAGGGAAACCCGCCGGCACCCGAGACGGCGACACGGACTACGGAGCGGCTCCCGGACCTCCACCGTCGCCAGGACGCGGCACCCGGCCCTGACCCGGACCGCGTCCCTCGCGGGGACCGTCGTCGTCCCGCCCCCCGGGCAACCGGGGGTGCGGCGGTCCCCGCGACATATCTCGCGGGACAGCGCGTCCAGGACGCCGGCTCCGCGCGTATCGCGCGGGCTCACTCGTCCCAGTCGGAGGCCGTCCGCCGCCCGTCCCGTTCGTCCCTTCCGGAGCGGGCCCAGGGCCGGCCGTGTGCCGCGTTCACCGCGTTGACACCGACGATCCCCAGCCAGGCCACGACCAGTCCGTCGATCCCGGCGTTCGCGACGCCGATCGCGGAGAGCGGGATCGCCAGGACCAGCGAGACGATGCCGAATCCGAACCGCTCGCCGAACCTCCGCACGGCCTGCGGCGAGCGCGCCTCGCGGGCGACGGCCATCTGCTGCTCGGCGAGAAGGCGGCGCACCCGCCGGTCGAGCGTTCCGTCGAGACGGCGCTCGACCTTCTCCAGGAACGAGTCGATGAGCACGGACTCGTACTCCGGGCCCAGTTCGGCGCGGGCCTGCACGGTGGCGTCCAGCTCTTTCCTGAGCTCAGGGTCGCGGGCTTCCATACTTCGTACGCTACGAAGTCGGGGGCGCTCCGGTCAGTGGGGCTACCCCCCCTGTTTCGGCACCCGGACGAGCTGGGGGTAGCGGGCCGCGCGGGCCGGTCTGTATATGGACATGCAGGCCGCTTGCTGGCTGAATGGATTTGCCGGCGCCGGACCGGCGCGGTGATCTCTGGAGGGTCAGCATGAGCGGGAGCAGCCCGGCTGCACGGTTGCAGCGGCTCTTCGAGGGGCATCGGCTCACGCCCACCCAGCGCCGGATCGCCCATTCCATGGTGCGCAGGGCCGGTGACGCGCCGTTTCTGTCCAGTGTGGAGCTGGCCGAGCTGGCCGGGGTCAGTCAGCCCTCCGTCACCCGGTTCGCCGTGGCGCTCGGCTTCGACGGGTATCCCGCGCTGCGCAGGCATCTGCGGGAGGTGGCCCCCGCCGAGACGGCTCCGGGCGCCGAGGACGCGTACAACGAGTACCAGCAGGCCGTCAGGGCCGAGATCGAGAACCTTCAGCATCTGACCGAGCTGCTTGCCGACCCCGGGCCGGTGGAGCGGGCGGGGCAGTTGCTCGCCGGTTCGCGGCCGCTGCCCGTGCTGGGGCTGCGGGCCGCGTCCTCGCAGGCGCGGGGATTCGGCTACTTCGCGGCCAAGGTGCACCCCGATGTCCGGGTGCTCGACGAGGGCGGCAGCGCGCTGCTCGACCGGATCGACGCCGTCCGGCGGGCGGGTGCCACCGCGCTGATGTGCTTCGCGCTGCCGCGTCATCCCAGGGAGGTCGTGGACGGACTCGCGTACGCCCAGGAGCAGGGGCTGACCGTGGTGAGCGTCGCCGACTCGGCGTTCGCCCCGGTGGCCAAGCACAGCGATCTGCTGATTCCGGCCGCTGTCGGGACCGGGCTCGCCTTCGACACCGCGTGCGCGCCGATGCTGCTGGGGCGGGTGCTGCTGGAGGCCATGTGCGACGCCCTGCCGGACGCGCAGGCCCGGCTGGAGGAGTTCGACGCGCGGGCCGCCGCGCGCGGTCTCTTCGTCGAGTAGGTCCGGCGACCACCGGGCGGGGACGCCGCGCCCGGTACGGCGCGGCGTCCCCGGTGAGCGGGTCAGATCTCCAGCTCGGCCTCGATCCGCTTCAGCTGGTGACGGGCCATCGCCAGGTTGGCGCGGCTGGCGTCCAGCACCAGGTAGAGGAACAGGCCGTTGTTGCCACGGGCCTTGAGGAGCCGGATCAGGTGGTACTGGCTGCCCAGCGTGATGAGGATGTCCTCGATCTCGTCCTGGATGCCGAGGTGTTCCATGGTGCGGAGCTTGGCGCGTACGACATCGGTGTTGCCCGCGGCCGCGACCTCCAGGTTGAAGTCCTTGCTGCCGCCGAGCGTTCCCAGAGCCATACCGCTCGTGTAGTCGACGAGGGCGACACCGGTGGTGCCCTCGATGGACGTCATCGCTTCCTTCAGTGACGCTTCGGTGTTCGCCATGGGTGCTCGTTTTCCTTTCCCTGGCCGGTCGGGGTGACCGGAGCCGTTTCGGTGTGAGGGGCGTCTGTCCCGGTGAGGTCGAGGGCGGGGCCGCTACGTGGTGGGGCGGCGCGGCAGGGGGCTGTTCTGTGGGGCGGGTGGCTGCGGGGCGCTCACGGCGCGGGCGGGCGGGCCGGTGCGGGCCAGTGCGGTGTCGATGAGTTCGCCGATACGGGTGCCCGCGCGGCGGCCCTCCAGATGGAGCCGGCCGACGTTGATGCGGTCCTCCGCCAGCAGCGTGAGGACGGCCGAGGTGCCTGCCGCATACGTCGCGATGTAGCCGGTCTGGCCGCGTACCAGGAGTTCGCGGAAGCCGCCCCGGCCGGTGGCGTCGGTCATCCGGATCGCCACGCCGAGTGCGGCGGCGGTCAGGGCGGCCACTCCCTCGGCTTCCACGCCCGGAGTGTCATGGGCCACGACCAGGCCGTCGGTGCTGGCCGCCAGTGCGCCGGAGAGGAGGGGGACGCGGGCCCGTAACCGCTGGAGTTCGTCGAGGACATCCTGTACTTCGGCCTCGGGCACCATCAGTTGTCTCCTCCCGGCACGCTGTCTGAGCGCGCGTATCACAGGGCCTCCAATGCATCTCGGAGCCGGCGCAACAGGGCGACGTCGGGGTCGGCCGTCACCTCGGGCAGGGCGACCCGGCCGGGCGTCGCGGCGGACGGCGCCGCTCCCTGCCTGACCGCTTCGACCAGCCCGGCAGCCGCGAGCCGCCGCAGGTCGACCAGGATGTGGAACGCCGAACGGCCCAGCTCACGGGCGATGTCCGAGGCCGTCCGTACGCCGTCGGCCAGCTCCAGGGCCCCGAGCCGGCGGGGCGGGACGGGCGCGTCCACGGGATGCGCCGTGCGGGTCACCGGTGCGGTGTCGGTCCGCGCCTCGGGCCAGATCCGGTCCAGCAGTTCGCGGCGTCTGAGCGTCTCGCGTTGCACGGCGTCGACGGCGACGGGGCGGACGGGGCCGATCCAGTGCGAGACGCCGTAACGGAATCTGGCCGGGGTCCGGGTCGGGGCGAGGGCGAAGAACGCCGCGTCGTACAGGGCGCCCAGATGGCACAACTCCAGTGCGCCGCCCGGCACATGACCACTGTCCACCAGATAGCGGCCCACCCGCTGCCCCGCACCCGCCTGGGCGACCGCGTCCCACCAGCCCTCGTGGCGCAGCGCCCCGCCCGTGGTCAGCAGGATGTCGATGCCGGGGGTGGCGGGGCTCTCGGCGTGCACCACCTGGCCGTCCGCGAGATAGAGGGTGCCGCGGTCCCGCATCAGGGCGCCGGTGGCGCGCTCGGCCGCCAGGCGCTGGAGCATGGGGGAGGGTGCGGAGCGCCGCACGGTGTCCTGCTCGGGACCGGCGGTGGTGGGGCTCATGCCAGGACCAGCCGCTCCGCCATCTCGCCGAGCCGCAGGCGGGCGAGGGCGAGATTGCCGTCCGCCCGGTCCAGCCACAGATGCAGGAAGACGCTGCTGTCGAAGGCCGTCTCGACGAAGCGGAGTATGTGGTAGCCGGCGCGTGTCGTGATGATGACGTCCTCGACCGGCGGGCCCGGTCTCCTCGTGGCCGCCTCTCCGGGCGGCGGGAGCGCGAACGCGGGCTGCTCGGCCGCCATCCGGGCCACCTCCGCCGTCTCGGCAGCGGTGGTCTCGTGATCGCCGTTGGGCGATTCACCGGCGGTGCCGAGGGCGAGGCCGCTCGTCCAGTCGACCACTGCGGCGCCCCGGGCACCGGGCAGTTTCATGACTTCGAGCAGGCACTCGTCGATTCCGGGCACGCGGACTCCCCTCCCGACGTCGCGTACGGCTGTGACCCTGAGGTTACGCAACGTGCTTGCGCCAGGGGGGAGTTCTGGCATTTTCCATTGGTACATGCGGACGGCCCGTACGCGGCGGGCCGCCCGCTCTCGTCAGCTCTTCTCGCGCGCGGTCATCACCACCTTGTTGACCACCCAGAGGCCGATGCCGATCAGTAGCAGCACCCCGGCCCTGATGTAGACGTCCGCGTCCCGGTCGGCGAGCGGACTGGCCAGGATCAGCGCCGTGATCGCTCCGAGTACGGGCAGAGCCGTCGGCGTACGGAAGTGGTGGTGGTCGACCCGGTCCTTGCGCAGGACGAGGACGGCGATGTTGACCACGGCGAAGACGCACAGCAGGAGGAAGGCCGTCGTGTCGCCGAGGCCCTCGATCTCGCCGGTGGATACGAGGCCGACGGCGAGTACGGAGACGAAGACGATCCCGACCCAGGGGGTGCGGCGCCCGGCGAGGACCCGGCCCATGGCGCGGGGCAGGATGCGTTCGTTGGCCATGCCGTAGCAGAGCCGCGAGGCCATCATGATGTTGATCAGGGCGGAATTGGTGACCGCGAACAGGGCGATCAGGGCGAAGAGTTTCGGCGGGAAATCGATGCCGCCCGCCTTCACCACTTCGAGGAGCGGGCCGCTGGACCCCTCCAGGGTGCGGTAGTCGACCAGGAGGGAGGAGATCAGGGCCACCAGCACATAGATCGTGCCCGTCACGGCGACGCCGATGAAGATGGCGCGCGGGAAGGTGCGGGCCGGGTCCTGGGTCTCCTCGGCCATGTTCACCGAGTCCTCGAAGCCGACGAAGGCGAAGAAGCCGAGCGCGGTTGCGCCGAGCACACCGGTGAACAGTGCGAAGCCGGTGCCGCTCGCCTCGAACTCGGTCAGCCGGGAAGGCTGCCCGTCTCCCGCCAGGACGGCGTACGCGCCGATGGAAAGGATCACCAGCAGACCGGTGACCTCCACGATCGTCAGGACGACATTCGCTTTCACCGATTCGGCGACGCCGCGCAGGTTGATCGCCGCGAGGGCCAGGATGAAGAGGATGGCGACCGGCGTGGGCGGTACGGCGGAGGTGAACTCGCCGAGGTAGTCGCCGCTGAAGGCGCGGGCCGCGGCGCTCGCGGACGAGAGGCCCGAGCACATCACCATGAAGGCGATCACGAAGGTCAGGAACGGGACCTTGAACGCCTTCTGGGTGTAGAGCGCGGCCCCGGCCGCCTTGGGGTACTTGCCGACGAGTTCCACATACGAGGCTGCCGTCAGGATCGCGACGACGAAGCCGATGAGGAACGGCAGCCAGAGCGCTCCGCCGACCTTCCCGGCGACCTTTCCGGTGGTGGCGTAGATGCCGGTGCCGAGGATGTCGCCGATCACGAACAGGATCAGCAGCCTGGGGCCGATGGCTCGCTTGAGCGCGGGTGTTTCCGCTGGGGCGAGTGGTTCAGGTGTGTGCGACGTGGCCACAGAGGCCTCCCCCGGGGTGTGGTGACAGACATGTGCCCGGGCGCGGCGTGGGGCTCACCTGTTGACTACAAGTATTCAGACCTTCAGGATGTGAATAGAAGATTCACAGTCCGAGGAGGCATTGCCATGTCAGGACCCCGCCCCGTACGGGCACCGCGCGGTACCGAACTGAGCACCCTGGGATGGCAGCAGGAAGCCGCCCTCCGCATGCTGCAGAACAACCTCGACCCCGAGGTCGCCGAGCACCCCGACAAGCTCGTCGTCTACGGCGGCACGGGCAAGGCGGCCCGCGACTGGCGTTCGTTCGACGCCATGGTCCGTACGCTGCAGACGCTCAAGCAGGACGAGACGATGCTCGTCCAGTCCGGCCGGCCGGTCGGCGTCATGCAGACCCACGAGTGGGCGCCGCGCGTCCTGATCGCCAACTCCAACCTGGTCGGCGACTGGGCGAACTGGGAGGAATTCCGCCGCCTGGAGTCCCTCGGCCTCACCATGTACGGGCAGATGACCGCCGGGTCCTGGATCTACATCGGTACGCAGGGCATCCTCCAGGGCACGTACGAGACGTTCGCCGCCGTCGCCGCGAAGAAGTTCAACGGCACGCTCGCGGGGACGATCACCCTGACAGCCGGACTCGGCGGCATGGGCGGCGCCCAGCCGCTGGCCGTGACCATGAACGACGGCGTCGCGATCTGTATCGACTGCGACCCGCGCGCCATCGAGCGCCGGATCGAGCACCGCTTCCTGGATGTGAAGGCCGACAACCTGGAGCACGCGCTCCAGCTGGCCGTCGAGGCCCGCGACGCCCGTCGTCCGCTCTCCATCGGCCTGCTCGGCAACGCTGCGGAACTGCTGCCCCGCATGCTTGCCGAAGGTGCCCCGGTCGACATCGTCACCGACCAGACCAGCGCGCACGACCCGCTCGCTTATCTGCCGCTCGGCGTCGACTTCGACGACATGGCCTCGTACGCCGCCGAGAAGCCCGCCGACTTCACCCAGCGGGCGCGGGAGTCGATGGCCACGCACGTCGAGGCGATGGTCGGCTTCATGGACGCGGGCGCCGAGGTCTTCGACTACGGCAACTCGATCCGTGGCGAGGCGCAACTCGCCGGGTACACCCGGGCGTTCGACTTCCCGGGCTTCGTGCCCGCATACATCCGGCCGCTCTTCTGCGAGGGCAAGGGCCCCTTCCGCTGGGCCGCGCTGTCGGGCGAGGCGTCCGACATCCACAAGACGGACAAGGCGATGCTCGAACTCTTCCCGGAGAACGAGTCGCTCCACCGCTGGATCAAGATGGCCGGCGAGCGCGTCCACTTCCAGGGGCTGCCCGCCCGCATCTGCTGGCTCGGCTACGGCGAGCGCGACAAGGCCGGCGAGCGCTTCAACGACATGGTGGCGAGCGGTGAGCTGGCCGCCCCGCTGGCCATCGGGCGCGACCACCTGGACTGCGGCTCGGTCGCCTCGCCGTACCGCGAGACCGAGGCCATGCTCGACGGCTCCGACGCGATCGCCGACTGGCCGCTGCTGAACGCCATGGTCAACGTGGCGTCCGGGGCGTCCTGGGTGTCGATCCACCACGGCGGCGGCGTCGGCATGGGCCGCTCCATCCATGCGGGCCAGGTCACCGTCGCCGACGGCACGAAGCTGGCGGGCGAGAAGATCCGCCGCGTACTGACCAACGACCCGGGCATGGGCGTCATCCGGCACGTCGACGCCGGGTACGACATCGCGGAGTCGGTCGCCGAGGACAAGGGCGTGCGCGTCCCGATGACGGAGGGCGAGTGACCGCCGCCGCGGACAGCCGTTCCACCGGCGCGGAGGCAACCGCCACGCCGGACCCCGCCACGCCGGACCCCGCAACGCCGGACCCCGCCACGCCGCGCCCGGCCACGGCCGGGCCGGCCGGCGGCTCCTCCTTCCACGCGATGTGGCGCGACCTCGCCCCCATCGGACGCAACGCGGACTCCGGCGGATACCGGCGGTACGCCTGGACCGGGGCCGACACGGACTGCCGGGCCTGGTTCCGTACACAGGCCGAGGCCCGCGGCCTCACCCTTGAGGTGGACCGCAACGGCAACCAGTGGGCCTGGCTCGGTGACCCCCTCGCGGGGGACGCCGTCGTCACCGGCTCGCACCTCGACTCCGTGCCGGACGGCGGCGCCTTCGACGGCCCGCTCGGTGTGGTCTCCGCCTTCGCGGCGCTCGACGAGCTCCGCCGCAGGGGAGCGGAGTTCGCCAGGCCCCTGGCCATCACCAACTTCGGTGACGAGGAGGGGGCCCGCTTCGGCCTCGCCTGCGTCGGCTCCCGGCTCGCCGCCGGGCAGCTGACCCGCGAGAACGCCCACCGGCTCCGCGACGGGGACGGCGTGTCCCTGCCGCAGGCCATGGCAGCCGCCGGATACGACCCCGAGGCCATCGGCCCGGACCCCGAACGGCTCGCCCGTATCGGTGCGTTCGTCGAACTGCACGTGGAGCAGGGGCGCGCCCTGGACCTCACCGGCGACCCGGTCGGCATCGCCTCCGCCATCTGGCCGCACGGACGCTGGCGCTTCGACTTCCGGGGCGAGGCCAACCACGCGGGCACCACCCGGCTCGCCGACCGGCGCGACCCGATGCTCACGTACGCCGAGACCGTGCTCGCCGCCCGCCGGGAGGCGGAGCTCGCCGGTGGGCTGGCCACCTTCGGCAAGATCGCCGTCGAGCCGAACGGGGTCAACGCCATCCCCTCCCTCGTGCGCGGCTGGCTCGACTCCCGCGCCGCCGACCAGGCCACCCTGGACACCGTCGTCTCGGGCATCGAGCGCGCCGCCCGCGACCACGCGGAGCGGGCCGGGATCGATCTCGACGTCGTACGGGAATCCGTCACCCCGGTGGTGGAGTTCGAGCACGCCCTGCGGGACGAGATCGCCAAGCTCCTCACCGGGCGCTCCTCCCACGACACGGACCGAGCCGTGCCCGTCCTCGGCACCGGAGCGGGCCACGATGCGGGTATTTTGTCCGCTTCGGTGCCTACCGCCATGCTGTTCGTCCGCAACCCCACCGGCATTTCGCACTCGCCGGCCGAATACGCCGCCGAGGACGACTGCGTGGCCGGTGTGATCGCACTCGCCGACGTACTGGAGGGCCTCGCGTGCCGCTGACAACCGAGCCGACCCCGATGCCCAGCGCACCCGGCTCCGCCACCTACTGGCTCTCCCAGGCCTGGCTCGGCACACATGTCGAGCCGGGCGTCACCCTGGATGTCACCGGCGGGCGGATCACCGGTGTGCGCACCGGCGTCGGGACACCCCCGCCCGGCGCCACGGTGCTGCGCGGCCTGACGCTCCCCGGGCTGGCCAACACCCACTCGCACGCCTTCCACCGGGCCCTGCGCGGCAGCGTCCAGGTGGGCTCCGGCACCTTCTGGACCTGGCGCGAGCTGATGTACCAGACGGCCTCCCGGCTGACCCCCGACACGTACTACGACCTGGCCCGCGCCACGTACGCCGAAATGGCCCTGGCCGGCATCACCTCCGTCGGCGAATTCCACTATCTGCACCACGCGCCGGGCGGCACTCCCTACAGGAACCCGAACGCGATGGGTGAAGCGCTCATCGCCGCCGCCGCCGAGGCCGGAATCCGCATCACCCTGCTGGACACCGCCTACCTCGCCGCCGGATTCGGCGAGAAGCCCGGACCCCACCAGCTCCGCTTCTCCGACACCACCGCCGACGCCTGGGCCGAGCGCGCCTCCCTTCTCAAGGGCGACGACCACACGCTGATCGGCGCCGCCATCCACTCCGTACGCGCCGTGCCGGCCGGGCAGCTCGCCACCGTCGCGCAGTGGGCCGAGGAGCGGGACGCCCCGCTCCATGTCCACCTCTCCGAGCAGACCGCGGAGAACGAGGCCTGCCTCGCCGCCCACGGCCGCACCCCCACCCGGCTGCTCGCCGACCACGGGGTGCTCGGCCGCCGCACCACCGGCATCCACAACACGCACCTCACGGCCGAGGACATCGAGCTGCTGGGCTCCTCGGTCACCGGCACCTGCATGTGCCCCACCACCGAACGCGACCTCGCCGACGGCATCGGTCCCGCCGTCGCCCTCCAGCGCGCGGGCTCCCCGCTCTCGCTGGGCAGCGACAGCCACGCCGTGATCGACCTCTTCGAAGAGGCCCGCGCGATGGAGCTCAACGAGCGTCTGCGCACCCACGTACGCGGCCACTGGACCGCATCGGCCCTGCTCCGGGCGGCCTCCGCCACCGGGCACGCCGCACTCGGCCGGCCGGACGCGGGCATCATCGAACCCGGTGCGCCCGCCGATCTCACCACCGTCGCCCTGGACTCCGTCAGAACAGCGGGACCGCTGCCCCGGCTGGCAGCCGAAGCAGTCGTATTCGCCGCCTCCGCCGCTGATGTGCGGCACACGGTCGTGGCAGGCCGGCACATCGTCCGGGACGGTCACCACACGCGGGTCCAGGACGTGCCCGCAGCACTCGCCTCGGCCATCGCCGCCCTGCACGGCTGATCCAGGACCCCCCGGACCCTCGCGCAAGGAGAAACAGCCTCCTCATGACGACGACCACCGTCATCAACATCGCCAGCCTGGTCACCAACGACCCCTCCCTCGGAAACGGGACCCCCCTAGGCCTGATCCGGGACGCGGCCGTCGTCATCGAAGGCGACCGCGTCGTCTGGACCGGTGAATCAAGCAAAGCACCCGCCACTGACAACGCCGTCGACGCGGGCGGCCGGGCCGTCATTCCGGGCTTCGTGGACTCCCACTCCCATCTGCTCTTCGCGGGCGACCGCACCCAGGAGTTCAACGCCCGGATGTCCGGCCTGCCCTACACCGCGGGCGGCATCAGAACGACCGTCGCCGCGACCCGCGCCGCCTCCGACGACGAGCTCGCCGCCAACGTCTCCCGCTATCTCGCCGAGGCGGCACGCCAGGGCACCACCACCTTCGAGACCAAGTCCGGCTACGGCCTCACCGTCGAGGACGAGGCCCGCGCCCTGCGCATCGCCGCCCGCCACACCGAAGAGGTCACCTACCTGGGCGCCCACGTCGTACCGCCCGACTACGCCGACGACCCGGCCGGCTACGTCGACCTGGTCACCGGGCCGATGCTGGACGCCTGCGCCCCGTACGCCCGTTGGATCGACGTCTTCTGCGAGAAGGGCGCCTTCGACGGCGACCAGGCCCGCGCCATCCTCACCGCGGGCCGCGCCAAGGGGCTGCACCCGCGCATCCACGCCAACCAGCTCGGTCACGGCCCCGGCGTCCAGCTCGCCGTGGAACTCGACGCCGCGTCCGCCGACCACTGCACCCACCTGACCGACGCTGACGTCGACGCGCTGGCCCAGGGCGACACGGTCGCCACGCTCCTGCCGGGCGCCGAGTTCTCCACCCGCGCGACCTGGCCCGACGCCCGCCGCATCCTCGACGCGGGCGCCACCGTCGCACTCTCCACGGACTGCAACCCCGGCTCGTCCTTCACGTCCTCCATGCCCTTCTGCATCGCCCTCGCCGTACGGGACATGGGCATGACGCCGGACGAAGCCCTCTGGTCCGCCACCGCGGGCGGCGCCGCCGCGCTGCGCCGTACGGACATCGGCAGCATCACCCCGGGCGCCCGGGCGGATCTCGTCCTCCTCGACGCCCCGAGCCATGTCCACCTCGCCTACCGGCCGGGGGTCCCGCTGGTCAGCGCGGTCTGGCAGCGCGGAGAGCGCACCCTCTGACCGGTCCGTGACACTGACACGGCCTCACACATGCGGAAGGACCCGCCCGTTGTCGGGCAGGTCCTTCCGCAAGGTTCTCCGGTGCCGGGCCGACAACACCCGGGGCGGCAGCTCATTCCTCCAGGGTCAGGCCCTTCCTGAGCTTGACCAGGGTCCGCGAGAGCAGCCTGGAGACATGCATCTGCGAGATGCCGAGCTCCTCGCCGATCTCAGACTGCGTCATATTGGCGACGAAGCGGAGGGAGAGGATCGTCCGGTCACGCGTAGGCAGCGAGGCGATGAGCGGCTTCAGGGACTCGACGTACTCGATGCCTTCGAGCCCGTTGTCCTCGTAGCCGATCCGGTCGGCCAGCGCACTCTCGTGGTCGTCCTCCTCGGGCTTGGCGTCCAGCGAGCTCGCGGTGTACGCGTTGCTCGCGGCCATGCCCTCGACGACCTCGTCGTTGGTGATGCCGAGGCGCTCGCCGAGCTCCACCACGGTGGGCGCCCTGTCCAGCTGCTGGGCGAGCTCGTCGCCCGCCTTGGCCAGGTCGAGCCGCAGCTCCTGCAGGCGGCGCGGGACGCGCACGGACCAGCTGGTGTCGCGGAAGAAGCGCTTGATCTCGCCGATGATGGTCGGCATCGCGAAGGTCGGGAATTCGACGCCGCGGCTGAGCTCGAAGCGGTCGATCGCCTTGATCAGCCCGATGGTGCCGACCTGGATGATGTCCTCCATCGGTTCGCTGCGGGAGCGGAACCGGGAGGCGGCGAACTTGACGAGAGCCAGGTTCAGTTCGACGAGCGTGTTGCGTACGTACGCGTACTCGTGGGTGCCCTCTTCGAGGGATTCGAGCCGCGCGAAGAGTGTCTTCGACAGCGCCCTGGCGTCCAGAGGCCCCACTTCGGCGTAGGGCGGGATGTCGGGCAGTCCCTCCAGGCCTTCGAGAACCTCCAGCCCCTCGCCGTACTGGGCGGCGGAGACATCGGTGCTGTCGGCGCTTTCGGTGCCGTCGGTCGTGCTGGTGGAGCTGGTGGTGCCGGTCCTGCTGGTGGTGCTGGTGCGCGGGCCGGGTACGGCGATCGCGGCAGGGGAGTCGGTATCGGTCGGTCCCTGAGGACATATCGACGGCGCGTTGTGGGTACGCGCTACGTCGAGCCGGGGTGACATGCTTCTCCTCCATCGTTCTCGGCATATGGCTGCCGATGCCCATACGTGTTCCTGCGGTGAAGCGGCGCCTCCAAAGCCACGAAAATTGGTATCCCTCTACCCTTACCCGGTTCCTGCCGCGACTTACAAGCTCCAAATCTGGCGCTATGTCTGCTTTGTTCAGGTCTTCGGCTACCGCGTGGCGAACGAAACGCGTACTGTTTTACGAACGTCGGCGACAGCTAGGCAGACAGCCGCGCAGTTCTCCGCGCGGACGGTGACGGACGACGAAGAGGAACGGGCATGGACCGCGGGACGGTCGGCAGTGCGAACCGGGGTCGGCTTCACGTCGAGGTCCGGACCGAGGGGCGCAGCGAGGTTGTGACACCGGTGGGTGAGCTCGATCACCACACCGCCGATCTGCTGCGAGAACCTCTGGAGCATGCGGTCGAGCAAGGGCGCGTGCGCCTGGTGGTCGACTGTTCGCGACTCGAATTCTGCGACTCCACCGGGCTGAACGTCCTGCTCGGTGCCCGTCTCAGGTCGGAGGCGGCCGGTGGCGGCGTCCATCTGGCCGGTATGCGTCCCGTCGTGGCGAGAGTCTTCGAGATCACCGGGGCCGCGGCGGTTTTCACCGTCCACGCCTCACTCGAAGACGCTCTCGACTCCTGACCGCGGCAGACGCCCCCACGACCCCGGGCACCCCGAGTGTTGCCCTCGTCACGCGATCGTGTGGACCAAGTGGGTGTTGTCACGATTCGGCCGGGCAGGAGACACCCCGGTGGCGTCCTGACAGCCCGCACACTCTGTATCTGATCAGTATCCGTTCAATGGCGACATGGTGAATCGGTGAGGTGAAGCGCTGATGAGCACCACCCGGCAGCATCCGCCGGGCGACTGCGGCCGCGAGCCGGACGGCGCGGGCGAAGCCTCCGCCGCTCCGGAGGACCGGCAGTGGCGCACGCTCTCACTGGGACAGGCCAGCGGCATCGTGCCGATGGCCCGCGACTTCGCGCGGCAGGCACTGTACGACTGGGGCTGGCTCCCGGCCGCGGGCGCCGACCGGCGTGCCGCCGCCGAGGACGTACTGCTGGTCGTCTCCGAGCTGGTCACCAATGCCTGTCTGCATGCGGAAGGCCCCGAGGAGCTCCGCATCGCGTGCACGCCGAAGGTGCTGCGGGTGGAGGTCGTCGACCGGGGTGCGGGTCAGCCCGCGCCACGCACCCCGCACCGCGCGGGGCGGCCCGGCGGTCACGGAATGTTCATCGTGCAGCGGCTCTGTCTGGACTGGGGTGTCATGCGCACTCCTGACGCGCCGGGCAAGACCGTCTGGGCGGAGCTGGCCGCGCCCGCGTGATTTTCGCCGGGCCGGGCCCGGATTCGTACACCCAAGGAGCGCACCGGATCGGTGCGCTCCTTTGTCTTCCCTCCAAAAGGCCCCAGGCGTACCTTGGGCGCCAAATCTGATACGTCGTCAGCAAAACGCGGCCGTACGGAACGACGCGGCCCGCTCGGCGACTCCCGGCATGAGGGGAACTCGAGGTGTCGAACCAGAAGAGGACAGCTCTCGCTGCGGTGTCCGCGGTGGCGGGGTCGGTGGTGCTGTGGGCGGCACCCGTCGCCCACGCCGAGGTCGTGGACGTCAACTACCAGTGCCAGACGCCGATCGGCCCCAAAGGGGCGGTGTCGCCCATCGATATCAAGGGCGTCAAGAGCGGCTCCGGCTACACGCTCACCATGTCCTTCCAGAAGGGTGTCTCCTCCAGCCCGGTGGAGCTGGGCAAGGGCGCCATGAAGCCGAGCGCGGTGATCGAGCTGGGCGGCGCCGAGAGCGGCAAGGTCCAGGTCGCCGGGGCGGCGAACGCGGCGGCCGTCCCCGCCAACACCCCTATCAAAATCAGCGACTTGTCGGGGACGTACACCCCGAAGAAGTCGGGCAAGGTCACCTTCACCGCCGGGGTGCTCACCATCAAGGCGCTCGGTACGACCACGACCTGCACGCCGAAGAACGACCCCAAGCCCTCGCTCGAACTCGACGTGACGGGCGCGGCGGCCTCGCAGAACGCCCCGGCGGGTGGCAGCGAACTCCCGAAGACCGGCCCGCTCGACTCGGCCGCCGCACTCGGCACGCTCGGCGGCACCGTCCTGCTGACCGGCGCGGCCGGAGTGCTGTGGCTGACCCGGCGGGGACAGCGGGCCACGGGCTGACCCGCACCACCCCCGGACGCACCGCCCGCCCCCGGACGCCACACCGCCGTAAGCACCCGCACCAGGGAGCCGCCCATGTCGCTGTCGACCGGCCACGCCGCACGAGCGGCGCTCGCCGTACTCCTGTGCGCCCTCGCCGTCACTCCGGCGGCCGGCGCCGATCGCCGGGACGCCGGTACGCCGGGCTGGTCCGCCGGGCCCACCGGCGGCGGCGCGCGGCCGAGCGACGACGGCCGGCCGTACTTCTACCTGGAGGGCGCGCCCGGCGCCGTACTGGAGGACCGGCTCTCGGTGGCCAACCCCGGGCGCACCCCGATCACTGTGCGGCTGCGGGGCGCCGACGCGTACAACACCGGGGGCGGCGGCTTCGCCGTGCGGGGGACGAAGCGCTCGACCGGTACGGGTGCCTGGCTGCGGCTCGCCTCGCGCGAGGTGACCGTACCGGCCAGGACCCGCGCCGAGGTCCCCTTCGCCGTCACCGTCCCGTCCGGCGCGACGCCCGGTGACCACCCCGGCGCCGTCCTCGCCGTCAGCGGGGGGCGCGAAGTGGGCGTGCGCGTGCATCTGCGGGTGAGCGGGCCGACCCTGGCGGCGCTCACCGTCGAGGACGTCACCGTGTCCGGGCGGACCATCCGTTACGCCCTCGTCAACCGCGGAAACGCGGCCCTCGTGCCACGCCTGGCCGTCACCGCCGACGGCCTGAGCGGCGCGTTCCCGCGCCGACAGCCCCGCACACTCCCGCTGGAACTCCTGCCCGGACAACGGGTCGAGCTGACCGAACCCTGGCCCGACGCCCCCGGCTTCGACCGGGTCACCGTCCGGCTCAGCGTCACAGCGGCGGGCGGGGCGCGGAGCGAGGCGTCGGCATCGGCTGTGTACGTCCCCTGGGCCCCGCTGACCGGTGGCGCGCTGCTGGTGCTCGTCGCGGTCGGCGCGGGTGCGTACGTCCTGCGGAGACGCGGACACCGCGAGGCACCGGACGACGACCCGCCCGGCCCGCATCCGGACCAGCAACCAGCCACCTCTGACAGGCACTTGGCGAAGGCAGGAGCGCACTCGTGACCGGAAAGACCGGAAGGACCGGACCGGCACCCATGCGGCGGCGCGGCAGCGGACGGACCGCCGTACAACGCCTCGCCCTGCTGCCCGCCTTGCTGTCCGCCCTCCTGCTCCTGCTGCTCCTGCCCGCCCCCGGCGCCTCGGCCGCAGAAGGCGGGCCCGCCGTCACGCTCTCCGCGCAACAGGCGGGCAAGGGCGGCGAGATCACCGTCAAGGGCCGTGGCTGGCGCCCCGGCACCCTGCTGATGATGCTGATCTGCGGGCAGGCCACGCCCGCCAAGGGCGTCATCGGCGGCACCAACTCCTGCGCCAACGCGGACGGCCGCGCCGTCACCACCGACAAGGCGGGCGCCTTCACCAAGGAGATACCGGTCGCCGAGCCGCCCGTGCCCTGCCCGTGCGTGGTGCACGTGGCCACGGTCACCGGTGAACAGGCCACAGCCGACGTGGTGTTCAAGGTTGCGGGGCACCCGACCGCCCCACTGCCCCAGCAGACCGGGGGCGGAAAGCTCGCCGTGCTGGCGACCACCCGGCTGGCGGGCGACAGCGGGCTGCTGACCTGGTTCGGCGCCCCGGCCTCCCGGAAGCTGGTCTTCACCGTCGGCAACCTGGGCTCCGCGCCGGTCAAGGACCCCGTCTTCGAGATCGGCACCGCGCACGGCGTCTACGCCCCGCAGTGGGAGGAGCGGCAGTGGCGCGGCACCGTCGCACCCGGCCGCAAGGCGCAGATCGAGCTGCCGGTCGAACTGGCGGCGGGCGCACACGGCGACTACCAGGTCTCCCTGCGGTACGGGACGAAGGTGCTGGCCGAGCAGCCGTGGCGGGTGGGCCGCCCCTGGGGCGTCACGCTCTTCTGGATTCTGCTGTGCGTCGTCGTACCGGCCGCCGTCTTCCGTATCGGCATGGCGGTCGTCGACAAGGTACGGCCCCGCGCCGCCACCGGCCGTCCGCGCCTCGCGCGGCACCGCCCCCGGCGACGTACCGCAGCCGCCGCGCCCGTGAGCACCACGACCACGGCCTCGCTGCCGTGGTTCACCCCGGATTCCGCACCGTCAGAGAACAGACCCACGACGAAGGGACATTCGTGAGCACGCAACGGAGGATGAGCGCAGCAGGAGTCGCGCTGATGCTCGGCGGGGCGGGGATTCTGCTGGCCGCGAGCCCAGCCCAGGCCGCCGACGTCTCGTACAAGACGGAGTGCATTCCGCCCCCGATTTCCGGACTGCCACCCGTCCAGGGCACCACCAAGGTGCAGCTGACCGCTCCGGCGGAGGCGAAGGTCGGAGACGAGATCGAGGTCGTCTGGAAGACGGTCGAGGCCGCCTCCCAGAACCCCGACGTCCTGGACCTGGACAAGGACACGGTGAAGCCGACCGGCACGATCAAGCTGGGCGGGGCGGCGAGCGGTGAACTGAAGCTCGAAGGCCCCCGGCAGAACCCGCCGATCCCCAAGAACAGCCCCATGGTGCTGCCCGATATGAAGGGCACGCTGAAGCTGGAGAAGGCGGGCGACCTCACGCTGACGCCGGACGCGTACAACATCAACGTGTCCAAGCCGATCTCCACGGACACCAAGTGCGCCCCGAAGGAGGCGGTCCAGCCGGGCGCCACGATCAAGGTGACGGAGGGCGGCGGCGGTACGACAGCGGGCGGCACGACGTCCGGCGGCACCACATCCGGCGGCACCACGGCGGGTGGAACGACAGCGGGAGGCACGACCGCCGGTGGCAGCGATGCCGGTGGTACGGACTCCGGTGGTACGGACTCAGGCGGTACGGACTCCGGTGGTACGGACTCAGGCGGTACGGACTCCGGTGGTACGGACTCCGGCGGCACCGGTGGCGGGACCGACTTCGAGGGCAAGGAGGTGTCCGTCGCGTACGCCTGCAAGACCCCCATCGGGGACAAGAACGCCACCTCCCCGGTGAAGATCAACGCCAAGAAGAGCGGCGGCAGCTACGCCCTCACGGTGAAGTTCAGCAAGTCCGTGATGGACAGCCCCGCCGATATCCCGGCCGACTCGGTGAAACCGTCCATGGAGGTCAAGCTCGGCGGCGCCGACAAGGGCACCGTCCATGTCGAGGGCCCCACGAACAAGGAGCCCATCAAGTCGGGGCAGCCGATCGAGATCCCGGACCTCACGGGCACGTACAAGCCCGGCGAGAGCGGGAAGTCCACGCTCAGCCCGGGTGTCCTCACGGTGATGGCCCTCGGTACGACGACGACCTGCACCCCGCCGGCCGGGGTCGAGGTGTCGCTGGAACTCGACACCGCGGCCCAGCCGGGCGGTGCGTCAGGCGGCTCGTCGTCCGGTGGTACGACAAGTGCAGGCGGTACGGACTCCGGCGGCGGCCTCGCGGCCACCGGGGCCGAGGAGGACGGCGCACTGCGGGCGCTCGGGCTGGTCGCCGGTACGGCGATCCTGCTCGGCGGCGCGGTGTTCACCTTCACCCCGTGGCGCAGGCTGCGCGGACTCCGCTGACACACGGCACACGGCACAACGACGGAGGGCCGCCGCACCGAGATCGGTGCGACGGCCCTCCGTGGGCGCTATGAGTTACGCGCTATGAGCGACGTCAGCGGACGTTGCCCATGAGCTCCTTGACCTTGCCGCGGTACATGAAGATCGCGATACCCGCGACCACCGCGAGGGCGGCCTGAAGGGCAACCACTCCGGTGCCGTTGAGCTCGACACCGGCGATGGACAGCAGACCCGTGGTGCAGTCACCGGCCGTCACGGCCAGGAACCAGACACCCATCATCTGGCTGGCGTACTTGGCCGGAGCCATCTTCGTGGTGACGGAGAGACCGACCGGGGAGAGCGTCAGCTCGGCGACGGTCTGGATGAAGTAGATCGCGACCAGCCACATCGCAGCGGCCTTGTGGCCGTCGCCCGCGATCGTCAGCGGCAGCAGGAAGACGAAGAACGACGCACCGATCAGCACCAGACCGGAACTGAACTTCACGATGGTGCTCGGCTCCTTGCCCCGACGGTTCAGCGCCAGCCAGAAGGCGGCGAAGACCGGGGCCAGCGCCATGATCAGGACCGGGTTGACCGACTGGTACCAGGAGACCGGGAAGTCCCAGCCGAGGACCGAGTTCTCGGCCGAGGACTCGGCGAAGATCGCCAGCGTCGAACCGCCCTGGTCGTAGATCATCCAGAAGATGGCGGCGGCGACGAAGAACCAGATGTAGCCGGACATCTTCGACTGCTCGGCGGTGCTCAGTTCCTTGTCGCGCTTGATGCGCGCCAGGACGATCACCGGAATGACCAGACCGGCGACGGTGATCGGGACCAGGAGCCAGTTGAGCGTGTAGACGCCGGTGACGACCGTGCCGATGTAGAAGACGGCCGCGACGCCCATCCAGATCATGGCCTTGCGCAGGGTCGAAGCGCGCTCGACGGCGTCCAGCGGCTTCGGGACGACGAGGCTGCGCTCGTTCAGGTGACGCGTACCGAGCAGGAACTGCGCGACGCCCAGGCCCATGCCGAGCGCGGCGATCGCGAAGCCCAGGTGCCAGTTGACGTTCTCACCGATGGTGCCGATGACCAGGGGTGCGGCGAAGGCACCCATGTTGATGCCCATGTAGAAGATCGTGAAGCCACCGTCACGGCGCGGGTCGTCCGGGCCGTCGTAGAGGTGGCCGACCATCGTCGAGATGTTGGACTTCAGCAGACCGGAGCCGATCGCCACCAGTCCGAGACCGGCGAAGAAGGTGCCCTCGGACGGCAGCGCCAGCGTCAGGTGGCCGATCATGATGATCCCGCCGGCGATGGCGACGGTCTTGCGCGGACCCCAGACACGGTCACCGAACCAGCCGCCGGGCATGGCGAGCAGGTAGACCAGGGACAGGTAGACCGAGTAGATCGCGGTGGCCGTACCCGCGTCCATGTCGAGCCCATTGGGGGCGATCAGGTAGAGCGGGAGGAGTGCGCGCATTCCGTAATAGCTGAAGCGCTCCCACATCTCCGTCATGAAGAGAGTGGCCAGGCCGCGGGGGTGGCCGAAGAAGGTCTTTCCGCCGGTCGTACTGGCGGAATCCTTCGTCAGGCTGGAAGCCATGGTCGATCCTTGCTGATCGGGACGCGTCGCCTCGTGAGCGATACGCGCCCGGTGGGGGGTGGCCGGTACCGGCGCGGACCTGCCCCACCCCTCCACTCGAAGGGGACTCGCTCAGGCCATCGCTCTCCGTACGGAGTCGATGCCGGAGTCGGGGGAGCCGGCCGCATCGGGATCCACACCCGGCACGCGAGAAGCGCACCGGGACCGGCCCACAGGTCATTCACCTTCAAGGCCGGCGGGTACCGGCCCGCACAGAAAGGTGACCCTTGGCGCTCAAAGCGGCCAAAGGTCCTTCAGTAGTGCATCAGGCGTCGGGACACCATACGACATGACACTGCGGCATATGAAAGGACTTGAGACATGGATCACAGGTGATGTTGGAACCAGACTCCCAGATTCGAAGGTTCAGCGAGTGTTTGCTGCCCAGGTACCGAGGGCTTCACCAGCACCTCACCCCTCGCCCTCCGTGCGGACTACCATCACCCCATGACCCGTGTACTGCTCGCCGAGGACGACGCATCCATCTCGGAGCCGCTGGCCCGCGCACTGCGTCGGGAGGGTTACGAGGTCGAAGTCCGGCAGGACGGTCCGACCGCACTGGACGCCGGACTCCAGGGCGGCATCGATCTCGTCGTGCTCGACCTGGGGCTGCCCGGCATGGACGGCCTCGAAGTCGCCCGCCGACTGCGCGGCGACGGACTCGCCGTACCGATTCTCGTGCTGACCGCCCGCGCCGACGAGGTCGACACCGTGGTCGGTCTCGACGCGGGAGCCGACGACTACGTCACCAAGCCCTTCCGCCTGGCCGAACTGCTGGCCCGGGTCCGCGCCCTGCTGCGGCGCGGCGCCACCGAGCCCGCCGTGCAGCCCGCCACCCACGGCGTCCGGATCGACGTCGAATCGCACCGGGCCTGGATGGGCGACGAGGAACTCCAGCTCACCGCCAAGGAATTCGATCTCCTGCGCGTCCTCGTCCGGGACGCCGGCCGGGTCGTCACCCGCGACCAGCTGATGCGCGAGGTCTGGGACACGACCTGGTGGTCCTCCACCAAGACGCTCGACATGCACATCTCCTGGCTCCGCAAGAAGCTCGGCGACGACGCCGCCAATCCGCGCTACATCGCGACGGTGCGGGGCGTCGGCTTCCGGTTCGAGAAGAGCTGACGTACAGAAACAGTCATGCGCCGTCGATTGATCAACTCCACGCTCGCCGTGGTGCTCGTGGTGATCGCCGTCTTCGGCGTCTCCCTCGTCCTGGTGGAAAGCCGCACCATCAGCGCCAGCGCCCAGGAAAGCGTCGACTCCGAGGCGCTGCGGCTGATCAGCGTCGTCGACAGCCGGCTGCTCGGCGAGGAGCGGATCACCGTGGGGGTGCTGGCCGAACAGGTCGACTCCAGCCGTTACGCACGGGTCGAGATCCCCGGCCGGCCCGCCATCGAGGTCGGCGAGCGCCCCAGCGGCAGCGTCATCCGCAGTACGGCGACGGGGGAGCAGGGCGAGAAGGTCACCGTCGAGTCGTCCGGTTCGGCCGTCACCCGTGAGCTCGGCCGCACCCTGCTGATCATCGGCGCGGTGGCGCTCCTCGCGATCGTCTCCGCGGTGCTCCTCGCCGTACGTCAGGCCAACCGGCTCGCCTCACCGCTGATCGACCTCGCCGAGACGGCGGAACGCCTCGGCTCCGGCGACCCGCGCCCCCGCCACAAGCGGTACGGGGTCCCGGAGCTGGACCGCGTCGCCGACGTCCTGGACTCCTCCGCCGAGCGGATCGCCCGGATGCTGACGGCGGAACGGCGCCTAGCCGCCGACGCCTCGCACCAGCTCCGCACCCCGCTGACCGCGCTCTCCATGCGGATCGAGGAGATCTCCGTCACCGAGGACCTGGGGACGGTGAAGGAGGAGGCCCATATCGCCCTGACGCAGGTCGAGCGGCTGACCGATGTGGTGGAGCGGCTGCTGACGAACTCCCGCGACCCGCGTACCGGCTCCGCCGTCGTCTTCGACCTCGACGAGGTCGTCAAGCAGCAGATCGAGGAGTGGCGCCCCGCCTACCGCAGCGCGGGCCGTGCCGTCGTCTGCTCGGGCAAGCACGGGCTGCGGGCCGTCGGCACGCCCGGCGCGGTGGCGCAGGTGCTCGCCGCGCTGATCGAGAACTCGCTGATGCACGGGGGCGGCACCGTCGCGCTGCGCACCCGCGTCACGGGCAACCAGGTGGTCATCGAGGTGACGGACGAGGGCCCCGGCGTGCCCGCCGACCTCGGTGCGCGGATCTTCGAGCGCACCATCAGCGGCCGCAACTCCACCGGGATCGGCCTCGCCGTCGCCCGGGACCTCGCGGAGGCGGACGGCGGCCGGCTCGAACTGCTTCAGCAGCAGCCCCCGGTGTTCGCCCTCTTCCTCAGCAGGGTGGCCAGGAATCGCAAGGACCCGGACCGCCCGGTGCGCTGACCGCGGGAGCGCCCGCGGTCTCAGTTGCGTACGGGACCGGACTCCACCCGCGAGGCCTGCTCAACCAGCGGAATCGGCGGCGTCCGCGGAATCGGCGGCGTCCGCGGGATCTGCGGCGTCTGAGGCGTCTGCGGCGCGGATTCCCCAGGCGTCAGAAAGCTCTCCGGCTTCAGCGCCGCATCCGGGGCCTCTGTCGCTTCTGCAGCCTCTTTGGCAGGCAGCGCCCTGAACACCCAGGTCCGGTACGACCAGAACCGGAACAGGGTCGCGATCCCGATGCCGACGATCTTGAAGATGTTGTTCTGGAGCGGGGTGTCCCAGCCGAACCAGTACGTCGCCGCGTACAGCACACCGACCTCGATCACCGCTCCCACGGCGCTGAACGCCAGGAAGAGCATCAGCTCCCGCGTCCGGCCGCTCTTGTCGCGGTCCCGGTAGGTCCAGTAACGGAAGCCCACGTAGTTGAAGAGGATGGCCACGCAGGTCGCCATGAGGCCGGCCCGGACCACCGGAATGTCCGTGGTGCGCCAGATCACGTTGGAAACCGCGATGTTGACCAGCACCCCGAATGCGCCGACCGCGCCGAACTTGGCGACCTCCCGGCCCAGCAGATCGATGCGGGCCCGCAATGCGCCACGTTCGTCCATGGTGATCGCTCAGCCCCGTCCGCTCGGTTTCGTCAACCCGGCCATGCTATCCAGCCCTCTCGTGTGATGCCGGTGAGAGCTGTGGAGGGTGGCGATGCTGTGACGTGCGCCGGTTGTCGGACCGCCGCAGGTGCACCGTCCGGGGAGCCCCGGCGCGGCGGATACTCTGGAGGGGTGACGTTCCCGGTAGTCGGCATGGTCGGCGGCGGTCAGCTCGCCCGTATGACCCACGAGGCGGGTATCCCCCTCGGCCTGAAATTCAAGCTCCTCAGTGACACTCCCCAGGACTCGGCCGCCCAGGTGGTGAGCGAAGTCGTCATCGGCGACTATCGCGACCTGGACACGCTCCGAGCCTTCGCGCGCGGCTGCGACGTGATCACCTTCGATCACGAGCACGTCCCGATGGAGCATCTGCGCGCCCTGGAGGCGGACGGCATCCCCGTCCGCCCCGGCCCCGACGCCCTGGTGCACGCCCAGGACAAGGGGGTCATGCGTGCCAAGCTCACCGAGATCGGTGCCCCCTGCCCCCGCCACCGCATCGTGGCGGACCCGGCCGACGCCGCGGCCTTCGCGGCCGAGACCGGCGGCTTCCCCGTGATCCTCAAGACGGTCCGCGGCGGCTACGACGGCAAGGGCGTGTGGGTCGTCCGCTCCGAGAAGGACGCGGCCGAGCCGTTCCGGGCCGGCGTTCCCGTCCTCGCCGAGGAGAAGGTCGACTTCGTACGGGAGCTGGCGGCCAACATCGTCCGCTCGCCGCACGGCCAGGCCGTCGCCTACCCGGTCGTCGAATCGATCCAGGTCGACGGCGTCTGCGACACGGTCATCGCCCCGGCCCCCGAGCTGGACGAGCGACTGGCGGGCGAGGCCCAGCAGCTCGCTCTGCGCATCGCCGCCGAGCTCGGAGTCGTGGGCCACCTCGCCGTCGAGCTGTTCGAGACCCGCAATGACGACGGGACTCCCGGCATTCTCGTCAACGAACTGGCGATGCGCCCGCACAACTCCGGGCACTGGACCCAGGACGGTGCGATCACCTCGCAGTTCGCCAACCACGTGCGGGCCGTCCTGGACCTCCCGCTCGGCGACCCGCGCCCGCGTGCCACGTGGACGGTCATGTGCAACGTCCTCGGCGGGGACTACCCGGACATGTACCAGGCGTATCTGCACTGCATGGCCCGCGACCCGCAGCTCAAGATCCACATGTACGGCAAGGACGTGAAGCCCGGCCGCAAGGTCGGACACGTCAACACCTACGGCGACGACCTGGCGGACGTGCGGGAGCGCGCCCGGCACGCGGCCGACTACCTGCGAGGAACAATCACCGAATGACCTCCCCCGGTACCGCCCCCGTCATTGGCATCGTCATGGGCTCGGACTCCGACTGGCCCGTCATGGAAGCAGCCGCGAAGGCCCTCGACGAGTTCGAGATCCCCTACGAGGTCGATGTCGTCTCCGCCCACCGCATGCCGCGCGAGATGATCGCGTACGGCGAGGAGGCCGCCGACCGCGGTCTCAAGGCGATCATCGCGGGCGCGGGCGGCGCGGCCCACCTGCCCGGCATGCTCGCCTCCGTGACCCCGCTGCCCGTCATCGGTGTCCCCGTCCCGCTGAAGTACCTGGACGGCATGGACAGCCTGCTCTCCATCGTGCAGATGCCCGCCGGAGTCCCGGTCGCCACCGTCTCGGTCGGCGGAGCGCGCAACGCGGGCCTGCTCGCCGCCCGCATCCTCGCCGCCCACGACAGCGAGCTGATGGCCCGGATGAAGGACTTCCAGCAGGAACTGAACGACCAGGCCACGGAGAAGGGGAAACGGCTGCGGGCCAAGGTCGAGGGCTCCGACTCCTTCGGCTTCGGGAAGTAGGGGACCGTGGACTATCTGGACCGGGCCCGGGAACTCCTCGCCGCCCACCCCGTCGTCGACGGCCACAACGATCTGCCGTGGGCCCTGCGCGAACAGGTCGGCTACGACCTGGACGCACGGGACATCGCCACCGACCAGACCGGCACCCTGCACACCGACATCCCCCGGCTGCGCGCCGGCGGCGTCGGCGCACAGTTCTGGTCGGTCTACGTCCGCAGCGACCTCGCCGGTGACGCCGCCGTCAGCGCCACCCTCGAACAGATCGACGTCGTCACCGAGCTGCTGGCCCGCTACCCCGCGGACCTGCGGCGCGCCCTGACCGCCGACGACATGGAGATCGCCCGCGCCGAGGGTCGTATCGCCTCCCTGATGGGCGCCGAGGGCGGCCACTCCATCAACAACTCGCTGGGCACCCTGCGCGCCCTGCACACGCTCGGCGTCCGCTACATGACGCTGACGCACAACGACAACATCGACTGGGCGGACTCGGCGACCGACGTCCCGCGCATCGGTGGCCTGTCGGCGTTCGGCCGCGAGGTCGTACGGGAGATGAACCGCATCGGCATGCTGGTCGACCTCTCCCATGTGGCGGACACGACCATGCGCCAGGCGCTCGCCACCTCCACCGCGCCGGTGATCTTCTCGCACTCCTCGGCCCGCGCGATCTGCGACCACCCGCGCAACATCCCCGACGACGTGCTGGCCCAGCTCCCCGCCAACGGCGGCGTGGCCATGGCGACCTTCGTACCGAAGTTCGTCCTCCCGGCCGCCGTCGCCTGGACGCTGGCCGCCGACCGCAACATGCGTGAGCACGGCCTGCACCACCTGGACACCACCTCGGCGGCCATGCGCGTCCACGCCGACTTCGAGGCGGCCTACCCGCGCCCCGAGGCCACCGTCGCCACGATCGCCGACCACCTCGACCACATGCGCGAGGTCGCCGGGATCAACCACATCGGCATCGGCGGGGACTACGACGGCACGGCCTTCCTCCCGGAGGGCCTGCAGGACGTCTCCGGCTACCCGAACCTGATCGCGGAGCTGCTCAGCCGCGGCTGGTCCGACGTCGACCTCGCCAAGCTGACCTGGCGGAACGCCGTACGGGTGCTGCGCGACGCGGAAGCCGTCGCCCGCGATCTCAGCGCCCACTACGGCCCATCCCACGCCACGATCGGCGAAGTGGACGGGCACACGGTCTGAGACGTCCGGGGTACGGGCCGGGCGCACCCCGGCCCGTACCCCGAACGCAGCGATAGGCAACGAGCGGCAAATCAAGCCCGTCCGGCGATTGAGGACAAAGCGCCCACCGGGCGGCGTGCCCGGCTCCACACCGCCCCGCCCCCCAGACCGCGCTACGCCTTCGGCCGCCCCATGGCCCGGTACTTCCACCCCGCCTCACGCCACACCACAGGATCAAGCGCATTGCGCCCGTCCAGAACGATCCGCCGCGCCGCCACCTCACCCAGCTCCGCCGGGTCCAGCTCACGGAACTCGCGCCACTCCGTCAGGTGCAGCACCACATCCGCGTTGCGCACCGCCTCAAGCGCCGAGTCCGCGTACGCGAGCGTGGGGAACAGCCGCCGGGCGTTGTCCATGCCCTTCGGGTCGTACACCGTGACCTGGCCACCCTGAAGGTGAATCTGCCCGGCCACATTGAGCGCCGGCGAATCCCGTACGTCGTCGGAGTCCGGCTTGAACGTCGCGCCGAGCACCGCCACCCGCTGCCCCAGGAACGAACCACCGCCCACGGCCTCCCGGGCCAGCTCGACCATGTGACCGCGGCGCCGCATGTTGATCGAGTCGACCTCGCGCAGGAAGGTCAGCGCCTGGTCCGCGCCCAGCTCACCGGCGCGGGCCATGAACGCCCGGATGTCCTTGGGCAGGCAGCCGCCGCCGAACCCGATGCCCGCCCGCAGGAACTTCTTCCCGATGCGGTCGTCGTGCCCGATCGCCTCGGCGAGCTTCACCACGTCGCCGTCGGCGGCCTCGCAGACCTCGGCCATGGCGTTGATGAACGAGATCTTGGTCGCGAGGAACGAGTTCGCGGACGTCTTCACCAGCTCGGCGGTCGGGTAGTCCGTCACCACGAACGGCGACCCTTCCCCGACCGGCCCCGCGTACACCTCGCGCAGCAGCTTCTCGGCCCGCTCGCTCTGCACCCCGACGACGATCCGGTCCGGGTGCAGGGTGTCCTGGACGGCGAAGCCCTCCCGCAGGAACTCCGGGTTCCACGCCAGCTCGGCATCGGCGCCCACCGGCGCCAGCTCGGCGAGCCGCGCCGCGAGCCGTGCGGCGGAGCCCACCGGCACGGTGGACTTCCCGACGACGAGGGCCGACCGGGTCAGCTGCGGTGCGAGCGACTCGAAGGCGCTGTCCACGTAGCTCATGTCGGCGGCGTACTCGCCGTGCTTCTGCGGAGTGTTCACGCAGACGAAGTGGACGTCACCAAAGGCACCCACTTCCTCCCAGGAGGTGGTGAACCGCAGCCGGCCGGTGGAACCCTCGATCCCCGCGACATGCTTCTGGAGGATCTCTTCGAGCCCCGGCTCGTACATCGGCACCTTGCCGGCCGAGAGCATCTCGATCTTCTCCGGCACGACGTCGAGCCCCAGGACTTCGAAGCCCAGTTCCGCCATGGCCGCGGCGTGGGTGGCGCCGAGGTAGCCGGTGCCGATCACAGTGATCTTGAGGGCCATCGAGTGCTCCTGGGAGATACGGACGGGCGTGCGGAGCCGAGCATAGTCGGGCCCCGGAACCCCGTATTTCCCCACCCGTCGGCCACCCACCGCAGGCCCTTCCCCTGCATGCCCTCTTTGCCCCACCCCTGTCAGCAAGCTCACGCGCCGTCCGCGTATGCCATTGCGCACCCGGACCACTAAAATCGGGGTTACTTAACGGTAGTTAGCACATTTGGGGAGTGAGAGTCTTGGCGGGTTCGACCGATTTCGACCTGTACCGTCCGGCGGAGGAGCACGACATGCTCCGCGAGACGGTCCGCGCGCTCGCCGAAGCGAAGATCGCCCCGCACGCGGCAGCGGTCGATGAAGAGGCCCGCTTCCCGCAGGAGGCCCTCGACGCACTCGTCGCTTCCGACCTGCACGCCGTCCACGTGCCCGAGGAGTACGGCGGCGCCGGCGCCGACGCGCTCGCCACGGTCATCGTCATCGAGGAAGTGGCCCGTGTCTGCTGCTCCTCCTCCCTCATCCCGGCCGTGAACAAGCTGGGCTCGCTCCCGGTGATCCTCTCCGGCTCCGAGGACCTGAAGAAGAAGTACCTGGGCCCGCTCGCCAAGGGCGACGCGATGTTCTCGTACGCCCTCTCCGAGCCGGACGCCGGTTCGGACGCGGCGGGCATGAAGACCAAGGCCGTCCGCGACGGCGACTTCTGGGTCCTCAACGGTGTGAAGCGCTGGATCACCAACGCGGGCGTCTCCGACTACTACACGGTCATGGCCGTCACCGACCCGACGAAGCGCTCCAAGGGCATCTCGGCGTTCGTCGTCGAGAAGTCGGACGAGGGCGTCTCCTTCGGCGCCCCGGAGCGCAAGCTCGGCATCAAGGGCTCCCCGACCCGCGAGGTCTACCTCGACAACGTGCGCATCCCCGCCGACCGCATGATCGGCGAGGAGGGTACGGGCTTCGCCACGGCGATGAAGACCCTGGACCACACCCGCATCACGATCGCGGCCCAGGCACTCGGCGTCGCGCAGGGCGCCCTCGACTACGCCAAGGGCTACGTCCAGGAGCGCAAGCAGTTCGGCAAGCCGATCGCCGAGTTCCAGGGCGTGCAGTTCATGCTCGCGGACATGGCCATGAAGATCGAGGCCGCCCGCCAGCTGACGTACGCGGCCGCCGCCAAGTCGGAGCGCGGCGACAGCGACCTCACGTTCGCCGGCGCCGCGGCCAAGTGCTTCGCGTCGGACGTCGCGATGGAGGTCACGACGGACGCGGTCCAGCTGCTGGGTGGCTACGGCTACACGCGGGACTACCCGGTGGAGCGCATGATGCGCGACGCGAAGATCACGCAGATCTACGAGGGCACGAACCAGGTCCAGCGCATCGTCATGGCGCGCAACCTGCCGTAACAGGGCTTGGCAGATCAGCAAGGCGGCCCCCGGCTTCAAGCCGGGGGCCGTCCTGCGTGCTCGGACGTATCGCCGGACGCAACGAAGAGTCCGCAAAGGACCAGAGGTCGGGTACGAGGCGCTTCGCCGAGGCCCCGCGCTACCGAACGCCGTCAGGCAAACTCCCCTGGTGGCCATCCACCGACATCCTCCGCTACGACATCACGCAGGCACGCTCCCTCGAACCGGGCGCCGGTGATGTCGGTCAGGCCGTACGACGGGACTCCGGTGTTCACGCTGCCGAGCCCGGCGTCGGTGAGATCGGCGTCGCGCAGGTCGGCACCGCGTAGATCGCATCCGGCCAGAGAGGCCCCGCGCAGCGAAGCCCCGCGCAGGTCGGCGCCGCTGAAGTCGCAGAACTTGAACCAACACCCGTCCAGGGTGGCGTGACGCAGATCGGCCCCGGCGAACGAGCAGCGGGTGAACCGCAGCGACAGCGTGCGAGCGGACGCCAGGTCCTGGCCGCTGAAGTCCCCACCGTTCACGGCTGCATACCTGTGAAGCGCGGCAAGTCGCTGTCTCGCTGTCAGTGGCGTGTTCATGCGCGCCAGCGTGCCAGCCGGACCGGCAGCCGTCGCTCGGATTTCCGGCACGCCCCTCGCCCGGGGACCGGCTCCTTCGGCGTTACGCGTCGTAGCGGGGAAGGCTCTCCGTAGAGATTGTCCACTTGTCGATAGTGACGTCCTCGCCGTACAGGAAGTCCTTGCGAGTGGCGTAGCGCGGGCCGTTCGGCGTGGGGTGGATGTCGCTGAGTACGGCCCCGGCGCCGGTACGCGGATCGAAGATCGCGTAGACCGGAATGCCCAGGAGCGGATAGTCCCGCATCTTGCCCACCCAGTCGTTGTCCGGATTCGACTGGGAAACGACCTCGATCGCGGCGATGAGGGTACGGGGGTCGAACGACCCCTGACCCTCCATGTCGACCACGGCGATCACCATCACGTCAGGGTGCCGCATGATGCCCTCGGCTTCCTCCTCGACATCAGGGGTCCCCGTGTGCGCCAGGATTTCGTCTGGCATGAGTTTCTCCAGGCGACGGCTCACCTGGGCTGCGGTCAACTCATGGGGACGTCCCGGGGACATCATGTCGTGCACGATCCCTTCCTTGGTGATCTCAAGCTTTCCCGGAAGGCTGTCCTGCATCTGCTCGACGGTGTCGCGCATGGCCCGGTACCGCACCGAGTCCCGCTGTACGTCGTCCGGGGCGATGGCCATGGCGTGCGCTCCTCGTCTGTGCCCGTAGGCAAGGGTCGTCACGTTCATGCTAGGCGGCCTCCCTCAGATCGATTCGGCAGTCGCGGCAGTGTCCGGGTTCGGTGGAGCGGAAGGCGCGGTCGCAGCCTTCGCAGTTCTGGAGGGGGACAGCGCGGCGTACGGGGGTGAAGACCGACGCGCCGGGGAGCGGGGGCGGCAGGAGCGCGGTGAGGCGGTGCTTCAGGAGCTTCGTCGGGTGCTTCAGGGGGTGCGGCAGGTCGGCCGTGAGGGTGCGGCGGACCGCGTCCGGGTGCGCATCGCGCTCCAGCCACGTGGCTACGGCGGGGGTCAGCAGCTCGATGTCGCTTTCGGACAGCACCAGTTGGGGAGCGTCGCGTCGGAGGCCGGCGAGGAGCGTGGCGGCGGTGCTGTGCAGCTCCGGGGTGAGCGCACTCGGCCGGGGGAGCGGCGGTGGCGGGGGCTTGGGCGCGGTGGGAGCCGGTACGAGGACGGGGGCCGGTTCGGGTACGGGTGCCGGCCTGGGCGGCGGCGGGGGAGCAGGGGCAGCTGGTGGAGGCGCCGCTGTCGGCGCCAAGGCAGTCACGGCCGCCCGTACCGCCGGTGCTGCTGGTGCCTGCTGGGGGCTGACGCCCGGCTGGTTGTAGGACACCGTACGGGTGACGATCCGGCCGCTCGCCAGGCGACTACGGGTGCGTTGCAGATAGCCGTACGTCTCCAGCTCCCGCAGGGCGGAGGCGATACGGGTCTCGCTCTCCGGGAAGCGGGCCGCGAGGATCTTGATTCCGATCCTGGCCCCGCTGGGCAGCGACTGGATGTGCACGGACAGCCCGATGGCGACGAGCGACAGGTCGCCGTGCTGGGCGAGGTGGTTGCCGATGATCGTGAACAGCCGGGTGTGCGGGATCACGACGTGGATCACGCCGGACGGGTGGGGAGGTCCGGGAACCTCCGCCATGGCACGCGAGAGCGCGCTAATCTGCTGGGTATCCATCGGGAAGCTACTCTTCCTCGTTGGTCAGGCCCTCGATCGGGATTGCGAGTCCCGGCCGGGGGCCGACGTATTTGCGGTTGTGAGCGTGAGCATATGCCCGCCAACCCATCGAAAATCCAGCCGAGTTGGCAAACCTCACCCGTGTGGGTGACGGAGCCTCAGGGGGAGGCGGGTGGGGTTTGGTTGGGTCATTTCCCTGGTTCTTTAAGTCTTTGATGTCGCGGGTGGCCGGGTCGCGGCTCACCGGGTCGTGGATATCCACGACCCGGTGGAGACGGTCACGGTACGAGGGAAATTTCGGCCCAAACCGTCTTGCGGGGCACGGGTCCCGGGGTGACGCCCCAGTGGTCGGCGAGGGCATCGACGATGAGCAGACCGCGCCCGGTCTCCGCGTCATCGGCGGGCGGCTTGGTGGCACCGGGACCGGGAGGCAGGCACTCGCCCCGGGTATCGGAAACCTCGATTCGCAGCAACGAGTCGTTGCGAACGGTGAGTTCCAGACGGAAGTCCCGCCCCGGTACGCGCCCGTGCACCGTGGCGTTGGTGGCCAGCTCGGCAACGATGTGCGCGGCCGACTCCGAGGGCAGCCCCCAGAGGTCGAGATGGGCCACGGTGAGCAGCCGAGCGAGGCGGGCGCCCCGGCGGGTGGGTGACAACAACACGGTGAACGCCCGTGTGGCGACGGGCCGTTGAGGAAGCTCGATTTCTGAATTCACGTCACTCAGCGTGGCCGTGCCTGCGTACCGTGAACAGTGACGAAGCCTTTGCGTACGGTGATTGTCCCGGGCTTGTCCAGTGCTGTCCCGGCTGTCCGGCGTGACGTGCGGGGAACAGAGGCGGTTGAGAACGTACGGCACGTGGGTCGGAAGTGGGGCACGTATGAGCGTGGACGGCGACGGTACGGAGCGCGGCAACGGCGGGGCGGACGAACCCGGTTGGGACGTCGACCCCGACGACGAGTCGGGGGTGGCGGTGGTCGCGGCGGTGGGCCGCCAGATCAAGGCATGGCGCGAGGCGGCGGGCCTACGGGCGGGCGAGTTCGGGGCGGCGATCGGGTACGGGGAGGACCTGGTCTACAAGGTGGAGGGCGGCCGGCGCATCCCCCGCCCGGAGTTCCTGGAGAAGGCGGACGAAGTCCTGGGCGCGGGCGGGAAGCTCGCCGCGATGAAGAAGGACGTCGCGGAGGTCCGGTACCCGAAGAAGGTGCGGGATCTGGCGAAGCTGGAGGCCAAGGTCGTCGAACTGGAGGCGTACCACAACCACAACATCAACGGTCTGTTGCAGACCGAGGAGCATATGCGGGCCCTGTTCGCCTCATGGCTGCCCGCCTACACGCTGGACGAGACGGATCGCGTGGTGTCCGCCCGCATGGCCCGGCGATCCATCTTCAACCGGAACCCCCTCCCTGCGCTCAGTTTCGTCCAGGAGGAGGTGACGCTTCACCGCCCGGTCGGAGGCACAATGGTGTGGCGCCGACAACTCGAACACCTTCTGGAAGTAGGGCGGTTGCGGAATGTGGCGATCCAAGTGATGCCGACCCATCGCGAGGAACATCCCGGGACGGGCGGCCTGATCGAGGTGCTGAAGTTCCCCGACGGCAGTGCGGTGGGGCGTTCCGAAGGCGCGTTCAGTGGCCGTCCGGTCTCCGACCCGAAACAGCTCAGAATTCTTGAGTTGCGCTATGGGATGATCCGGGCCCAGGCCCTCTCACCACGGGAGTCGCTGGCCTTCATCGAGCAAGTGCTGGGAGAGACATGATCGACAATCCCTCTGCCGGGGACGCCTCTGAGCTGGATTGGTTCAAGAGCAGCTACAGCAGCAGCGGCGATGGCAACGACTGCGTCGAGGTCGCGGCTGCACCGGGCACGGTCCACGTCCGCGACTCCAAGCACCTGCCGGGCCCGCAGCTCGGCTTCGCCCCGACGACGTGGGCGGCCTTCGTGGCGCACGCCTCCGGTAACTGACACCGGGCACTCGCTCGCCGGCCCCGCCGAGGTCCGGACGGTTCGTCGTCCGGACCCTTGCGTTGGGGTCAGCGACGTCGGCCGATCGCGAAGGCCAGCACCCAGGCCATTGCCGCCGCGATCACGAGGCCGAGCAGGGAGACCCATTCGGTGTCCCCCTGGCTGCCCCACCAGGCCTTGGCCGGGATGAACGGGTCGGCCTCCATCATGTCGCCGATGGCGGCCATTCCGTTGATGTCGGCGATGATCATCGGCACCGCGTTGGTGTGGCCGAAGAAGACACCGAGCGGCGCGATGATCGCGCCGCTGATCCAGGCACCACCGCTGCGGCGTCCCACCAGCCCGATCAGGGCTCCCACGATCGCTCCGTTGAGGAGGGCGTGGACCATGTACACGATCTGCGCGGTGTCTTTCGTCTGGTCCTCGTACGTGGCCAGGACGATGCCGCTGTAGACCAGCGAGACGACGACCGAGGCGAAGTAGCCGAGGAAGAACGCACCGACCGGGTGGCCGGGCTTCTCCTGCTGTCCGAAGGGCATCGGCTGCTGCGGGTACGGCTGGCCCGGGGGCATCGGCGGCTGCTGCCAGGACTGTATGGGCGGTTGCCCGGGATACGGCTGCTGCGGGGCGCCGTACCCGGGCGGAGACTGAGGCATGGCGGGCGGTTGGTTGTACGGGTTGTACTGCGGCGGCTGGGGCTGGCTCATGGTTCCCCCGAAGAGCGAAGACAGGCAGAAGCAGCCCAAGTTACCAACGGGACGGGCAGGTTCCGACCGGCCGGTGGGCACCTGTGTGGCGTACCTTCCCTGTCCATGACCGACATCGACAAGCTCACCCGCCTGTTCGAGGCGCTGGGCGCCGACGACGCACCTGGCTGGGCCGAATCCGAGGCCGAGGAGAACATTCCTCAGCTGGCCCGCTACCGGTTCCTGCGCATGGTCTGGCAGGACATCGACGCGTGGAGTTCGGCGGCGCCCCACTGGGTCGAGGCGTACCGCAAGAGAGGCCCGGCGAGTGGGGTCGTCGAGCGGGCGTTGGGGCTCGGGCTGACGCCCGGTGAGCTGGGCGAGATGGCACGCGAGGTTGCCAGGGAGACCGCGTTCGGTCTGCTCTACGGACTGGCCGATCCGGCGGACGGCGACCTCCCGCCCGAGGTCGAGGTTCAGCTGCCCAGGTGGCGCCTGGCCGAGCTGTCGCCGCAGGGCGAGCCCACGGGACGCGTCCTGGGTGCGCTCTACGAGGACCTGGGCGAAGTGGAGCCGCCGGGGCCGATCGGAGGCATCGTGTGACCGCGCAACCGAGAACGGGCCCGACACCGCTCGGTGTCGGGCCCGTTGGGCGGTCAGCGCGTCGGCCGGGGTGCCTGGTCGGCACCCCGCCTCATGCGTCAGGCGTGGGAGCCGGCCTTGCGACGGCGTACGACGAACACCGCGCCCGCGCCGATCGCCAGGGCCGCGCCGCTCGCGAGGGCGAGCTGCGACGTCGCGGAGGACGAGCCCGTGGCGGCGAGGCTGCCGCTCACGGGACTGGCCGACGCGCCGCTCTGCGGCTTGAGGTCCGAGGTGGTCGGCTCGGTCGTGGGCTTGGCGTCGTCGACCTTGCCGGGCTTGCTGCCCGCGGCGGCGATCAGGAACTCGTAGCCCTCGAGGTCCGGGTTCCCGCCGCAGGTGCCGTTGTCGTTGAAGTAGTCACCGGCGACGAAGGTGATGCCGTTGCCCGCAGGGGCCGAGGCGTCGATCGTGAGGCGCATCTTGACGTCGGCGTGGGCGCCGGCCTTCAGCGGGCTGATGGCGTCCATGTAGTGCTCGTTGTCGACGGTCTTCCACTTCGAGGACGAGGCGGACGACCACTGCAGGTGCACCAGGTCGTCGATGTCGTTGAGCCCGCTCCGGTCGGTCGCGTGGACGTAGGCGAACGGAAGCACCTCGTCCATCGTCTTGTCGGTGCCGTTGGTCACCCGGAGATTGAAGTTGACCTTCGTGCCGGCGACGACTGTGGACGGCAGACCCGTGACGACCGTGGTGAGCTTGGCCTCGGGGACGCAGTCCTCGTCGTCCTCACCCTCCTCGGCCTCCTCCTCCTTCGCCTTGGCCAGCGCCTCGTCGGCGGCGGTCCTGTCAGCGAGCGCCGCCTCGGTGGCCTTCTGCGCCTGGTCCAGCGCCCGGGCTGCGGCGACCCGCTCGTCGTCACGCGCGTCGAGGGCTTCCACGACCGCGGCATCGGCGGCGGTCTTGGCCTCACCGGCTGCTGCGGCGGCGGCTTCCGCCTCGGTGAGAGTCGTCGCCGCGGCGGTCTTCTCCTCCTCGGTGGCTGTCTCAGGGAGGGCGTCGACCGCCGCCTTGGCGTCGACGACCGCCTGGTCGGCGTCGGTCTTCGCGGTGGCGGCCTCGACCGCCGCGGCCTCGGCGGCCTTGGCTGCCACGGCCAGGGGAGCGGTGTCGGACTGGAGCGCTTCCAGAGCCGCATAGGCGGCACTCTCGGCCGCTACGGCGTCGTCGTACACCGCCTTCGCTGCGGCGGCGGCCAATTCCAGCTCCGCGATGGACGGCTTCTCCTGCGTCTGCGCGGCCGGCTTGTCGTCGGCGAACGCGGGGGTGACCGACAGCAGGAGGACAGGCGTGGTCACTGCGGCGGCAACAGCTGTGGCAAGAATCCGGCGAATCTTCACAAGAGCCCTTCGGGGTCCGAAAAAGAGAAGAAGGGGTCGCAGCGGAATGGGACACGCAGATGCGACTTGAGGTGATCGTATGGCCGGGGCAACGGTCGACCGTCACGAGTTTTTCACCTGTTCCGGCCAACTCCACAACACCGGGACAGACAGAAAAGACGAAAGGGTGCAGTTGCTTTCACTGACTGTGCTTTTGCTGTGAGGAAGGCCACATGACCCGGCAACGCAGCAAGGGGCCCGGACGGAAAACCGAAACCGTCCGGGCCCCTCTGCCGATTGCACGGTCAGTCAGTCGCCGGTGACGGTGACCTTCTCGTCGTTGTTGAGTTCCTGCACCAGCTGCTTGACCTTGGCCTTGTCCCAGACCAGGTTGCCGTTGACGCTGCCCGAGATCGGGATGTTCATCGACGTGCCTTCGCCGCCCGTGACGCCCTTCATCGCGAAGAACATCTGGCTCAGGGACCAGAGCGACATGTCCTTGTCGACGATCAGTGTGTCCAGGCCCGCGCCCATCGTCGGGTACAGCTTGAACGGGTTGAGGATCGTCGACGGGGTCGCCGTCTGGCTCGCCAGCGCCGCGAGGAACTTCTGCTGGTTCTTCGTACGGTCCAGGTCACTGCCCGCGAACGCGTACCGGGTGCGGACGAAGGCGAGGGACTGCTCGCCGTTCAGTGTCTGCTTGCCGGCCTGGAAGTCGGCGCCCGAATTCTTGTCCTTGAACGCCTTCGGGATGTCCAGCTCCACTCCGCCGATCGCGTCCACGATCTGGGCGAAGCCACCGAAGCCGATCTCGACGTAGTGGTCGATGTGCAGGCCGGTGTTGAACTCGACGGTGCGGACCAGCAGTTCGGGGCCGTCTTCCGCGTAGGCGGCGTTCAGCTTCACCGTACGGCCGGTGCCCTTGTACGACTTGCCGGACTCGGAGCCGACGAACGACGGTATTTCGACGTTCGAGTCACGCGGCAGGGAGACCAGCGTCGGGCCGTTGGAACCGTCGTGCAGGATCATCATCGAGTCGGTCCGCTTGCCTTCGGCGGAACCGGTGTGGAGCTTCTTCTTGTCCTCGGCCGTCATGCCCTCACGGCTGTCGGAACCGACGATCAGGTAGTTCGTCCCGTCGCCCTCGGACGGCCGCTCGATGACCTTCGAGAGGTCCACCTCGCGCTTGAGCTTCGAGTCGGCCCAGAAGTACGTGGAGACCGAGACCGCGAGCACCACGACCACCAGGGTCAGCGCGCCCACCTTGATCCGGCGGCGCCAGTCGGGAGCCGGGCGGCCCTGGACGTAACCGCCGTCGCCGTAGCCGCGGCCGTCGCCCCCGCCGTTTCCGCCGCCGCCCTGGCCGCCGCCGTTTCCGCCGCCGTAGACCTGGCCCGTGTTGTACCCGCTGTCGTAGCCGGGGTTGTTCGAGTAGCGGTCGTCGTAGCCCTGGCCCTGCGGGGGGACCTGGGGCGCCTGCTGCGGCGCGGGGCGCCGCTGGATGTGCGGCATGGCGCGGGCGCCCTCCGGCTGGGGGCTGGAGCTTCCCCGGCCGTAGCGGTTGCGGTCGCCGGTCCGTCCTTCGGGCCAATCATTCATGCGGACCAGTGTGCAGGCCAGGCCCACGGCTCTTACAGGGGGTGAGCGAAATCGGTCCAGGGCTGTTGCGAAGCTGATGCATTCTGCGGTACGCAACCCCGCGCATAAGGTGGAGGGCATGACAGATCAGGCCCCGCGCCCGGAGGGCGAGATTCCGGGCAAGCCGACCGCGGCTTCACGGACGACTCTCAGCCACATCATGACCGGCAACGACACCAATCTCCTCGGTACGGTGCACGGCGGCGTGATCATGAAACTGGTCGACGACGCGGCGGGCGCCGTGGCCGGCCGGCACTCCGGCGGGCCCGCCGTGACCGCGTCGATGGACGAGATGGTCTTCCTGGAGCCGGTCCGCGTCGGTGACCTTGTTCACGTCCGCGCCCAGGTGAACTGGACCGGCCGCTCCTCGATGGAGGTCGGCGTCCGTGTCATGGCCGAGCGCTGGAACGAGTCGACCCCCGCCCAGCAGGTCGGCAGCGCGTACCTCGTGTTCGCGGCTGTCGACGCGGACGGCAAGCCGCGCACCGTACCGCCGGTGATCCCCGAGACGGAGCGCGACAAGCGGCGTTACCAGGAGGCCCAGATCCGCCGTACGCACCGGCTGGCCAGGCGGCGCGCGATCAAGGAACTGCGCGAGAAGCGCGTGGCCGACGGCATCGAAGACTGAGTCGGAGCCGCCCACCTCACGGGCAGAGCACCTCGTCGCCCGTCACCGCCCCGGATCCGCCCTGCTGCGGGCTCTCCACCTTCACGCGCTGCACCTTGCGGTAGTCGGACCCGGCGGTCACCTTCATCGTCGCCCCCTGGCCCTTCACCGCCTTCAGCTCGCACCCCGGCAACGCGGCGGCCAGGGACTTCGCCGAGCGGTCCCAGCGGGGGTCGTACGTCACCAGGGTCCGCTTCAGATCCCGCAGGTCACCGTTGAGCGGGGCGCGCGTCGTGGTGAAGCCCGTACCGCGCAGTGCCGCGTCGACGTCCTTGCCGAGCCCGTCCTTCGGGGTGCCGTTGTAGACCTGCACCCGGATCTGCGGCGGCGACACGTCGACGAGCGTCGCCTTGGGCTGCTGTGGCCGCACGGGCGCGAGCGGCTTGTCCTCTCGCAGTGCCTGGAACAGCTTCTTCGACTTCTTCGCGTCCCACTTCACCATGGAGCCGATGCCCTTGACCCGGAACGAGGTGTTCTCGATCGGTACGGAGGTGAATTCGGACGAGGCAGGGGTGAAGCCCCGCATCGCCTTGCCGAGCGCCAGCATCTGCTCCGTACCGAAGCCCTTGTCGGCGCGGACCGAGCTCAGCATCGACGAGACGACCTGCTGGAACTTCACGGGGTTCATCAGCACGCCGCTGCTCGTGGCCTGCTTGATCAGCGCGGCCATGAACTTCTGCTGGCGCTGCATCCGCCCCAGGTCGGCCGCGCCGTCGATGTGCCGGGAGCGTACGTACTGGAGCGCCTCGCCCCCGTCAAGGTCATGCGTGCCGGCCGGGAGGTCGAGGCCCGTGTACGAGTCCTTCATCGGCCGGGCGGTGCAGATCTTCACCCCGCCCACGGTGTCGACCGTCTTCATGAAGCTGGTGAAGTCGGCCTCCAGATAGTGGTCGATCTTCACGCCGGTCATGCGCTCGACGGTCCGGACGGTGAGGTTCGCCCCGCCCTCCGCGTAGGCGGCGTTCAGCTTCACCGGGTGGCCTTTGTGGTGCTTCCCGGTCGTCGCGTCCGTATGCCCGGGCATCTCCGCGTAACTGTCGCGCGGCAGGCTCACGACGCTGGCCCGGCCCTTGTCGGCCGAGAGGTGCACCAGCATGATCGTGTCGGTGCAGTGGCAGGGAACGCCGCCGAGCTTGTACTTCTTCTTCTCCGCGGCGGTGATCTTGTCCCGGCCGTCCGTGCCGACGAGCAGGAGATTCAGGCCGTGGCCTCCCCGGGGCCGGTTCTTCATGTCCTTGAACGCGTCGACGCGGTCGATCCCGGTCTCCAGGCTGCTCACCACCGCGTGACCGATGCCACCGGCGCCGAGCACCAGGACGGAGATGCCGGTGGCCACGCGCATGCCCCACCGGGGCCGCTCGTCCTGCTTACGGGAGCGTGGTGCCGCCTGCTGCTTTCTGGGCCTGCGCTGCGGGGGAGCGGTGCGGGGGTGCGGTGGACGGGGCGAGCGGTGAGGCGTGGGCACGGGGGGATACCTCCGCGGTGCAAGGGGGACCGTTCGCACGGTAGGCCCATACGATCTGCATTCCGGGTTGCGACCCGGCGGCACGCGACCGTGTCCCTCGTTCGCGGTAACGTGGCGGCCGAACAGCGCCGCCCCCGGGGTCTGACCCCCGGCGCCCCCGAGGACTCCCTGAGGACCACATGTCTGCCGCGCAGTACCCCGCCGTGTCCGTGATAATGCCGGTGCTCAATGAGGAGCGTCACCTCCGGAACTCGGTCCGGCACATCCTGGAGCAGGAGTACGCCGGTGAGATGGAGGTGGTGATCGCGCTCGGCCCCTCGACGGACCGCACCGACGAGATCGCCGCCGAGCTCGCACGGGAGGACTCCCGGGTCCACACCGTCCCCAATCCCACCGGTCGCACCCCCGCGGCGCTCAACGCTGCGATCAAGGCGTCCCGGCACCCCATCGTGGTGCGGGTCGACGGCCACGGCATGCTCTCGCCGAACTACATCGCGACCGCTGTCCGCCTCCTGGAGGAGACGGGCGCGCAGAACGTCGGCGGCATCATGCACGCCGAGGGCGAGAACGCCTGGGAGGACGCCGTCGCCGCCGCGATGACGTCGAAGATCGGCGTCGGCAACGCGGCCTTCCACACGGGTGGCCAGGCGGGACCGGCCGAGACCGTCTTTCTCGGGGTGTTCCGCCGTGAGGCCCTGGAGAAGGCCGATGGCTACAACGTGGAGTTCATCCGCGCCCAGGACTGGGAGCTGAACTTCCGCATTCGCGAGGCGGGCGGCCTGATCTGGTTCTCGCCCGAGCTGAAGGTCCAGTACCGCCCCCGCCCGTCGGTGCGGGCGCTGGCCAAGCAGTACAAGGACTACGGCCGCTGGCGCCACGTCGTCGCCCGCTACCACGCCGGCTCGATCAACCTGCGCTACCTGGCCCCGCCGACCGCCGTCTGCGCCATAGCGGCGGGCCTCGTGGTCGGGGCGGCTGTCACCCCGTGGGCCCTCCTCGTGCCCGCCGGATACATCGCCGCCATCGTCGCCGGGTCGCTGCCCGCGGGGAAGGGCCTGCCGCTCAGGGCGCGTGCCCAGATCCCCGTCGCACTGGCCACCATGCACATGTGCTGGGGGTACGGCTTCCTGACGAGCCCGCGTTCGCTGGCGAAGAAGGTCATCGCGTCCCGCCGCCCGGCGGCCGACCAGATGACCGTCTGACCCGCGTCGGTACGAAAGAGGAGGCCACCCGGTGATCCGGGTGGCCTCCTCTCGTAACGGCATCAGAGCGTCACAGCCTCACGGCTTCACCGTCACGGCGTGCGGTAGGGCCAGTAGACGTCCATGCAGGCGCCCTCGTCAGCCGCGTTCTCCGCCTCCGTACCGTCCAGCGGGTCGCTGTTGTCGTCCAGCGCCTTCGGATAGGTGTTACCCGTCCGCCAGTCCGAACCGACGGTCAGCGTCACGGAATCGGCCTCGACCGACACCTTCACCGCGGAATCCGGCAGCCCCAGCGCCTTGCTGAGGGACAGTGCGTCCACCTTGCCCTGCGCGCCCGCGGCCTTCGGATACGTCACCTGGGTGGTCAGCGCCGATCCGGGTTCCGACGCCGACTGCGCCTTGGTGAAGCCCTTCGTCCGGAGCAGCTCCGTGATCGTGCCGGCCCGGCCCTGGGTCGCCCCGGCGCCGTCCGCACCGGTGCCGTTGACGACGGTCACGTCGAGGGCGTCGGCAGCGACCGGATCGGGAGCGTCGGCCGCCTCCTGCTTGGCCTGCTCCTTCTTGCGCTTCTCGGCCTCCGCGTCGCGGCCCTTCTTGTCGAGCGGCCGGTCGTCGCGCAGCAACGACCAGAGCTTTTCCGCCGCACCAGGCTTCGGCAGCACCCGATTCTCGGGGTCTTCCGGGTCGGGAATGCGCGGCATGGTCAGCATGTTGAGGCGGTCCAGCGGCACGTTCTTGAGCTGCATGCCGAGGTCGAACAGCTTCTTGACCGTGCCGATCTCCTCGGACACCTGGAGCGACTCGGTGGCCGTCTCCGCGAGGTTCATCAGCCGCCCGGTGTCCGTGAAGGCGTTCTGACTCTTCAGCTCACGGATCACCGCGTTCATGTACATGTGCTGGGCCTTGGCCCGCCCGAAGTCGCTCTCGAAGGCATGGCGGGTGCGGAGCCACTGGAGGGCCTGCTTGCCCTTGATCTTGTGCCGTCCCTCCTTCAGCCGCAGACCTGAGCCGCCCGGAACCCTGGGCTTGGGGACGTCGTAGACGTCGTCCTTCACACAGACCCAGGCGCCGCCGATCGCGTCGGCCATGTCGACCACACCGGCGAAGTCGACCATCATCCAGTGGTCGATGTAGATGCCGGTCAGCTTCTCCCAGGTGTCGAGCGTGCAGCCGGCGCCGCCGCGGCCCAGCGTCTCGTTGATGAGGGCGTTCTTGGCCGGGAACTCCTCGCCGCTCTTCGGGTCCACGCAGGCGGGCATGTCGACCCGGGTGTCGCGCGGGATGCTGACCACCGAGGCGTTCTTGCGGTCCGCGGACACGTGCAGAAGCATCTGGACATCGGCGAGCGGCTTGGCTCCGACGGACTTCTTCGAGCCGCCCAGCTTGAGGTTCTCCTTCGAGTTACGGTCGTCCGAACCGATCATCAGGATGTTGAGCGGGGTCTGGCCCGCCGCGTTCGGTTCGGTCTTCTTGGCCGCACTGTTGCCCGCGCTCCGCTTGCCCTTGCGGAGCTGGCTGTTGAGGTGCTCGTAATAGAAGTAACCGGCGGCGCCGGTGGCGAGTATGAGCAGGGCGAGAACGGACGAGACCCAGCGGAGTATGCGGCGTTTCCCGCGTTTGGCCGACCGCCTGGAGCGGCGGTTGGGCCCGCCGCGCCGATGCCCGCCCTCCGGCGGGGCCGGCGGCCTGCCGTCGTCGCCCCTGCCGTCGCCTCTGCCCCGGCGCCCCCCGCCCCGGGTACCGCTCCGGCCTTCGCCGTCCTCGCTCCGATGGAAGTCGTCTCCCCTGTCGGGTTGACGGTCGTGCCGGACGCGCGACCGCGTCCCCTCCCCAGGCGTACTGCTCCGTCCCACCAGGCCCCCCTGCTCAGACTTTCCGTATGGCGCGCTGACGCAAGGTCACTTGGCGCACTCCGCCTTGTCGGCGCTAGCCCTTTGAATGTTGTCCGGCGCCTTTGCCGGACCGGTGACGGGAATGCCCGCACCCTTGAAGTCGGCCCCCAGGGTGAGCACCATCGCCTGAAGTCCCTCGGCGTCGGTGGTGCCCTGTTTCATCGCTGTGGCGGGCAGTCCCATCAGCTCTGCGAGCTTGCGGGCCTGGTCCGCCTGATTCGGCGCGTACTCCAGCGTCGTCCTGCTGATCTTCGCCGGGGCGTTCGCCTTGTTCGTGGATTTGAGTACGCCCTGCTCGTTCTGGAGCCAGGTGACGGTGGCGCCCGCCGCGCCCGCGACATCGCCGCCGTTGAGGACGTCGACGCGCACATCGGCCGCCTCGGCCTGCGGCCCCTGGAGCAGCGCCGCCTGCTTGCTCCTGGCGGCCTTCTCCTGCTGCTTCTCCTGCTTCTTCACCTCGGTCAGCGAGGTGTCGTTGCGCATCATCGAGAACAGCTGCTCACCCTTCTGCGGAGCCACGACCACGGTGATCGGCTCCGGCTCGTCCGGGTTGTCGATCACGGGCATGGTGACGAAGGTGATGTTCTTGGTGTCGACCTTGCCGAGCACCTTGGCGAGGTCCATCAGCTTCTTGACCGATCCGATGCCGGAGTCGACCGTGAGTGCCTTGGTCGCCGTGTCCGCGAGCTTGTAGAGCTTCGAGGCGCTCGTGAGCGTGTCGTCCGACTTCATCTGCCGGATCATCGAGCCGAGGAACTGCTGCTGGATCTTGATCCGGTCGAGGTCGCTCTGATTGCCGAAGCTGTGCCGGGTACGGACGAAGGCCAGGGCCTGCTCGCCCTGGATCGTGGACACTCCGGCCGGCAGGTCGAGGTGGGAGTCGGGGTCCTTGACCGGCTTGGCCAGACAGACCTTCACGCCTCCGACGGCGGTGGAGAGTTCCTTGACGGCGTTGAAGTCCACCATCATGAAGTGGTTCACCGATATACCGGTTATCTCCTTGACCGTACGCATGGTGCAGCCGGGGTCGCGGCCCTCCTGGCCGAGGCTGACGTTGAAGCGGGCGTTCTCCGTGCCCGGAATGACTTCCTTCGAGCCGTCCGGCTGCGTCGTCTCGCAGTCCGGGATGTCCGTCATCAGGTCGCGGGGGATGCTCATCGCCGTCGCGTTGGTGCGGTCCGCGGAGACGTGGAAGAGGATGTTGGTGTCGGCGTGACCGGTACTGCCCTTGTCGCCGTACCCCTCGTTGCCCTTACCCGTCCGCTTGTCCGTCCCGATGATCAGGATGTTGAGCGGACCGTCGGAGGTGACGCTCTTGCTGCCCGCGTCGCCCACGTCGATGGTGTCGAGATTGCTGTTGAACTTCTGGTAGAGCGCGTACGCACCGGTGGAGCCCGCGACGATCACGAAGGCCATCACCCCGCCCGTCCACAGCAGCGCCTTCTTCTTGCGGGACTTCGGGGGCTTGCGCTTACGGCGGCCGACGGGCGCGCCGGCGGTTTCGGGGGTGCGGCCGTTCTCGGCCGGGCGGCGCCCGCGCTGACGGGGCACCCGTGGCTCCGCGTCGGAGTGCCTGCGGGAGCCGTCGCGCGGGTCACCGGTGGGGGAGCCGCTTCTGCGGCCGACACCGGGGCCGCCCGCCGGACGCGGTCCGGAGTGGTCCAGTCGCAGCTCGTAATCACCGGTCTGCGGGTTGAGTACCCACTGGTCTGCGGGGTCGGTTTCGTCCGTCCGCCCACGGCTATGCGCATCCACGGTTGCTTGGGTCCTCCGTCGGTGCCACGCGAGGCGCCTCCCCCGAAAAGGCGCTCGGTCCTTCGCTGAAGCAGTGCGCGACCTGAGGGTCGGGAGCACCGGATCGCGTCACACTATCCGGCCACTTAGCCGTCCAGGGACGGTCGTGACACATTGCACGCCCCTTACAACCGGGCATACTTCCCATTCCTCGCCGATTGTCGTCGGAGGCTTGGGAATTGCTTTACTGCTTACACAGGTCATCCGCAGCATTCGAGCCCGAAAAGGTCGGTGCGGGGCTCGGATTCGTGGAGCCCGAATCGTCCGGCTTTCCGTCGGATGGGTCGTTCTCGGTGGGGTCGATGTCCGGTGATTCGGACGATTTGATTTCGTCGGCCGGCGCCACCGCTACGGATGCGTCCTCACGCAGCTGCTTGAACAGGCGGCCCGCGTCCGGCTCGATGAGCTCGTCCCGGTTGGGGTTCGCCCGGTACGGCTGCCGGGGCACGGTCAGGAACTGCACCTTGTCGGTCGGTACGTTCCGCATTCCGCGCACCAGGTCGTACAGATCCCGGAGCGAGTCGAGCCCCGGGTCGGTGGTCAGCGACTTCGTGGCCGCGTCGAGGACCGGATAGAGGCGCGTGGGGTTGAGCAGGACGCCATTGCTCTGCATCTTGTTGACCAAAGCGCCCAGGAACTTCTGCTGGCGGTCCATTCGTTCCGTATCGCTGCCGTTCCCGATGGATTTACGGGCGCGTACGTATCCGAGCGCCGCCTCGCCATCGAGTTTCTGGCGCCCCGCCGGGAGTTCCAGATGGGCGTCCGCGTCCTTGATGGGCTCCTTGAGGCAGACCTCGACACCGTCCACGGCGTCGACCATGTCCTTGAAGCCGTTGAAGTCGACGACCATGTGGTGGTCGACCCGGATGCCGGTCATCCGCTCCACGGTACGGATCGTGCAGGCCGTGCCGCCGACCTCGAAGGCCCAGTTGAACTGGGCGAACCGCTCGGCGGTGGCCTTCTTGTCGGCCGTGTGGCACGTGGGGATGTCCACCATCAGGTCGCGCGGGATGGACACGGCGGTGGCGCTCCGCCGGTCGGCGGCGAGGTGCAGCAGGATCGTGGTGTCCGAACGCTGACTGCCGCCGTCGTCGCGGCCGTACTTGCGGTTGTCACCGGACCGGCTGTCGGAGCCGATGAGCAGGATGTTCTGCGCGTCCACCGCGATCGGCGTGGGCCGTTCCTTCTCGTACGCCCTGAGTTCGGCGGCGGCGCTCGTATCGGTCTTGATGTTCCCGTCGAGCTTCCTGTACAGCCACCAGCCGGCCCCGGCGGCGACCAGGACGACCAACGAGGCGGCGAGGGCCGTCCACCGGAGCCAGTGGCGCTTGTATCCCGTGGGGAGCCCGCCCTTGGGTCGCTCGGACCAGGTCTGCACGGCGCCGTCACCGGCCGCGTTCTCGGTCTCAGGCCCGCTCTTCGGATCCGCTGCGGGCGCGGGCGGTCCGTCCTGCGGGGTGGTGGCCCCGGACCCGTCCTGCGCCCCCGCCTGCGGCGCGTCCTCGGCCTGGTGGCCCGGCTGATCCGGGTCGGCCGGCGTGCCAGCACTGTCCGTCACGTCTGCGTCCATCCTTCACGGTCGGCGGCGCGATGGGCCGCCGGTCGCAGGAGTAGACGGCTGAACCTCACGCTTGGTTGTGTAACTCGGGAGACTGGTCTGTACCGCCGATCATGTACCGCAGTTGACGCTCAGCCCTGGGGGCTCGGCTCGCCATGGGCCGTACAGGTGACCTTCAGGGCGCTTGTCATACCGCGGTGTTGGTGACGCGCTCGCTCTCGACGCGCTTCGCGAGGCCCTCCTCGTCCAGCTGCCCGAGGTGACGGCACAGCACCACGGAGGCCCCGGCGGCCAGCGGCGCGAAGAGCCCGGCGACGAGTCCGTCCCAGGTGTCGTACGTACGCCCCGACAGCAGCCGCGATCCGGACGCCAGCCCCAGCCCTGCGGCATCCTCACGGGCCCGGGCGACCAGTTGTGCTCCCGTCAGCTCCACGCCGCCCACGACCAGCGCGAGCGCCTCCGGGTCCACGGGCGCGTACGGGGCGAAGCGGTCGCCCTGGCTCGGTACTTCCACCGCGTAGTCCGCGAACCCCTCGGGAGCCTGCGGGAAACGGCCACCCAGCGGACGCAGGGCCAGCGCGACCCGCTCGCCGCGGCAGGCACGCGCACGGTCCAGGGTGTCCGGACCGGTGACGACGAGGTCGGCCGACGCCGGGTCGCCCTGGACGTCGGCCACGACACCGACGGACGAACAGGCGAGCAGCCAGACGGCGGACTGCCAGTGCGCGGGCAGCAACAGGGCGACCCGGTCGCCCGGTTCCACGGCCAGATCACCCTGGAGCAGATTGGCGGTCTTCGCCACCCAATTGGCGAAGGTGGCCACCGACAGTTCGACGCGCTCTCCGGTGGCGTCGTCGTAGAAAGTGATCAGAGGGCGGGCCGGGTCCGCGGCGAGCGCGGATCGCAGCAGGTCGGCGGGGGCGCGGTCGCTGGAGTTCATCCGCACAAGGGTACGCGGGCCGGGGCGGCCGGGGCGGGGGTGCCGGGCGTCGCGTACACCGGTTCGGCAGACGAGGCGTCAGGAGCCTTCGTACGCCCCGGTGGCCGGAGTTGCCCCTGTATGCCAAGGATCATTTGTATGAGTGCTCTTCTTGCAACCTCCATCGGCGTCACCTGCGCGGCGGCCCTCACCCTTCCGCTCGCCGCGCCCGCTCCCGCCGCCCCCGTCGTCCGTACATCCGCGACCCAGGCCGCACCCGTCCCCACACCCGTCCCCGCACTCGTCCCCGCCGAAGCAACCGAGTCGGCCGAGCCCTCCGCCGCCGAACTGCCGGGCTCGACCCAGTCCCTGCCCCTGTCGCCGCTCACTCCCGCGCCCACCCGGGCCACCGGCACACCCACCGGTCCCACCGCCTCCACCGGACAGGGGCTGCGGCAGCGGGACGTCCGCCCGTTCTCGCTCGTCGGCGTCGTCTGGGACGACGCGGACGCCGAACTCCACGGCACCGTCCAGATCCGTACCCGCGCCACCGGCACCACCAAGTGGTCCGGTTGGCAGTCCCTCGAGACCCACAACGGCGACCACGCCGCCGACGCGGGCAGCCCCGAGCGCGAATCGGGCACCGTGCGCGGCTCCACCAGCCCCCTCTGGGTCGGCGACTCGGACGGCGTCGAGGTACACGTACATTCCGAGAGCGCCGGGCCGCGAAGCGGCGCCGACGGCACCGCGCCCCTCCCGGCGGGCCTCCAGGTGGAACTCGTCGACCCGGGCGACGACCCGGAGCAGCCGCGCGCCGACGGCACCCCGGCCGCCGGCGCCCCGTCGGCGGGCACCGCGACGCCCGCCACCGCCGCCCAGCCCGGCGCGCTCCCGGAGTCCGTGGCCGCGGCCGAGAGTTCCGCGGTCAACGCCGACCTCGCCCCGCTGGGTGCCGCCGAGATCTCCGCCCTGAGCAAGGCCGAGTCGGAGGAACAGGCGGTCGTCGGAGCGGGTGCCAAGCCCTTCGTGGGACCGCGTCCGCGCATCGTCACCCGCAAGGGCTGGGGCGCCGACGAGAGCCTGCGCGAGCGCACCTTCGCCTACACAACGACCGTCAAAGCCGCCTTCGTCCATCACAGCGCCACCGGCAACAACTACACCTGCGCCCAGGCGCCGTCCGTCCTGCGCAGTATCTACCGCTACCACGTCAAGAGCAGCGGCTGGCGCGACTTCGGCTACAACTTCGCCGTCGACAGGTGCGGAAACATCTACGAAGGACGCGCCGGGGGCGTGTCGAAGGCGGTCCTCGGGGCCCACACCCTAGGTTTCAACACGAACAGCATGGGCGTCGCGGTACTCGGGACGTTCGGCTCGACGAACCCGCCCGCCGCCGCGGTCACCGCGATTGCCAAGCTCACCGCCTGGAAGCTCGGTCTGTTCGGCCGCAACCCCAAGGGCAAGGTCACGCTCGTCTCCGGCGGCAGCGGCAAGTACGCAAAGGGTGCGAAGGTCAAACTCAACGTCATCTCCGGGCACCGCGACGGGTTCGCAACCGAATGCCCCGGAATCCGTCTCTACAGGAAGCTCGGCACGGCCCGGTCCACCTCCGCGCGCCTGCAGGGCCGCTGACCGGGGTCGATCCCCGGGTCTGCATACACTGGCCAGCCGAAACGAGGCCCGGCCCCAGCAGGAAGCAGAGACAGTGCTGTGACAGAGGCAAAAGAAGCGATCCTCCTGGTCGGCGGCAAGGGCACCCGGCTGCGTCCGCTCACGGTGCACACCCCGAAGCCGATGGTGCCCGCGGCGGGTGTCCCGTTCCTCACCCACCAGCTGGCACGCGCCAGGGCGGCGGGTGTGGAGCACATCGTGCTCGCGACGTCGTACCTGGCGGAGGTTTTCGAACCGTACTTCGGCGACGGTTCCTCGCTCGGCCTCTCCATCGAGTACGTCACCGAGCGCGAACCGCTCGGTACCGGGGGCGCCATCCGCAATGTGGCCCCCCGGCTCACCTCGGGGCCGGACGAGCCGGTGCTCATCTTCAACGGCGACATCCTCACCGGCCTCGACATCCGCGCGCTGGTCACCTCGCACGCCACGTCCGGGGCCGACGTCTCCCTGCACCTGACCCGGGTCGAGGACCCGCGCGCCTTCGGCCTCGTGCCGACGGACGGTACGGGCAGGGTCACCGCCTTCCTTGAGAAGCCGCAGACGCCCGAGGAGATTGTCACCGACCAGATCAACGCGGGGGCGTACATCTTCCGCCGGTCGGTCATCGACACCATCCCGGACGACCGCCCCGTCTCCGTGGAACGCGAGACCTTCCCCGGACTCCTCGCCTCGGGCGCCCACCTCCAGGGCATGGTCGACTCCACGTACTGGCTGGACCTCGGGACCCCGCAGGCGTTCGTACGCGGCTCCGCCGACCTCGTCCTCGGCCGCGCCCCGTCCCCGGCGGTCCCGGTCCCGGGCCGCTGCGGCGACCGCCTGGTCCTGCCCACCGCATCCGTCGCCCCCGACGCCAAACTCACCGGAGGTACGGTCATCGGCGACCGCGCGGTGATCGGCGAAGGTGCCAGGATCGACGGGTCCACGGTGCTGGCCGACGCGGTCGTGGAACCCTACGCGGTGATCACGGACTCCCTGGTCGGAGAGGGCGCCCGAATCGGCAGCCGTACGGTGCTGGCGGGCGCGGTCATCGGCGACGGGGCCCGTGTCGGCGCCGACAACGAACTGCGCGACGGAGTCCGCATCTGGTGCGGCGCGACCCTCCCGGACGCCTCGGTCCGCTTCTCGTCCGACCAGTGAACGACCGGCCCCCACGTGCCGGCCGGCCTTACCCTCGATAGGCACCCACCGACTTTCGAGGACCTCACCCGTGGCAGGACGTTTCGTACCCCGCACCCACCGAGCGGCGCTTCCGCACCAGGCGACGCCGTCGGCCGCGGACGCTCCGGTGGTGTCGGAGGCCGTCACACGGGACTGGACCCCGCCGGGGCCGCTGGACCTGCGGCTCGTCCTCGGCCCGCTGCGCCGGGGCCCGGCGGACCCCACGTTCCGGGCGCTTCCCGACGGGTCGTTCTGGCGGGCCACCCGTACCCCGGCCGGCCCCGGAACGCTCCGCCTCACCGCCCGCGACGGCCGCATCGAGGCATCCGCCTGGGGCCCCGGCGCGCAGTGGCTCCTTGACCAGCTCCCGGAACTGCTGGGCGATACGGACGATCCGGACGCCTTCCGTCCGCGCCACCGCCTGCTCGCCCTGTCCCGGCACCGCCGCCCCGGCCTGCGTCTTCTGCGTACCGGCCTGGTCCTCGAATCCCTGATCCCGTCGATCCTGGAACAGAAGGTCACCACCGACGAGGCGTACCGCGCCTGGCGCCTCCTGCTCCGCGCCCACGGCACCCGGGCCCCCGGCCCTGCGGGCCCCCGCTTCGCCGCACTCCAGCTGTACGTGATGCCGGATGCCCGGACCTGGTCCCTGATCCCGTCCTGGGAGTGGCACCGCGCGGGAGTCGACGCCAAACGCTCGGCGACGATCCTGCGCGCGGTCCGGGTGGCGCGCCGCCTGGAAGAGGCGGCGGCCATGGACCTGCCCGAGGCCACCGCCCGCCTGGAACTGATCCCCGGCATCGGCCCCTGGACCTCGGCCGAAACTCTTCAGCGCTCGAACGGAGCCCCCGACGCGGTCTCCGTCGGCGACTTCCACCTCCCGGGCATCGTCGGCTACGCCCTGGCGGGCAACAGGAACGCCGACGACGAGGAGATGCTGGCCCTGCTCACCCCGTACGAGGGCCAACGCCACAGGGCGACCCGCCTGATCCTGCTCTCGGGCCACACCCCACCTCGAAGAGCCCCCCGAATGACCCCGGGCAACATCGCCCACCTCTGACCCCACATCAGGCCGGTCCGGCCGGCACGTCAGACCGGTCCGGTCACCGCATCAGGCCGGTCCGGTCGGCACGTCAGACCGGTCCGGTCACCACATCAGGCCCGTCGGCCCGCACGTCAGACCGGTCCGCTCGGCACATCAGGTCCGTCCGGCCTGCACGTCAAACCCGTCCGGTCGGCAAATCAAGCCCGTCCGGCGATTGAGGACAAAACGGCACCCTGGGGGCGGCCCCAGAAACTCAGCCCCCCCCCGCCCACCTCACCGCACCGCGACAAAGGCCTCCACAGCCCGAACCCCCCGCTCAGCCGGCGCAGCCCCCGCATGTCCCACAGCCACCGCGCCCAGCGGGTCCCACGAGGCCGGCAGATCCAGCACCTCCCGCACCACGTCACGGCAGAACATCGTCGAGGACACCCACGCCGAACCGAGCCGCTCGCCCGCCAGCGCCACCAGGAAGTTCTGGACCCCCGCACCCGCCGCGACCACGAACATCTCGCGCTCCGCCGTGTCCCGCCGCACATCCCCGTACGTGTGCGAGCCGTCCATCACCAGGCACGGCACCGCCAGATACGGTGCCCGGCGCAGCACATCGCCCCGCCGTACCCGCCGCTCGATCGACTCCTCGCTCTTGCCGTCACGTCGGAGATCCGCGACCCAGGCATCCCGCATCGCGTCCAGCAACCGGGTCCGAGACTCCGCCGACTCCAGCAGGACGAAGCGCCACGGCGTCGTGTGATGCGGCGCCGGAGCCGTCACCGCCGCGGCCACCGCCCGCCGGACCGCCCCCGGGTCCACCGGCTCGTCCGTGAACTCCCGCACTGTGCGCCGCAGGGTCACCGCTTCACGTACCGCCTCGGACGTCCCCAGCCGGAACATGTCATCGGCCGCGCCCCGCACCATCGCCCGAGCACCCACATCGCCGTCGGCAACGCCGGCACCCGCAAGGCCCTCGACCGCACCCTCACCGCCCGCCACCACATGCGACAGCCCCCGCACCACCGCGACCGGCAGCCCCGCCGCCTTGCCCTTCACCAGGTCACCGGCCGAAGCCAGCTCGTCCGCGGTGGCGACAACCGTCGCGCTCAACGGATTGCCGAACGCATCGGTACCGCCGCGCAGATCGTCCAGCACCCGGACCCCCGCCGCCCCGATCGCGACATCCGTCAGACCGTTGCGCCAGGGACGCCCGAAGGTGTCCGTGACGAGCACCCCGACCGACACCCCGAGCGTGTCCCGCAGCCCGTCCCGGATCACCCGGGCGGAGGCGTCGGGGTCCTCGGGCAGCAGCAGAACGGTCCCGGCAGGCGTGTTCGACGCGTCGACCCCGGCTGCGGCCATGATCAGACCCTGCCGGTTCTCCACGATCCGCAGGGTCCCGCGCCGCGCGACCACCCGTACCGTCTCGGCGTCGATCGCCGCCTCCCGGTCGGCGGCCCGCACGATCCGGCCCTCCGCCTTGGAGACGATCTTGGAGGTGACGAGCAGGACGTCCCCGTCCACCAGCCCCGGCTCGGTGCCCGCGATCAGCTTCGCGAGGTCGTCCCCGGCCCGCACCTCAGGAATCCCCGGCAGCGCCCACACCCGGTAGGAGGGCGCCTCGGCAGGAGCGTCGCTCACGCCCGTACCTCCTCGGCCAGCGCCAGCGCCTGCCGCGCCATCTCGGCCGTCGCGTCCACGTCCGTCATCATCAGCGGCACGGCCCGGCACCGGATGCCCGCCGCCTCCACCTCCTCGAGCGAACCGGCGTCCACCGTGTCGACGAGCCAGCCGTCGAGCAGCCCGGAACCGTAGTGCTGCGCCACCGCGGCGGCCGTCGTCTCGACACCCACCGCCGCCAGCACCTTGTCGGCCATGCCCCGCACCGGTGCGTCCCCCACGATGGGGGAGAGGCCGACAACCGGCACCCCGGCCTCGGCGATCGCTTCCCGGATGCCGGGCACGGCCAGAATCGTGCCTACCGAGACCACCGGGTTCGACGGCGGGAAGACGATGACATCGGCCTCCGCGATCGCTTCGAGCACGCCCGGCGCCGGCTTGGCCTGCTCCGCGCCGACCGGCACGATCGCCTGCGCGTCGACCGAGGCACGCAGCTTCACCCAGTACTCCTGGAAGTGAATGGCTCTGCTCTCGCCGTCGACATCGACCGCCACATGCGTCTCGACCCGGTCGTCGGTCATCGGCAGCAGCCGGACCCCCGGCTTCCAGCGCGCACAGAGCGCCTCGGTCACCGCGCTCAGCGGAAAACCCGCGCCGAGCATCTGCGTACGGACGATATGGGTCGCGAAGTCACGGTCGCCGAGCCCGAACCACTCCGGTCCCACGCCGTACGCCGCGAGTTCCTCCTTGACGTGGAAGCTCTCGTCGGTACGCCCCCAGCCCTGCTCCTCGTTGATGCCACCGCCGAGGGTGTACATCACGGTGTCCAGGTCGGGGCACACCTTCAGCCCGAACAGATGGATGTCGTCGCCGGTGTTGCCGATCACCGTGATGTCCGCGTCGGGCGCGGCCTGCTTGAGGCCACGCAGAAAACGAGCACCACCGATACCGCCGGCCAGAACCACAATGCGCATGCACAGCAGTTTGTCAGGCGGGTACGACATCCGCGGCGGCCGGGGCGCACTGCGCCGCGTGCATCGGCATGTCGGTCAGGCCGGGGAAGTAGACGTGCAGGCTGACGGCCGGTTCCAGCGAGTCGTTGACGACCTCGTGGACGTAACCGGGCGCGAAGACGCGCTGTGCACCGGCCTCCAGGGCCCGCGCTCCGCGGCGCGTGTGCTCGGTCAACTGTCCGTCCAGGACGGTCAGTACGCCGGACGACAGGCCGTGGTCGTGGAGCCCGCTGCCCTGGCCGGGCACCCAGCTGAGCAGCCAGACCTCGTAGCCGAGTGGGGTCTCCCCCGCTCGAGCGGAGCCGAGAGCTTGGGGAACGTTGCGGAGCCGGTGGTACCAGCGGCTCGCGGTGTCGTACTGGACGAGGGGCGCCCACTGGGCGCGGTCGGCCGCGATGGAACGGGCCAGGCCGACGAACTCGGCCACGGTGGAGGGGTGCTCGCGGGCGGGCTGCAGGAGGTGCTGGACCTCGAGGATGTCGCCGGCGATCTGAAGGTCGCTGTCGCTGTTCATGGGTGCGGTGGTTCCTCGGCGTGGGGAAGAGTCGCGGGGCTGACGAATCGCGGAAGCTAAAGAGTCGCGCGGAATCGAAGAGCTGGATCAGAGCTGGAGCGCTAGGGCTTCAACAGCTGTGACAGCTGGAACAGCAACAGCGGGCCTGGACAGCGCTGCGGAACCCACGGACGTGGGTTGCGTACATCGCTGCGGTCGCTGGCATGCAGTCAAGGAGACCGGCTCTCTGCACCTCTGTCAACCCAATGGCCGATTTGACGGCAATGTTTCACCTCATCCGGTTGCGTAGGCCGGAGAAAGGTTTGTGCAGCCACCCCAGCGGAGATGTGGCGCATCAACCGCACCGTTAAACGCTGTTGAGGTCCCGTGACCCGACTGTGATCTTGATCGCTTCGGTGATCGAATCGCAACAATTCGGGGGTCCCGGTCGTCTCGCACAGTGAGAGCGGATGACGCGCCAGGCACATGGCATATGTCAGGTTTTTGACGATTTGAACACTTTCCGCATACGCTTGGTTCCGCAGAGTGAATCCCGGGGCCAATACCAGATCTTCGCTTGACTGGCCTGGAGATACACACTTGTAATTTCACTCGTGTCGTTCGGCCGCAATCAGTAACGGCCGCACCACGGGGACGCAAGAGACAGACGAGGGGCGCACATGACCGAGCTGTTCCAGCAACTGCTGGTCGAGGACGCGGACGAGGAACTCGGCTGGCAGGAGCGCGCACTGTGCGCCCAGACCGATCCCGAGTCCTTCTTTCCCGAGAAGGGCGGGTCCACCCGCGAGGCCAAGAAGGTCTGTCTCGCTTGTGAGGTCCGTTCCGAATGCCTTGAGTACGCGCTTGCCAATGACGAGCGGTTCGGTATCTGGGGCGGGCTTTCCGAGCGGGAGCGGCGGCGGCTCAAGAAGGCCGCCATCTGACGGCCGTGCACATCTGACAGCCGAGGCGCCGCGAGACCGGAGAAGGTCCCGTCCGGGAGCTGACCACTCATCGGACGCGACTCATCCGGCGCGACTCATCGGCCGTGACCGCCGGAGCGTGACCAGGCCGATGGCCCGTTGTCCGGACCCTGCCCCGCAGGGCCCGGACAACGGGCCATCGCCATGTCCGCACCCGCCCGGCCGCACTCCGAAACCCGTGCCCCGGGCTCCGTTCCACCGCTCGGCGCCGCCGCAGTTATCCGTACCGTTAGTGTGGGGCCCCGTCCGAGATGCGCCAACGCCCCGCCGGGGCGCGCGTGTACACCGATGCAGCCCCCGGGGGGACGCCCCCCGGACCCGGCCGGAGGGCCCGTACCTCGATGTCCGTGCACAGCCACTCGGCGGCGCCGAATCCGGCCGCCGCCGCCCCAGAGTTCCCCCGGCACGTCGTCACCGCCGTGCTCGTCTCCCACGACGGCGCACGCTGGCTGCCCGACGTGCTCGCCGGGCTGCTCGGGCAGGAACGCCCCGTACAGAACGTCGTCGCGGCCGACACCGGCAGTGCCGACGACTCCGCCCGGCTGGCCGCCGAGGCCCTCGGCGGCGAGCGGGTCCTCCATCTCGCACGCCGTACGAGCTTCGGCACCGCCGTCGACGAGGCGGTCCGTACGGCCGGTGTCCTCACTCCCGAGGAGCTGCCGTACCTGAAGCGTCCCAGCGGCTGGGACCCGGTCACCCGGTCCTGGCGCGACGACACGTACGACATGCCCGAGCTCCCGCACGGCGAGCCGGTCCAGTGGCTCTGGCTGCTGCACGACGACTCCGCACCCGAGCCCGACGCGCTCGCCGAGATGCTCCGCATCGTCGACGGCGACCGGCACGCCGCGATCGTCGGACCCAAGCTGCGCGGCTGGTACGACCGCAAGCAGCTGCTGGAAGTCGGCGTCTCCATCGCCAACAGCGGGCGCCGCTGGACCGGACTCGACCGCCGCGAGCAGGACCAGGGCCAGCACGACCAGGTCCGCACGGTGCTCTCCGTCTCCTCCGCCGGCATGCTGATCCGCCGTGACGTCTGGGAGGAGCTCGGTGGTTTCGACCGCAGGCTCCCGCTGATGCGTGACGACGTGGACCTCTGCTGGCGTGCGCACAGCGCGGGACACCGGGTGCTCATCGCGCCCGACGCGATCCTGCGGCATGCCGAGGCAGCCGCGCGGGAACGCCGCCCCATCGACTGCGCGGGGCGCTCCGTCTCCAGCCCGCACCGCGTCGACAAGGCGGGCGCCGCCTACACGATGCTCGTCAACGCCCACGGCAAGGCGCTGCCGTGGGTCCTGCTCCGCCTGGTCGTCGGTACCCTGCTCCGTACCCTCGCCTACCTGGTCGGCAAGGTTCCCGGACAGGCCGTCGACGAGGTCACCGGGCTCCTCGGGACCCTGTTGCGGCCCGGCAGGATCTTCGCGGCCCGGCGCAGACGCGGCAAGGCCGTGGTCGAGGCCGGCGAGCTGCGTTCCCTGTTCCCGCCGCCCGGCGCCACTGTCCGCGCCACCGTCGAACAGGTCGCCGGCAACTTCGGCGGCCGGTCCGAGGCCGAAGCCGGAGGCTCCCGGCACGGCGCCGTCGAGTCCGGTCCCGGCGGTGACGACGCCGACTTCATGGAGATCGAGCAGTTCGCCCGGCTGAAGCGGATGGCGCGCAGGCCCGGCCCCGTCCTCTTCGCTCTTCTGCTGCTCGTCTCCCTCATCGCCTGCCGGGGCCTCCTCGGCAGCGGCGCACTCGCGGGCGGCGCGCTGCTGCCCGCGCCCGGGGACGTCTCCGAGCTCTGGGGGAGGTACGCGGACGGCTGGCATCCGGTCGGCACCGGCGGCACCCAGACAGCACCGCCCTACCTCGCCGTGATCGCCGCCCTGTCGGCCCTGTTCCTCGGCTCCACAGGATTCGCGCTCACCCTGCTGCTGGTCTGCTCGGTTCCGCTCGCCGGACTGGCCGCGTACTTCGTCTCCCGGCCGCTGATCGAATCGCGGCTGCTGCGGGCCTGGGCGAGCGTCGCGTACGCCTTCCTGCCCGCCGCGACCGGCGCACTGGCCACCGGCCGCCTCGGCACCGCCGTCCTCGCCATCCTGCTCCCGCTGATCGCCCGCGCCGCCGTATCGGCCCACGGGCTGCGCGGCGCACCGGGCTCGGGTGCGGCACGCGGCAGCTGGCGCGCCACCTGGGCGTACGCCCTGCTGCTCACCTTCGCGATGGCCTTCACGCCCATCGTCTGGCCGCTCGCCGTGGCACTCGGTATCGGCGTGCTGGTCCTGCGCAGGGGCGACATCACCGCGTACGGGCTCCGCTTCCTGGCCGCCGTCGGCACCCCGCTGCTCGTCCTGGCGCCCTGGTCGCTGACGCTGCTGACCAGCCCGGCGAGCTTCCTCAAGGAGGCGGGCCTCGACCTGGGCGTGGGCACCGCGTCCGCACTCGACCTCCTCGGGATCAGCCCCGGCGGCCCGAAGGCGGCGGGCGGTGTCCTCCTCCTGGGCATCGTGCTGGCCGCCCTCGCGGCGCTGCTGCGCGGCGAGCGGCAGTTCGCGATCCGTACCGCCTGGGCCGTCGCGCTCGTCGCACTGCTCTTCGCGGGCATCGCCAACGGCTCCACTTGGGCCGGCCCCGCCACCCTCGTCTACGGCATCGCGCTGATCGCCGCCGCCCTGCTCGGAGCGGACGGCGCCCGGGTACGGGTCGCCGAGCTCAGCTTCGGCTGGCGCCAGCCGATCGCCGCCCTGATCGCCCTGGCCGCCCTGGCCGCCCCCGCCCTGGCCGCGTTCGTCTGGATGGCCGGCGGCGCGACCGGGCCGCTGGAGCGCCGGGACCCGGTGCAGGTGCCCGAGTTCGTCGCGGCGGAGAGCGTCACGCGCGACCAGCCCCGCACCCTGGTCCTCGGCGGTACGCCGTCGGGCTCCGTCTCGTACACCCTGGTCCGCGGCTCGGGCGCCCGCCTCGGGGATGCCGAACTGACCGAGTCGGGCGGCAGCAACACCCACCTCGACAAGGTCGTCGCCAACCTCGTCGCGGGATCGGGCGCCGACCAGGGCCGCCAGCTGAGCGGCTTCGCCATCCGTTACGTCCTCGTACGGGACGGGGCACCGCGCCAGATGAGCCGGGTACTCGACTCGACACCCGGTCTGAGCAGGCTCAGCCAACTGGACGGCAGCGCCCTGTGGTGGGTCGACCGCCAGGTCGCCAGGGTCATGATCGTCCCCCCGTCCACCGAGGGCGGCACGGGCGACACGGGCGGTGCGGGCGTCGAGTGGCTGCCCGTCGCCTCGAGCCCCGTCGAGGCGCACGCCAAGATCCCCTCGGGCGCCTCCGGCCGTGTGCTGCGGATCGCCGACGCGGCGGACCCCGGCTGGCAGGCCACGCTCAATGGGAAGGCCCTGACCGGCAAGACCGTCGACGGCTGGGCCCAGGGCTTCGAGCTGCCCGCCGAGGGCGGCACGCTGGACCTCACGTACGACGCCCCGGTCACGCACACCGCCTGGATCTGGGCGCAGGCCCTGATCGCCGTCGTCCTGCTGGTGCTCGCCCTGCCGGGCCGGCGCCGGGAGATCGACGACGACCTGCCCGAGGAGACCGAGGCCGTACCGCTGGAGCCGGTCGCGGGGGAGGGCCGCCGGGCCCGCAGGCTCCGGGCCGCCGCCCAGGCGGAGGCCGAGGACGGTCAGGAGGGCGACGCGCTCGCTCCGGAACCGGCGGCGCCCGAGGAGTACATCCCGGCGCAGCAGTCCGCCGACCCGTACGCGGCGGCCCCGGACGGGCAGGACGCCTTCGCCCAGCAGGGCGACACCGGTACGTACGCGGCGGTGCCGCAGCAGCAGTACGCCGAGTGGGACGCGCAGCAGTACCAGGGCGCCGACTACCAGCAGTACCAGGGCGACCAGTACCAGGGCGGTGCGCAGCCACACGCCGGCCAGTACGGCGGTGAGCAGTACCCGGCGGCCGATCAGTACCAGGCCGACCCGTACCAGCAGAACGCCGCCTACGACCCGTACGGCTACGCGCAGCAGCAGCCCTACGCCACGGGTACGGGCGAAGCCGCCCCGTACGACAACCAGGGCCACTACGGCCCGCCGGTCACCCAGAACGACGAGCACGACGAAAGCACCGCCCCGGGCGAGGGCCCGTGGCATCCCGGTAACGCATCGCGAGGCGAGTCCGAGTGAAGTCCACCCCCCTTTCCCTCATCGCGGGCGTCGTCGCCCTCGCCGCCGTCACCGGGTTCGCCGCGCTCAACGCGCCCGGCGACGCGGTCCCGACGGTGGCGAAGGCCGCGTCCCGGCTGCCCGTCGAACGCTCCAGCCTGCTCTGCCCGGCCCCGAGCAGCTCCGACCTGGCGGCCACGACGTACACGTCCTTCACCCCGGCGGGGAAGAACGACGGCGAGGCCGGTGGTGCCGAGCTGAAGCCCGCCGCGGCCCTCACCGCGGACGAGGCGACGGAACCGGACCCGAAGCAGGACAAGAAGGCCGCGGCGAAGGCCGACAAGCCGGTCGTCGCCCTCAAGGAGCCCGGCCGGCCGGTCGGCGCCGAGACCTCGAAGTCCGACGCCCCCGCCCTGGTCGGCACCGCCACCGGCCGCCTGGCACCCGGCTGGACCGCCCAGCAGACCACCGCGGTCACCGCGGGCGGCGCCCGCGGCCTCCTCGGGGCCACCTGCACCGGGCCCGGCACGGACTTCTGGTTCCCGGGCGCGAGCACCTCGAAGGCGCGCCAGGACTATGTCCACCTCACCAATCCCGACGACAGCGCGGCCGTCGCCGACATCGAGCTGTACGGCCCCGACGGCTCGCTCAAGTCGGAGGTGGGCGACGGCATCACCGTCCCGGCCCACTCCAGCGTCCCGATGCTGATCTCCACGCTGACCGGCGAGGCCGTCGAGGACGTGGCCGTCCACGTCACCACCCGTTCCGGCCGGATCGGGGCCCTCATCCGAGCCGCGGACGACACGGCGGGCAGCGACTGGCTGGCCGCGTCCGTGGACCCGACGGGCACCCTCGTGCTGCCCGGCATCCCGGCCGACGCCACCTCCGTACAGCTGGTGGCCTTCGCGCCCGGCGAGGACGACGCCGACGTGAAGGTGCAGCTGATGGGGAAGAACGCGACGTTCTCCCCGGCCGGGAACGACACCTTGCACATCAAGTCGAAGATGACCGCGAGCATCGACCTGCGGGACGTCACCAGGGGCGAACCGGGTTCGCTGCGGCTGACGCCCGTGGAGGCCGACCGCGCCACCCCGATCGTGGCCGCGCTGCGCGTGGTCCGCGGCACCGGAAGCAAGCGGGAGGTCGCCTTCATCCCGGCGACCGGACCGGTGGGCGCCCGGGCGAGCGTGGCCGACAACAGGGCCAAGGGCTCGATCCTCTCCCTTACCGCCCCGGGCGCGGCGGCCGAGGTCAAGGTCACCGCGTCGGCGGGCACCGAGGGCGGCGAACAGGCCGTCAAGACGTACACGGTCAAGGGCGGCACCACACTCGCCGTCACCCCGCCGGTCCCGTCCGGCCTCAAGGGCACCTACGCGCTGACGGTCGAGACGGTGTCCGGCGGCCCGGTCCACGCGGCCCGCACGCTCGCTCTTCCGGAGGGCGGCATCGAGATGTTCACGGTGCAGACGCTGGCCGACGACGGGGGCACGGTCGAGGTCCCCACGGCGCAGCAGGACCTCTCACTCCTGGACGACTGAGACGAGGAGGTACGGGCACGCCTCGGTCCTGCCCAAAAAGGCAGCCCTGGTCCTGCCCGTACCTCAGTCCTGCCTGTACCTCAGTCCTGCCCGTACCGGGGATCGACCGACTCCGGCGCAAGACCGAGCAGCTCGGCGACCTGCTCGACCACGATCTCGTGCACCAGCAGAGCGCGTTCGTCGCGGCTCTTGGTGCGGATCTCGACAGGGCGCCGGTAGACGACGATCTGCGCGGGCTGTCCCTTCTCGGCGGAGACCGCGCGCCCCAGCGGCACGGTGTCGCCGAGCGTTCCCGGCACGTCCAGGACCTGGAAGTCGACATCCGCAAGTTGTGGCCAGCGCCGCTCCAGCCGCTCCACCGAGTCCTGCACGAGATCGCGGAACGTCTCACTCCTACTGGTCGACAGCGGCACCTGGGGCGGCGCGACGGGCCCGCGCATGCCGCGCCCGTGGCGGTCGCGGCGGCGGGGACGGGGCTCGGACGGGTGGGGAGGTACGGGACTGTCCATCACCGACGCAGCGTAACTCTCCGCGAGGCGAGCCGATCGCGGCTCCCGCGCAGGCCCTCCGGGTGTCCAATTCTGAACATTCAGGCCAAGGTGAGTCCGGATCAGGCCCCGACTCCGACAGGTCATCTCGCGCCACATGACAGCTAGTGCGCACGACAATGACCGGAATCGGTGAGGCAGTGGCCGGGACCCTTCTGCTGCCGCGCAGGTCAGGGCCGTTGCCCGGAAGGGCGTTGTGCCGGAGGTAACAGGACGACACGTCGGGGTGAGGTGCGGGAGAGTCGTCGCAGCCCGCTCAAGAGTGCGGTACCGTCCAACATCGTGAGCCCTGTACGTCGCTGTTCGCGAACTGCGTGCGGCCGCCCTGCCGTCGCGACACTGACGTACGTCTATGCCGACTCGACTGCGGTCCTCGGCCCGCTCGCCACCTATGCCGAGCCCCACTGCTACGACCTGTGCGCCGAACACAGTGAGCGGCTGACCGCGCCACGCGGCTGGGAAGTGGTCCGGCTCTCCGACCCCTCAGCCCCCACACGCCCCAGCGGTGACGATCTCGAAGCGCTGGCCAACGCGGTACGGGAAGCGGCGAGGCCGCACGACCGCGGGCCGGGCGCCGGCAGCCGCGGACCGCGTACGGCCGACCCGGTGGAGGTCGCGCGCCGCGGCCACCTGCGGGTGCTCCGCTCGCCCGATTCCTGACAGGTGCCGAGCCGGCCCTGATCTCTCCGTCCCGGGAAAGTTTTCCTGTACGGACCATTGACCGCCCCTTGTCGCGGACATGACCATTCCTTCACCGTGAGAGATCACTTCCGCATCACGGAATCCGGGGAGGTCTGTGTGTTTGTCCAGCAACTCGAACCCGTAGCCCATTCGCTCGCCCTGTCCGCCGTCGTCGCCGCATTGCCCCTGGTCACCGTCCTGGTCCTGCTCGGAGCCGTCCGGCTCAAGGCCCATCTGGCCGGGCTCATCGGCCTCACGGTCGCCGTGCTCGTCGGCTGGCTCGCGTACGAAATGCCGCTCGGCCAGACCCTCTCCGCCGGGGCACAGGGCGTCCTCTTCGGGCTCTTCCCCATCATGTGGATCGTCGTCAACGCCCTCTGGGTCTACCGGATGACCGTCCGCACCCAGCACTTCGACATCCTGCGCCGCTCCTTCGGCCGTCTCTCCGACGACCCCCGCATCCAGGCCCTCGTCATCGCCTTCTGCTTCGGCGCACTCCTGGAGGCGCTGGCCGGCTTCGGCGCGCCCGTGGCCATCTGCGCGGTGATGCTCGTGGCCCTCGGCTTCGACCCGGTGAAGGCCGCCGTCGTCGCACTCGTCGCCAACACCGCCCCCGTCGCCTTCGGCGCGATGGGCACCCCCGTCGTGACCCTCGCCCAGGTCACCGGCCTGCCGCTGGACGACGTCGCCGCCGTCGTCGGCCGCCAGACCCCGCTGCTCGCCCTCGTCGTACCCCTCGTCCTGGTCGGCCTGGTGGACGGCGTGCGCGGCCTCCGGGAGACCTGGGTGCCCGCGCTCGTCTGCGGAGTGGCCTTCGCCGTCGCCCAGTTCGCCGCCTCCAACTACGTCTCCGCACAACTCGCGGACATCGCGGCCGCATTGGCGGGCGCCGGGGCCCTGGTCGCGGTACCGGCCGCGCGCAAACCCGCCGCGGAGAACGTACGCACGTCGGTGCTCACCGGCGTACGGAGCGACGACCTGGACCACGAGGACCCCCGCCGTGAAGTCCTGCGCGCCTACGCCCCGTACGCCCTCATCGTGGTGATTTTCTCCGTCGCCCAGATCCCGCCCGTCAAGCGTCTGCTGGCCGAGGCGACCCGCGTCTTCGACTGGCCGTACCTGGACGTCGCCGGACCCACGGGCGAACCCGTCGGCGCCAACCTCTTCACGCTCCCGGTCGTCGCCACCGGCGGCACCCTCGTCCTGCTGGCGGGACTGGTCACCTCCCTCGTGCTCTCCGTTCCGGCCCGCGACGCCCTGCGCGAGTGGACGGCCACGGTCCACGAACTCCGGTACGCGATCCTCACGGTCACCTCCGTGCTCGCCCTCGCCTACGTCATGAACCTCTCCGGACAGGCTGCCACCATCGGCCAGTCCGTGGCCGCAGCGGGCGCGGGGCTCGCCTTCCTCTCCCCGGTCCTCGGCTGGTTCGGCGTCGCCGTCTCCGGCTCCGACACCTCCGCCAACGCCCTCTTCGGCGCGCTCCAGGTGTCCGCGGCACGCGAATCCGGCCTCTCGCCGGAACTGCTCGCCGCCGCCAACAGCTCCGGGGGAGTGCTGGGCAAGATGATCTCCCCGCAGAACCTGACCATCGCCTGCGCGGCCGTCGGACTGGCCGGACGCGAAGGTGACCTGCTGCGCAAGGTCCTCCCCTGGAGCCTCGGACTGCTGCTCGTGATGTGCCTCGTGGTGATGGCGCAGAACACACCCGTACTGGGCTGGATGCTGCCCTGACAGGCGCCCCGGGTAGTTTGGGCGCTCCGCAGAGACCCCAGGAGGACCGGCCGTGGTTGCTGATCTGTCGCAGCTCGTGAAGGCGTACGACGTGCGCGGAGTCGTGCCCGACCAGTGGGACGAGCCGCTGTCCGAACTCTTCGGCGCGGCCTTCGTGCAGGTCACCGACGCGGACGCGATCGTGATCGGCCACGACATGCGGCCCTCGTCGCCCGGCCTGGCCGCGGCCTTCGCCCGCGGCGCTGCGGCGCGCGGCGCCGACGTCACCCTGATCGGCCTCTGCTCGACGGACCAGCTGTATTACGCGTCGGGGGCACTGGACCTGCCGGGCGCGATGTTCACGGCTTCGCACAACCCGGCCCAGTACAACGGGATCAAGATGTGCCGGGCGGGCGCCGCCCCGGTCGGCCAGGACACCGGCCTGACCGAGATCCGCACGCTGGCAGAGGACTGGTCCACGCACGGCGCCCCCGACCAGGTCCCCACCACCCCGGGCACGATCACCGAACGCGACACCCTCACCGACTACGCCGCCCACCTCCTCGGCCTGGTCGACCTCTCCACGATCCGCCCCCTGAAGGTCGTCGTGGACGCGGGCAACGGCATGGGCGGCCACACGGTCCCCACCGTCTTCGCGGACCTCCCGGTGGACCTGATCCCGATGTACTTCGAACTGGACGGCACCTTCCCGAACCACGAGGCCAACCCCCTCGACCCGAAGAACATCGTCGACCTCCAGGCCCGCGTACTCGCCGAGGGCGCCGACCTCGGCCTCGCCTTCGACGGCGACGCCGACCGCTGCTTCGTCGTCGACGAGCGCGGTGCGGGCGTCACCCCGTCCGCGATCACGGCCCTGGTCGCGGCCCGCGAACTCGCCCGCAACGGCGGCAAGGGCACAGTCATCCACAACCTGATCACCTCCTGGTCGGTACCCGAGGTGATCCGCGAAAACGGCGGAACCCCTGTCCGTACGCGCGTGGGCCACTCCTTCATCAAGGCGGAGATGGCCGAACACGGCGCGATCTTCGGCGGCGAGCACTCCGCGCACTACTACTTCCGGGACTTCTGGAACGCGGACACGGGCATGCTGGCCGCCCTCCACGTCCTGGCCGCCCTGGGAGGCCAGGAGACCCCGCTCTCGGAGCTCCTCGCCCAGTACGACCGGTACGCGGGCTCCGGCGAGATCAACTCCACCGTCGAGAACCAGGCCGACCGACTGACCGCGATCAAGACGGCGTACGGCAACCGCGACGACATCACCTTCGACGAACTCGACGGCCTCACGGCGACGTCCAAGGACTGGTGGTTCAACGTCCGCGCTTCCAACACGGAACCGCTGCTGCGCCTGAACGTGGAGGCCCGGGACGAGAAGACGCTGACGGCGGTACGCGACGAGGTCCTGACGCTGATCCGAGCCTGACTTTGATCCGCCCCTGACGGAGCCCCTGCTTCCCGGGCCCCTCCCGCTTTTCCCCCGTTCCCCCACTCCTTCAGCACCTCCGGCGTCTGAGGAGCGGGGTCCGGGGCGGAGCCCCGGTTTCGGGGAAGGGGCGGGTAGGGGACAAGGCCCGCCGTAGGCGCCCCCACCCCGCACCGCCGACGCCGCACCCCCCACTCCGCAACGCACCCCACCCCCGCCCGCCCGCCCCGGCCGCGCCCCCGCCACCCCAGCGGTAGGCTGACGTCGCCTGATCCGCGCGACCTGCACCCCGCGGCCGCGCCGGCGAACCGCTTGTTCGAACGCCCGAAGGGACCCACCCCATGCCGCTCGAAGCCGGCCTTCTCGAGATCCTCGCCTGCCCGGCCTGCCACTCTCCGCTCGACGACCGGTCGGCAGCCGAAACCCCGGAGCTCGTCTGCACCGGCACCGACTGCGGTCTGGCCTACCCGGTACGCGACGGCATCCCGGTCCTCCTCGTCGACGAAGCCAGCCGCCCCGCGTAACAGCGCGACACGCGACCCGCGAGAACGGGGGCACGACGCGACCGGGTCGGCGACGACCACCGCCCGCACTCCCGTACCCGCACCCGCACCCCGCACCCCGTACGGTGATCGGAGGCCCACCGCCATGCTCGACGAGTCATTGCTCGATGCCCCGGAAGCCCTGGCCCGCGCCGACCGCCGCGGTCTGCTGCACGGCGCCGCAGAGGCCGGCGCCCGCGTCCGTACCGCCGCCCGGCACGCAGCCGAGGCCGGTATCGGCGCCCTGGCCCCGGAGGGCCGGCCCCGAGCCGTCCTCGTCGCGGGCCCCGGCGCCGCCGCATCCGGCGTCGCCGACCTGATCGGCGCACTCGTGGGCGCCGCCGCCCCCGTCACCCGTATTCACTCCACCGGCGTCGCCCCCGCGGCCGGCGCCCTGCGCTGGGCGCTTCCCGGCTGGGCCGGCTCCGTGGACCTGCTGCTCATCGCCACGCCGGACGGCTCCGAACCGGGCCTCGCCCGGCTCGCCGAGCAGGCATACCGCAGGGGCTGCACGGTCGTCGCCGTCGCCCCCACCCGGTCCCCGCTCCGCGAGGCCGTCGACGGCGTCCACGGCCTCGTCGTACCCATGGCGGCCGCCCCGCACGGCGAGTACGACGCCGAGACCGAGGCAGCCGGCCCCGGCACCCTCTGGGCGCTGCTCACCCCGCTGCTTGCCCTGCTCGACCGGCTGGACCTGGTGGACGCGTCGGCCGAGGTGCTGCAGAGCGTCGCCGACCGCCTCGACCACACCGCCGAACGCTGCGGCCCCGCCATCGCGACGTACAGCAACCCGGCCAAGACCCTCGCCGCCGAACTCGCCGACAGCCTGCCCCTCATCTGGACGGAGGACGGCGCCGCAGGACCGGTCGGACGCCGGTTCGCCGCAGTGCTGACCGACCTCGCAGGCCGCCCCGCCCTCGCCGCCGAACTGCCCGAGGCACTGCCCCTGCACGGCCAGCTGCTGGCCGGAGCCTTCGCCGCCGGTGCCGATCCCGACGACTTCTTCAGGGACCGTGTCGACGAGCCGGAGGCGATGCGGGCCCGCGTCGTCCTGCTCCGGGGCCGCCCCTCCGGCGGCCTGAGCGCCGCTCCCGCGGCTCGCGAACTGGCACTCAGCCACGACACGGCGATCAGCGAACTCGAACCGGAGGAGGGCACCGAACTCGAAACCCTCGCCGAACTCCTCGCGGTCACCGACTTCGCCGCCGTATACGTGGCCCTGGCCTCCCAAAACCACTAGCCCCCCGCACCCCACCTCTCCCACCCCGCTTCCCCGAGGACGAACTCCATGGACCGGCTCTCCAACACCGTGCGCCCCTATGCCTGGGGCTCCACCACGGCCATCCCCGAGCTGCTCGGCATCGCCCCCACCGGCGAGCCGCAGGCCGAGATGTGGATGGGCGCCCACCCAGGAGCGCCGTCCAGGATCACCCGCGCCGGCGCAGAGCAGCCCCTCACCGAGGTCATCGCCGCCGACCCCGACCGCGAACTGGGCCAGGCGTCCGTCGCCAAGTTCGGCCCCCGCCTCCCGTTCCTCCTGAAGCTGCTGGCCGCCGGCGCACCGCTCTCCCTCCAGGTGCACCCCGACCTCGACCAGGCCGAGCACGGGTACGCGGACGAGGAGAGCCGGGGCGTCCCGATCGCCGCCCCCCACCGCACGTACAAGGACGCCAACCACAAGCCCGAACTGATCTGCGCGCTCACCCCCTTCGAAGGACTCTGCGGCTTCCGCAGGCCCACCGAGTCGGCCGACGCGATAGAGGCCCTCGGCGTCGATTCCCTCAAGCCGTACGTGGATCTCCTCCGCGCCAAGCCCGAAGAGGCGGCCCTGCGCGAGGTCCTGACGGCGATCCTCACCGCCGAACCGGCGGAGATGGCCGCCACGGTCGGCGAGGCGGCCGCCGCCGCCGAACGCCTCGGCGGCGCCCACGCCCCGTACGCCCAGCTCGCCCACCACTACCCCGGCGACCCGGGCGTCATCGCCGCGATGCTCCTGAACCACGTGGAACTCCAGCCCGGCGAGGCCCTGTTCCTCGGCGCGGGCGTCCCGCACGCCTACCTCGGCGGCCTCGGCGTCGAGATCATGGCCAACTCGGACAACGTGCTGCGCTGCGGACTGACCCCCAAGCACATCGACGTCCCCGAACTCCTGCGCGTCGTCCGCTTCGAGGCGACCGATCCGGGTGTCCTGCGCCCCGAGGCGGCGCCGTCCGGCGAAGAGCCGTACGAGACGCCGGTCGACGAATTCCGGCTGTCGCGCTACGACCTGTCGCCCGGTGCCGCCCCCGTCGATCTGACGGCGGCCACCCCGCAGATCCTGCTCTGCACCTCCGGTACCCCCCGCGTCGGCGATCTCGAACTCGCCACCGGCGAATCGGTCTTCGTCCCGGCGGACGAAAGGGTTGAAGCATCCCTTACGGGCACGCTCTTCCGTGCCACCGTGGTGGCCTGACGTACCGTCCGCACCAGCGGCTGCAACAATGTCCGGCCGTACCGCGGCGCCCGTGCCGCAGCACCGAGGAAGGGACACCAGGCACCCATGAGCGCGTCAGGCGGAACCAAGGCGATCGTGGCGGCACTGGCCGCCAACCTCGCGATCGCAGTCGCCAAATTCGTGGCGTTCCTCTTCAGTGGCTCGTCGTCGATGCTCGCGGAGAGCGTCCACTCGCTCGCCGACTCCGGCAACCAGGGCCTCCTGCTGCTGGGCGGCAAGAAGGCCAAGCGCGAAGCCACCCCCGAGCACCCCTTCGGATACGGGCGCGAGCGCTACATCTACGCCTTCCTCGTCTCCATCGTGCTGTTCTCGGTCGGTGGCATGTTCGCGATCTACGAGGGCTACGAGAAGATCAAGCACCCGCACGAGATCGAGGCCTGGTACTGGCCGGTCGGCGTGCTGATCTTCGCGATCATCGCCGAGAGCTTCTCCTTCCGTACGGCCATCCAGGAGTCCAACCACACCCGTGGCGACCACTCCTGGACGGAGTTCGTCCGCCGCGCGAAGGCCCCCGAGCTCCCGGTAGTCCTCCTGGAGGACCTCGGCGCACTCGTCGGCCTGATACTGGCTCTCGCGGGTGTGGGCCTGGCCATCGGCACCGGCGACGGCGTCTGGGACGGCATCGGCACCCTCTGCATCGGCATCCTGCTGGTCGTCATCGCGATCGTGCTCGCCGTGGAGACGAAGTCCCTCCTCCTCGGTGAGTCCGCAGGCATCGAGGATGTCGAGAAGATCAAGGCGGCGGTCGTCGACGGCGAGACGGTCACCCGCATCATCCACATGCGCACCCTCCACCTGGGCCCGGAAGAACTTCTGGTGGCCGCCAAGATCGCGGTCGAGCACGACGAAACCGCCACCGAGATCGCGCACGCCATCAACGCCGCCGAGACCCGCATCCGCGAAGCCGTCCCGATCGCCCGGGTCATCTACCTGGAGCCGGACATCTACAACGAGGCAGCCGCGGCCGCGGGCACCAACCCGGCCAAGACCCCCGACGCCCCGGCCCCGACGAAATCCGGCCACTGACGAGCCCCCGGCGAACCGCTGACGAAACGCCGACGAACCACTGATGTTCGCCTCCGACGGCCCGGTGATCGCCCCAAGCCCCCGGACGGGCTGGGGCGCACCGGGCCGACCGGTGTAGATTCTTATGGAGTAACAGACGTCGCTGCTGATGGCGGTCGATCGGTCCGCACTGCGGGCCGGCCGAGGGAGAGAGGGCCTCCGACGGACTGCACTGCGAACTCCCGGGCATTCGTGTGCCCGCCGCCGCAGAGCCAGCCCAGCCCACCCTCGACCCTTCACGAGGAGCAGCCCGTTATGACGACGGTCGCCAATCGCCAGGACTTCAAGGTCGCCGACCTTTCCCTTGCCACCTTCGGGCGCAAGGAGATCACCCTCGCCGAGCACGAGATGCCCGGCCTGATGTCGATCCGCAAGGAGTACGCCGCCACGCAGCCGCTGGCGGGCGCTCGGATCACCGGTTCGCTGCACATGACGGTGCAGACGGCCGTGCTCATCGAGACCCTGGTCGCCCTCGGCGCCGAGGTCCGCTGGGCGTCCTGCAACATCTTCTCCACCCAGGACCACGCCGCCGCGGCCATCGCCGTCGGCCCCAACGGCACCCCGGACGCCCCCGCCGGCGTCCCGGTCTTCGCCTGGAAGGGCGAGACGCTGGAGGAGTACTGGTGGTGCACGGAGCAGGCCCTGACCTGGCCGAACACCCCCACCGGCGGCCCGAACATGATCCTGGACGACGGTGGCGACGCCACCCTCCTCGTTCACAAGGGCGTCGAGTTCGAGAAGGCGGGCGCGGCCCCGGACCCGTCGACGGCGGACAGCGAGGAGTACGCGTACATCCTCACCCTGCTGAACCGCACCCTCGGTGAGGCCCCGCAGAAGTGGACCCAGCTGGCGTCCGAGATCCGCGGCGTCACCGAGGAGACCACGACCGGTGTGCACCGCCTGTACGAGATGCACCGCGACGGCACCCTCCTTTTCCCGGCGATCAACGTCAATGACGCGGTCACCAAGTCGAAGTTCGACAACAAGTACGGCTGCCGCCACTCGCTGATCGACGGCATCAACCGCGCCACCGACGTCCTGATCGGCGGCAAGACCGCCGTCGTGTGCGGCTACGGCGACGTGGGCAAGGGCTGCGCGGAGTCCCTGCGCGGCCAGGGAGCCCGCGTGATCATCACCGAGATCGACCCGATCTGCGCCCTTCAGGCGGCGATGGACGGCTACCAGGTCGTCACGCTCGACGACGTCGTCGGCCAGGCCGACATCTTCGTCACCACGACGGGCAACAAGGACATCATCATGGCCGCGGACATGGCCAAGATGAAGCACCAGGCGATCGTCGGGAACATCGGCCACTTCGACAACGAGATCGACATGGCCGGCCTGGCGAAGATCGACGGCATCGTCAAGGACGAGGTCAAGCCGCAGGTCCACACCTGGAAGTTCCCCGACGGCAAGGTCCTGATCGTGCTGTCCGAGGGCCGCCTGCTGAACCTGGGTAACGCCACCGGCCACCCCTCGTTCGTCATGTCCAACTCGTTCGCGGACCAGACCCTGGCCCAGATCGAGCTGTACACGAAGCCCGAGGAGTACCCGACCGACGTCTACGTGCTGCCCAAGCACCTCGACGAGAAGGTCGCCCGTCTCCACCTCGACGCACTCGGCGTGAAGCTCACGACCCTGCGTCCCGAGCAGGCCTCCTACATCGGCGTCGAGGTCGACGGACCGTACAAGTCCGACCACTACCGCTACTGATCCACCCGTCGGCGCCATGGTCGTCACCACCTGGCGCCGACGGAGGGAAACAGCCTCAGCAGCAGCTACGAGCGCAGGCCCCCGCACCCCCGTGCCGGGGGCCTGCCCCGTATCGCACCCGCACAGCCCGAGGAACCCGAAGGACTCCATGCCCCGCGGCCGATATTCGCTCCATGATCTCCACGACCACACCCCCCTCGGCGAAGAACACTTCCACTGCGCCCCCGGCCCCTCCGGCTGGCGCTACGTCTCCCAGACCACGGCCCCGTCCGGAGACCACCTCGGCTCCCTCGACCTCACCCTCGACGAACTCGGGCGTCCCATCCGCCTCGAACTCCATGCCAGGAGCTGGCAGGTCCGCGGCGCAGCCCTTGAGGGCGTCACCTGGGTCCGGACCGACCCGACCGGCACTCATGCCACCGAAGGCAATGTCCGCGCCCACGCCTTCGCCGGCACGTCCCCCGCGTTCCTCGTCGCCACCGCCCGACTCCTGCGCCTCACCCCCGATTCCACCGAGACCCGGGTCCGCCTGGTCACCTTCACTGATCCGGTCCTCGCCCCCCGCACTGTCGATCAGTCCTGGGCCCTGGTGAACAGTGAAACCCACGCCACTGACACCGGCCCCCTGATCGTGGACGAATACCAGGTCAGCGCCCTGGACACGGGCGACAGGCACACGGTTCACCTGGCTGGCGACGTGGTCCTCTCGGCCCCCGGCATCGAGCTCGAGCACCTGGAATCACCGCCCTCGCCCGCCCCGCACTAGGCAGGCGGAGCGAACCCGGTGACGGCGGCCCCCTCAGGCTTCCCCATCGGAACTCCAACCCCAGGCTCCACCGCAACAACACCAGCAACCGGCGCCACCGGCATCGACGCAGGCGCCACCGGCGGCACCACAGGAACCCCGGCCCCACCAGAGGGCCCACGGCCCCCGGCGAGGGAAGGCGCGAAGGCCCGCCGCGTATCCCGCGCCTGCCGCTCGTTCACGACCGCCGCCAAGAAGGCCGCCGCAGGCACTCCCGGTGGCACCGGAACCCCGGTCCGCGCCGCCAGATCACCGGCCAGTCGTTCCGCGACCGACCAGCCCACTCCGGCATCGAGTTGGTGCATACGCGTCAGGTACTGCCGAATCGCCAGCCAGAGATCATCGGGAACCGACGACAGATCCAGCTGCGCGAACCGTCCGACCAGCCACGGCGGCGGAGGCGGTACGGCGACGGCTCGTCCGGCGGGCAGCCGCTCACGTACGACGAGCGTGCCCGCGAAGACATCACCGAGCCGCCGCCCACGCGCCGACACCAGCGACGCGACGCACGCCACGACGCCGAACGTCATCAGAATCTCGACGATCCCCATCGCACCCCGGACGAGCGCGTGCCTGAAGCGGATCGGCCCCCCGTCATCGCGCACCACACGCAGCCCGCACGCCAGCTTCCCCAGCGAACGGCCGTGGCTCAGTGTCTCCACCGCGATGGGACCTCCCACCAGCACAAGCAGGAAGGTCGCGACGGCTATCGCCGCCTTCGCCGCCTCGTCGAGCGACACCGTCGCGATGGCAAGACCAATCGAAACGACCACAAAAATCAGCAGAATCACCGCGAGGTCGATCGCTATCGCCAACGCGCGGCTCGGTAGCCTCGCCGGCCGCAACCCCAACACGACCGCGTCACCGGTCACCAACTCATTCATCGCCGCCCACCCTTCGCCGACCTTCCCTGCCCCTCGGAACCTCAGTCTGCCAAGCTGACCCGCAGCGCGCCGCAGTAGTACGGACCCGTACGCACCCATGCCTGGAGCAGCAGCCGACCATGGACCTCGACGTCTTCGTCACCGCCCACCGCACCGAGTGGGACCGCCTGGACCACCTCCTGCACCGCGGAAGGCGGCTCACCGGGGCGGAGGCAGACGAACTTGTCGCGCTCTACCAGCGCACGGCGACCCATCTGTCACTGATCCAGTCCAGCGCCCCGGACCCCCTGCTGACCGCCCGCCTCACGCAACTGGTGGCCCGGGCCCGCTCCACAGTCACCGGCACCCGCAAGGCGTCCTGGCGCGACGCCGCCCGGTTCCTGACCGTCGGTTTCCCCGCAGCCGTCTACCGATCCCGGCACTGGTGGGTCCCCACTGCCGTACTTTCCACGCTTCTGGCGGCACTCATCGGCTGGTGGATCGGCACGCACCCGGAAGTCCAGTCGGCGATCGCCGCCCCTGACGACCTGCGCCAGCTCACACGCCCGGGCGGGGAGTACGAGACGTATTACTCCAGCCACCCGGCAGCCTCGTTCGCCGCCCAGGTCTGGACGAACAACGCGCAGGCCGCCGCCATGTGTCTGGTTCTCGGGGCCTTCCTCTGCATACCGGTGATCTACATCCTCTTCGTCAACGTCCTCAATCTCGCCGTGGGTATCGGCCTGATGTCCTCGGCCGGCCGGCTGGACACCTTCCTGGGCCTCGTCCTCCCGCACGGCCTGCTCGAACTGACGGCGGTTTTCGTGGCAGCCGGTACAGGCCTCCGGCTCGGCTGGACCGTCATCGACCCGGGCCCCCACACCCGGCGCTCCGCCCTCGCCCAGCAGGGCCGCGCCGCGATAGGTATGGCTATCGGCCTGGCCCTGGTGCTGTTCATTTCGGGCCTCATCGAGGGATTCGTGACCCCTTCAGGCCTCCCGACCTGGGCCCGCATCTCCATCGGCATAGCCGCTGAGCTGGCATTTCTCGCGTACGTCTACATCCTCGGAGGCCGAGCGGCCCGCGCCGGGGACACCGGTGACCTCGACGCAGGCGAGCGCAGCGCCGAGCTGCCCTCCGCTGCCTGAGGACCGATGTGCAACGACCCTCGCCGACCTGCTAGTCTCCTCCTCGCCCACAAAAACTGTTGACACAGTCTGAGTGGGGAGGTAGATTTAAACGGTTGACCCGGACTGGACATGTACGGGATCAGCGGTTAAGTTCATCTTGCTCGTACCGGAAGCCCAAGGCTTCCGCAGAGCCATCGATTCTCTTAATTTTGAAATCATCGGGCCGTTCAATCGGCCGGAATGTTTCTGATAAAGTCGGATCAGCCGAAAGGCAAAGGCCCTCCAACAGGCCGCCGGAATCAAATTCGGACCGGAAACGGAACGAAATGAATCTGGTAAGGTTGGAACCGCCGGAAAGGGAAACGCGAAAGCGAAGAACTGGAAAGCGAAGTAAAAATTCTCCTGCTCTGCAGGGGGCCCGCTTCGACCGGGAATCGGACACGAAAGAGTCTGATAGAGTCGGAAACGCAAGAACGAAGGGAAGCGCCCGGAGGGCCCCGGTGAAACGGGAC
>NZ_JBHUUV010000024.1:0-134610 GCF_042670885.1 Streptomyces sp. NPDC057136
CACCCGGACCGGGTGCGCGCCCCACATGTGTGTGCGGGTGCTGTTCAGCCGCCGAGCGGCAAACCGTTCGCCGACACGCCCTTGGTGGGCAGGCCGCCGAGCAGGCCGGTGACGGGGGCGGTGACGTCGCCGCCGACGCTCTGCCGGCCCTTGAGGAGCTGTCCGGCCGCATCCTGCGCGGTGGGCAGCGCCGCGCTGACGGAGTCCAGCGCGGTACCGGCGGGCACCGCGGCGGTCGCGGCGTCGACGGGCAGCGCGGGGGCGGCGGAGGCCGAACCGGCGGCGGCAGCGGCAAAAGCGGCACCGAGAGCGGCGACGCCGAGAGTCCTGACAGCAGACTGCTTCATATGAATGTCATCCTTGGGGAAGGGGATGTGAGCGGCTCTGCAACGTAGTCATCCCCTTACCCGCCCCGCAAACATGCGGAGACACGGAAAACGGCCGGGACATTGCCTGCCCCGGCCGTTTCCTTCATCGCTCGATCAGCCGGTCATGGAGGAAGAACCGCTGGTCGTGGCGGTCTGACGGAAAAGCCACTCGGACTTCAGCTCCGCGTATCCCGGCTTGACGACGTCATTGATCATCGCCAGACGTTCATCGAAAGGAATGAATGCTGATTTCATCGCATTGACGGTGAACCACTGCATGTCATCGAGCGTGTATCCGAATGTCTCGGTCAGCCGCTCGAATTCCTGGCTCATGCTCGTACCGCTCATCAGCCGGTTGTCCGTATTCACGGTCGCGCGGAAATGCAGCTTACGGAGCAGACCGATGGGGTGCTCGGCGTAGGACGCGGCCGCACCGGTCTGGAGGTTGGAGGTCGGGCAGAGCTCCAGTGGGATGCGCTTGTCGCGCACGTAGGAGGCCAGCCGGCCCAGGGTCACGCTGCCGTCGTCGGCGATGTCGATGTCGTCGATGATGCGGACCCCGTGGCCGAGCCGGTCGGCGCCGCACCACTGGAGGGCCTGCCAAATCGACGGCAGGCCGAACGCCTCGCCCGCGTGGATCGTGAAGTGGTTGTTCTCGCGCTTGAGGTACTCGAACGCGTCGAGGTGCCGGGTGGGAGGGTAGCCCGCCTCGGCGCCCGCGATGTCGAAGCCGACGACGCCGAGGTCCCGGTAGCGGTTGGCGAGTTCGGCGATCTCCAGGGCGCGGGCGGCGTGCCGCATCGCGGTGAGGAGGGCGCCGACGCGGATGCGGTGGCCGTTGGCGCGGGCGCGGTTCTCGCCCTCGCGGAAGCCCTCGTTGACGGCCTCGACGACCTCTTCGAGGGTCAGGCCGCCTTCCAGGTGCTGCTCGGGGGCGTACCGCACCTCCGCGTAGACGACGCCGTCCTCGGCGAGGTCCTCGGCGCACTCGGCCGCGACCCGGACCAGGGCCTCGCGGGTCTGCATGACGGCGCAGGTGTGGGCGAACGTCTCCAGGTAGCGCTCCAGCGAGCCGGAGTCGGCCGCTTCGCGGAACCAGATGCCCAGCTTGTCGGGCTCCGCCTCCGGCAGGGCGTCGTAGCCCTGGGCGAGGGCGAGATCGACGATCGTGCCGGGGCGCAGGCCGCCGTCGAGATGGTCGTGGAGCAGCACCTTGGGCGCACGCCTGATCTGCTCGGGATTGGGAACATTGAGGGTCTGGCTCGTCATCTGGGCACTCTAGCGCCTACGCGCGTAGAGCGCTGATCGTCGATACGTAACAGAGACCGCGAAGTCGGGTGGAGTACACCCGCGCTTCTGACACTGTTCTGTCATGGCACAGCGCGCACTTCCCCTGCCTGCTGCGAGGCTGGGACGGGCCGTTCTCACGGCCGGAGCACCACCCGAGGTCAGCGGCGTCGCCCTGCTGCTCCCGGACGGAGAAGCGGACTCGCACCGCAGGCCGTCCTCCTTTTCGTACGCGGTCCAGCTGCCGTTCGCCCGGCATCTGGCCCGCGCAGGCCGGCCGGACGGGCTCGCGGTGCATGTCGTGCGGTACCGCTGGCGCGGCTGGAACGCCACGGACGCCGATCTGGCGGCCGACGCGGAGTGGGCGGCGGACGAGGTCGTACGGCGCTACGGCGACGTCCCCGTCTGTCTGGCCGGGCACGGCATGGGTGGCCGGGCGGCACTGCGGGCCGCCGGGCACACCGCGGTCACCTCGGTCCTGGCGATGGCTCCGTGGCTGCCGGACGGGACCGCGGACGAGGCGGAGCCGGTACGGCAGTTGGCGGGGCGGCGGGTGCTGATCGTGCACGGCACCAATGACGAACGCATCGATCCGGAGCTGTCGTTCCGGCTGGCCGAGCGGGCGAAGAAGTCCAACCGGGACATCTGCCGGTTCGAGGTCCACTCGGACGGGCACGCATTGCGGCAGCACCGGGCGGAAGTGGTGGCGCTGGCCGCGGACTTCGTACGCGGGTCGCTGTTCGCGCACTCGTACGCCCGCCCGGTCGCGGACGCACTGGCGGCTCCGCCGCCGCTGGGTCTGCGGATGCCGTTGGCCGCGGGGTTCGGGCGGTCGCTGCGGCACTAGCCGGGGGGTGCGTTGCCCGGGTGCGTCGCATTTCAAGCCCCTCCGGCGCTTGAGGAGCGGGGTCCGGGGCGGAGCCCCGGGGCCCCGGAGGGCGGTCAGTCCGGGAGCAGGTGGCCTCGGCGGGAGAGCAGGAAGTGTTTGAAGGCGGCGACCGGTGGCGTGTCCGGGTGGCCGTCCAGCCACGCGACCCCGATCTCGCGGGCCGCGCGCGGCGCCGTGACGGTGAGCTCGACGACTCCCGGGCGGGCCACCGCCGGTGGTGGCAGCAGCGCCACGCCCAGGCCCGCGGCGACCAGCCCGCGCAGGGTCTCGGCCTCCTCGCCCTCGAACGCGATCCGGGGCTTGAAGCCCGCCTCCGCGCAGAGGTCGTCGGTGATCCGCCGCAGGCCGTAACCCGGTTCGAGGGTGACGAAGGTTTCGTCGGCGGCCTCCGCGAGGCGCACGCGGCGACGGGACGCGAGGCGATGGTCGTCGGGGACGACCAGGCGCAGGCGTTGTTCGTCGAGGCGACGGGCGACGAGGTCCGGGGCGTCCGGGACGGGCGAGGTGAGGCAGAGGTCGAGGCCGCCCGAGCGGAGGCGTTCGATCATCGCCTCGCCGTAGTTCTGGACCAGCTGGAAGCGGACCCGCGGATGGTCGACGCGGAAGGCGCGGATGAGGGCGGGCACGGTCTCGGACCCCATGGTGTGGAGAAAGCCGAAGGCGACCTTGCCCGCGGTCGGGTCGGCGTCCGCCCGTACGGAGTCGGCCGCCTTCTCCACCTCGGTGAGCGCCCGGTCGGCGGAGGTCAGGAACGTACGGCCGGCCGGAGTGAGGGAGACCGTACGGCCCTTGCGGGCGAACAGGGCGACTCCCAGGTCCTGTTCCAGCCTGACCATGGCCCTCGAGAGCGTCGACTGCGGGACGCCGAGCTCGTGCGCGGCACGGGTGACGTGCTCGTGGCGGGCGACCGCCTCGAAGTACGCGAGGCGTGGCGCGAGCACGGCGCGGATGTCTTCTTCGTAACTACTCGGTGACAGCCGGGGCTGTGGCCTGCGTTCATGCACCATGGGAACGATTATGACGACTTCGTGCATTGGACGCATGAAACCTGGCGGCCTACTTTCGACGTATGCCTCCTGCCAGTACCAAGGCGTCCATCCGAACGGTGGACGCCCCCGCACCCCCCTCTTCCCCCGTCGCCACCCAGCGCCTGGAGCCCGGCCGCCCCGGTTACCGCCGGATGAGCTTCGCGCTCTTCGCCGCCGGAGTCGCGACGTTCGCTCTCCTGTACTCCACGCAGGCGCTGCTGCCCGCCGTCTCCGCCGCGTTCGGCGCCACGGCCGGGCAGGCGAGCTGGACGGTCTCCGCAGCGACCGGCGCGCTCGCGCTGTGCGTACTGCCGCTGAGCGCCCTCTCCGAGCGCTTCGGGCGTCGGCAGATGATGACCGCCTCACTGACGGTGGCCGTGCTGGTCGGACTGCTCATCCCCTTCGCCCCGTCCCTCGGCTGGCTGATCGCGCTGCGCGCCGTCCAGGGCGCCGCGCTCGCCGGACTGCCGGCGTCCGCGATGGCGTATCTGGCGGAAGAGGTACGGCCCAAGGCGCTGATCGCCGCGATCGGTCTGTTCGTGGCGGGCAACAGCATCGGCGGCATGAGCGGCCGTATCGTCACCGGCTGGGTGGCCCAGCTGTGGGGGTGGCGGGCGGCGCTCGGTGCGGTCGGGCTGCTCGCGGTGGTCTGTGCGGTCGTCTTCCACTTCATGATTCCGAAGGCCCGTCACTTCACGCCCGGTTCGCTCAACCCGAAGGCCCTGGCCAGGACCGTCGGCACGCACCTCGCCGATCCGCTGCTGCGACGCCTGTACGCGATCGGCGCCCTGTTCATGACGGTGTTCGGAGCGGTCTACACCGTGATCGGCTACCGGCTGGTCGAGGCGCCGTTCAACCTCCCGCAGGGCGTCGTCGGTTCGATCTTCCTGGTCTACCTGGTCGGTACGGTCTCCTCCGCCGCGGCCGGCAAGCTGGTCGGCCGGCTCGGCCGCCGGGGCGCGCTCTATCTGGCCGTCTCCACCACGGCCGCCGGTCTGCTGCTCTCGCTGGCCGACCAGCTGGCGGCCGTACTCCTCGGTCTTGTCCTGATCACGGCGGGCTTCTTCGCCGGGCACGCGGTCGCCTCCTCCTCGGTGAGCCGTACGGCGACGACGGGCCGCGCCCAGGCCTCCGCGCTCTACCAGTCCGCGTACTACCTGGGCTCCAGCGCGGGCGGCACCCTCGGGGCGGTCGCCTTCCACGCCGGGGGCTGGGCCGGGACCGTGGCGCTGGGACTGTTCGCGGTCCTCGGCGTCGTATCGATCACGCTGTACGGGACACGGGTGGCACGGGCCGAACGGCGCCGGACCCTACCGGCGATCGCGCTACCCAACTGAGACCTTCGCGCGTACAACCGGCACTCCCCTTCGCGCGTCTAGCAGGCGGTATCAACGCACTGCGCGCGAAGGGGAGTTGGCGCACATGGGAGTCATAGGAGACATTCGGAGCATACGGATACGGCGGGGCGTGGCCCTGTCCGTCGCCGGTCTGATGGCGGCACCGGCCCTCGTTCTGAGCACGGGCACGTCCGCGCAGGCGGCGTCCTGCACGACATCCACCGGGCCGTACCAGAAGAAGGTCGAGAAGTTCCTGGGCCGCCCGGTCGACGGCAGGCAGTCGGTCACCGACTGCAAGGCCACCCGGGCCTTCCAGGCGAAGCACGGCATCACCCCGACCATCGGATACGCCGGGCCGATCACCTGGCGCACGATGAACACGATGCTCGCGCAGAAGGCGGCCGGGAAGAACCCCAACAAGGCCAAGAAGTGCCCCACCAACAAGGGGCGCATCGCGTGCGTGGACCTGACCAGGCAGCTCAGCTGGATCCAGGACGGCTCGAAGCTGAAGTACGGCCCGGTGCCGGTACGGACGGGACGCAACGGCGCGGAGACGCGTACCGGTCCGAGCAAGGTCTACTGGCGCACCATCAAGCACTGGTCGACGATCTACCACGTGTGGATGCCGTACTCCCAGTTCTTCGACGGCGGCCAGGCGTTCCACTCCGTCACCAAGAGCATGTACAACCCGCCCGGCTCCGGTGGCTGCGTCAACATGCGGGGCAAGGACGCGAAGGCATACTGGAATCTGCTGCGCAACGGCGACGACGTCTACGTGTACGGACGCAAACCCGGAACGTGAGCGGCTTCCGCGCTTCCCGCCCGATTGTCAGTGGCCTGCGGTAGCTTCCACAGTGCTGAGTGAGTGGTGTCACAGCGCAACAGGGGTGGAGCAATGAGTGATCTGACCGTGACGGCCGATATCGACAGCCGTCTGGAGGGACACCGGGTCGAGCTGACCGGCTACTGCTACCGGATGCTCGGCTCGGCCTTCGAGGCCGAGGACGCGGTCCAGGACACTCTGGTGCGTGCCTGGCGCAACTTCGACAAGTTCGAGGGACGTTCCTCGCTGCGTTCCTGGCTGTACCGCATCGCGACCAATGTCTGCCTTGACATGCTGAACGCGGGCAACAAGCGGGCCAGACCGGTGGATCTGACCGGGCCGACGCCGCTGGCGCAGGCCGCGCTCAACCCGCTGCCGGAGAACGCCTGGCTGGAGCCGATGCCGGACGGCCGCATCCTGCCGTCGGTGGCCGATCCGGCGGAGGCCGCCGTGGCCCGCGAGTCGGTGCGGCTGGCCTTCGTCGCCGCGCTCCAGCATCTGCCGCCCAAGCAGCGGGCCGTGCTCATCCTGCGTGAGGTGCTGGCCTGGAAGGCGAGCGAGGTCGCCGAGCTGCTCGAGACCTCGGTCGCCTCGGTCAACAGCGCCCTCCAGCGGGCGCGGGCGACGCTCACGGAGACGGAGGGGCGGGCCCCGGACACGGCGAACCGGCTCAACGAGGAGCAGCGCAAGCTCCTTGAGCGGTACGTGGCGGCCTTCGAGGGGTACGACATGGCGGCGCTTACCGCGCTGCTCCACGAGGATGCCGTGATGACCATGCCGCCGTTCGACCTCTGGCTCCAGGGGCACGACGACATCACCGGCTTCATGCTCTCCTTCGGTGCGAGCTGCGCGGGTTCGCGGCTGGTGGCGACCGAGGCCAACGGGACCCCGGCGTTCGCGCACTACAAGCCGAATCCGGACGGTCCCGGGTTCGTGCCGTGGGCGGTGCAGGTCATCGATATCGAGGACGGGGCGATCACCGGGATGCACTGCTTCCTGGACACACCCCGCTGGTTCCCGCTGTTCGGACTGCCGGATCACCTCGACGCCGATCCGGCGTGAGAATCCGCCGGCCGGCCGTCGCCGTCTGGGTCCTGCTGGTGGCGGCCGGCCGGACAGGCCCTGGGGCCTGACGCACTGGCTGGACGAACCCGCCGCCACCGCAGGGCCCGGACCGGCCCGGGCCCCGGGCTCCGCCGCCAACCCCGCCCCGGGGCCGCAGCCCGAGGGCGGCCCGTGCGACGCGGCCTTCCGGGCCGCTCGGCCACCTTCTCCCTCCCCGTATCCGTCCCCGTCCCCGACTGTGTCCGCGTGGCCTTCCCCGTCGTACGGGCACGGTCCGGGGAGCGAGGCCGGGGCCGCGACGGCACGTGTGTACGACTGCGCGGTGGCCCGCTGAGGCGGACCGCCCGGCGCGGGGCCGGCCTTTCTCGGCCAGGTCCCGCGTCCGCGTCAGGCCGGGTCCCGCGCCGGGTCCCGGTCCCCCATGCCGACGGCGCCGGCCAGTCCGACCAGGTCCAGCAGGGACCGGAGTTCGGGCGGGACGTTGCGCAGCCGTAGCTCCCGGCCGCCTGCCCTGCGCGCGATCAGCCCCAGCCGGGCCACCGCCTCGACCAGGGCCAGGTCAGGACGTACGACTCCGCCCACGTCGCAGTCCACCGCGGTGACGGGCCCGGAGGTGTCCCCCGTGGGGCCGTACAGCAGCTTCTCCAGCTCGGCGCAGAGTCGCGGCACGTCGGCCCTGGTGACGCGGCCGGACACGACGAGCTCTATCGGGGTCATGGCATCCACATGAGAAAGACCGGCGCGGCGGCCGAAACTCATCGGAGTCCGGTGCGGGGAGCTCCGGAGGCGACCACCACACCCCTGTCGTCGGTGGGCGCGAAGCGCTCCTTTTCCGCCAACTCCGGACTCATGAGCCACTTTTGTGAACCCAGCGGCGTCTTTCCCCCTCTTGAATCTTGAACCGGTGGCACTGGCAGTCACACAGCTGCCCCGGACCTGCGGTTCCCAGGAACCACTTCATTCTCCAGGGGGAGAGTTGAGCAGACACGTCAAGAGCGCGTGCGTATCGACCATCGCCGCGGCGGCCGCCGTGGCACTCGCGGCCGGGATGACCACCCCGGCCGCGGCACAGACGGACCGCGTCCCCGCGAGGGGCGAGCGGGCCGCTGCCGCGCATCACCTCACTCTCATCACCGGCGACCGCGTCCAGGTGGACGCCAAGGGCCGGATCGTGGGATTCGAGCCCGCGAAGGGCCGCGAGCACATACCCGTGCAGAAGCAGGTACGCGGCGGGCACACGCTCGTCGTGCCCGCCGACGCGCGCCGGCTGATCTCGTCCGGCAAGCTCGACCAGCGGCTGTTCGACGTCACGGAGCTGAACCGGCCGGAGAACCGGCGGGCCCAGCACAAGGGCATCCGCCTGATCGTCGGCTACCGGGGCGCCCAGGCAGCCGCGGCGAAGGCCGAAGTGGGTGACGCCGGTGGCACGACCGTCGGCCGCACCCTGAAGTCGCTGAACGCCCAGTCGCTGACCACGCCGAAGGCCGACGCCCCCGACATCTGGCAGGCGCTCACCGACACGTCCGCGGGCGGCGACCGGCGCACCGCGGCGGCGGGCATCGACCGGGTCTGGCTGGACGGTGTCCGCCGGGCGAGCCTCGACAAGAGCGTCGCGCAGATCGGTGCGCCGACGGCCTGGGAGGCCGGTTACACCGGCAAGGGCGTCAAGATCGCTGTCCTGGACACCGGCGTGGACGCCACCCACGCCGACCTCAAGGACCAGGTCCTCGCGCAGAAGAACTTCTCCGACGCCGCCGACGCCGTGGACCGCTTCGGCCACGGTACGCACGTGGCGTCGATCGCCGCCGGTACGGGCGCCGCATCGGGCGGCACGTTCAAGGGCGTGGCTCCCGACGCCAAGCTGCTGAACGGCAAGGTGCTCGACGACGACGGTTACGGCAACGACTCCGGCATCCTGGCAGGCATGGAGTGGGCGGCCGCGGAGGGCGCCGACATCGTCAACCTGAGCCTCGGTGGCGGGGACACTCCCGAGATCGATCCCCTTGAGGCGGCGGTCAACAAGCTGTCGGCCGAGAAGGGCATCCTGTTCGCCATCGCGGCGGGCAACGAGGGCGAGGGCGGGGCCTCCACCGTCGGCTCCCCGGGCAGCGCGGACGCCGCGCTGACCGTCGGCGCGGTCGACGACAAGGACGTGCTGGCGCCGTTCTCCAGCCGTGGCCCGCGCATCGGCGACGGCGCGATCAAGCCCGATGTGACGGCCCCCGGAGTGGACATCACGGCCGCCGCGGCGCCCGGCTCCGTCATCGACAAGGAGGTCGGCCAGAAGCCGCCGGGCTACCTGACCATCTCCGGTACGTCGATGGCGACACCGCACGTCGCGGGCGCCGCCGCCCTGCTGAAGCAGCAGCACCCCGCGTGGAAGTACACGGAGCTGAAGGGTGCGCTGACGACCTCTTCAAAGCCTGGCGCGTACACCCCGTTCGAGCAGGGTTCCGGCCGGATCGCCGTCGACGAGGCGCTCGGTCAGACGATCGTCGCGGACCCGGTGTCGGTCAGCTTCGGGATGCAGCAGTGGCCGCACACCGATGACACCCCGGTCGCCAAGAAGGTGACGTACCGCAACCTCGGTACGACGGACGTCACCCTCGATCTGGCCGTGACGGGGACCGGCCCGAAGGGCAAGCCCGCTCCGGCCGGATTCTTCACCCTGGGCGCGTCGCAGGTCACCGTCCCCGCGGGCGGCACCGCCGATGTGGCGCTGACGGCCGACACCCGGCTGGGCTCCACGGTGAACGGCACTTACTCCGCGTACCTCGTGGGCACCGGCGGCGGGCAGACGGTCCGGACGGCGGCGGCGGTCGAGCGCGAGATCGAGTCGTACGACGTGAAGGTCACCTACATCGGCCGCGACGGCAAGCCGGCCCCGTACGCCGACAGCGACCTCTTCGGCATCGCGGGCGCCACCGAGGGCGTGTGGGCCTCCCCGCAGAACACCAAGGGCACCGCCTCGGTCCGGGTCCCCAAGGGGGCGTACTCGCTGAACGCCAACCTGTACGTGGACCCGGACGACTCCACCAAGGGCGTCGACTGGCTCGTGCAGCCGAAGCTCGACGTGAACAAAAAGACGGCCGTCACCCTCGACGCGCGCAAGGCGAAGGCAGTGAACATCACGCTGCCCGAGAAGTCGGTGACTTCCCTGCTGATGGCGCCGGACTACACCATCAAGTCCACGTCCAACTCCTATACGTTCGGCTGGTACCTGGACACGTACAAGAACTTCCGGACCGCGCACGTCGGTCCGAAGGTCACCGACGGTTCGCTCGCCCAGCACTGGCTGGGCAGCTGGTCCAAGGGTGCGTCCGCCGAGTACGACGTCGCGCTCGGCGGCCAGGCCAAGCAGTTCGCCACCGGCTACGCACGCAAGCTCACGGCCGGCCAGTTCGCCAAGGTGAAGATCGCCATGGGCGCCCCGGCGCCTAAGAAGACCGGAGAGATCACGGCCTGGGGCACCCTCCCCAGCATGAGCAGCGGCACGGCCACATCGACGACTCAGAAGCTCCCCGGCACCCGCACGGTCTTCGTCTCGACCGCCGACAAGGCCCGGTGGAACTTCGACTTCTCGCAGCTCGGCGGAGCCGACGAGGACGGCTTGCCGGTGTACGAGTCGCAGTACTCGCTCGGTGGCCCGCGGGCGTACGCGGGCGGCAAGACGTACACGAAGGCCGTCAACACGGCGGTGTTCGGGCCGCTGTTGGACGACACCTACGGCATCTACCGCACGGACAACGAGATCACCGGCCTGGTGCCGCTCCTCGCCGACGGCAACGGGAACGCCGGGTCGTCCGAACTGACCTCGGTCAAGACGGTCCTGTACCGCAACGGCAAGAAGTTCGCCCAGAACAACGACGCGCTGTACGGCGACACGCCGTTCGCTGTGCCGTCCGGTGCCGCCGACTACACGCTGAAGACCTCGGTGCGGCGCAGCGCCAAGATCGGTGCGGCCTCCACCCGGATCGACGCGGGCTGGACGTTCCGGTCCAAGAAGACGAGCGGCGCCAAGCTTCCGGCGTCCATGGTGCGCTTCACGCCCGCCGTGGGTCCGGACAGCAAGGTGGCGGCGGGCAGGGCCGCTTCCGTACCGGTCCAGGTGCAGGGTTCGGCTGCGGGCAAGAACCTGAAGTCGCTGAAGGTGTACGTCAGTTACAACGCCGGGAAGACCTGGAAGAAGGTCACGGTGAAGAAGGACAGGATCTCCGTGAAGAACCCCGCGAAGGGCAAGTCGATCTCCTTCGCGGCCAAGGTCACGGACAAGAAGGGCAACCTGTCGACGGTGGCCATCTACGACGCCTACTACGGCAAGTAGGACCGCCCACCGCATGACAGCGGCCCGCCCGGACGATCTCCTCGTCCGGGCGGGCCGTTCGCGTGCTGTGCCGTTACGCGATGCGCTCGCGTACCACCGGGGTCGGCGTGAACTCCGTGCCGGCGGGGGCGATGTCGTAGGCATCCGGCAGGGCCTTCAGCGCGTACTCGAACTTCTCCGGGGTGTCCGTGTGCAGCGTCAGCAGGGGCTGGCCCGCCGTGACGCTGTCGCCGGGCTTGGCGTGCATTTCGACGCCCGCGCCCGCCTGCACCGGGTCCTCCTTGCGGGCGCGGCCCGCTCCGAGGCGCCAGGCGGCGACGCCGATGTCGTACGCGTCGAGGCGGGTCAGTACGCCGGAGGAGCGCGCGGTCACCACGTGCTGCTCGCGGGCGACCGGCAGCTTCGCGTCCGGGTCGCCGCCCTGGGCAGAGATCATGCGGCGCCAGACGTCCATCGCGGAGCCGTCGGCGAGGGCCTTCTCCGGGTCGGCGTCCTTGAGGCCCGCCGCGTCCAGCATCTCCCGGGCGAGGGCGAGGGTCAGGTCGATGACGTCCCGGGGGCCGCCGCCTGCCAGGACCTCGACGGATTCCCGTACCTCCATGGCGTTGCCCGCGGTCAGTCCGAGCGGGGTCGCCATGTCGGTGAGCAGGGCGACGGTGCGTACGCCGCTGTCGGTGCCCAGCGCGACCATGGTGGAGGCCAGTTCCCGGGCGTCCTCGATGGTCTTCATGAAGGCGCCGGAGCCGACCTTGACGTCCAGGACCAGTGCTCCGGTGCCCTCGGCGATCTTCTTCGACATGATCGAGCTGGCGATGAGCGGGATCGCCTCGACGGTGCCGGTGACGTCGCGGAGCGCGTACAGCTTCTTGTCGGCGGGGGCGAGGCCGTCACCGGCCGCGCAGATCACCGCGCCCGTGCTGTCCAGGACGCTCAGCATCTCCTCGTTGGAGAGGTGTGCGCGCCAGCCGGGGATGGACTCCAGCTTGTCGAGGGTGCCGCCGGTGTGGCCGAGCCCGCGGCCGCTGAGCTGCGGCACGGCCGCGCCGCAGGCCGCGACGAGCGGGGCCAGCGGCAGCGTGATCTTGTCGCCGACGCCACCGGTGGAGTGCTTGTCGGTGGTGGGGCGGGAGAGTGCGGCGAAGTTCATCCGCTCGCCGGAGGCGATCATCGCGGCGGTCCAGCGGGCGATCTCGGTGCGATTCATGCCGTTCAGCAGGATCGCCATGGCCAGCGCGGACATCTGCTCGTCGGCGACCTCGCCGCGGGTGTACGCGTCGATGACCCAGTCGATCTGTTCGGGTGTCAGCTCGCCGCGGTCCCGCTTCGTGCGGATGACGGAGATGGCGTCCATGGGCGGGGAGTCCTTCCGGCCGGGTGCGTACGCAGGAGTCCGATTGACTCTACGCGCATAGAGGTTTGATCGAACCCCGGGCGAACCCGAAAACGGGCCCGCCCGGTGTGCGAGGAGAGACGAGAGGCCCTAGGGTCTTTCGTTTGGATCAGGCCGGGCTCGCGAGGTCTGGCCTGATCCAGACGAGAGGCCCTAGGCCAGGTGCTGGGGTCCGAAGGCCTGCGGCAGCATCTCGTCCATCGTACGGAGACCGTCCGGGGTCTCCAGGAGGAGCTCCGGCCCGCCGAACTCGTACAGCAGCTGCCTGCACCTGCCGCACGGGACCAGGATCGCGCCCGTCCCGTCCACGCAGGTGAAGTGGGTCAGCCGGCCGCCGCCGGTGGCGTGCAGCTGGGAGACCAGTCCGCATTCGGCGCAGAGCCCGATGCCGTACGAGGCGTTCTCGACGTTGCAGCCGACGATCGTACGGCCGTCGTCGACGAGGGCCGCGACGCCGACCGGGTAGCCCGAGTACGGCGCGTACGCACGGGACATGGCGTCCCGGGCGGCCGTGCGCAGGGCCTCCCAGTCGACGTCCGCGGCGGCCGTCACTTGCCCTGGCCCTTGCGGTAGCGCATGCCGTCCGCCTTCGGCATCCGCAGCCGCTGCGCGGAGAGCGAGAGCACGAGGAGCGTGACGACGTACGGCGTGGCGCTCACGAACTCGGTCGGCACCGTGTCCGTGGTGAGGTACCAGACCAGCACGAGGGCGGCGATCGCGGCGCTGATCACGCCCGGCACATAGCTCTTGCGGTAGAGCTTCCAGGCCGCGATGCCCGCCAGCATGACCACCAGGAGCAGCAGCAGCGCGTGGACGGACTCGCCGCCCTGGCGCAGCTGGAGCGCGTCGGCGAAGCCGAACAGGCCCGCGCCCATGGCGAGTCCGCCGGGCCGCCAGTTACCGAAGATCATCGCGGCGAGACCGATGTATCCGCGGCCGCCGGTCTGGCCCTCGTTGTAGATGTGCGAGGTGACCAGCGACAGGAACGCGCCGCCGAGCCCGGCGAGACCGCCGGAGGCGATCACGGCGATGTACTTGTAGAAGTAGACGTTGACACCGAGCGACTCGGCGGCCATCGGGTTCTCACCGCAGGAGCGCAGCCGCAGACCGAACGAGGTCTTCCACAGGACGAAGAACGTGCCGACGAACAGCGCCGCGGCGACCAGGGTCAGCAGCGACACACCGGTGACCAGGCCGCCGAGGATGCCGGCCACGTCGGAGACGAAGAACCAGTGGTGCGTCTCGATCGAGTGCAGCCAGTCGGAGAGGCCCGGGACCGTCACGGTCGTGATCTCCTCGGCCGGAGGCGACTGCTTGGGGCTGCCGCCCTTCGCCGCGGCCTCACCGGAGTTGAACCAGAGCTTGGCGAAGTAGGTGGTGAAGCCGAGCGCCAGGATGTTGATGGCGATACCGGAGATGATGTGGTCGACGCCGAAGGTGACGGTGGCGAACGCGTGCAGCAGCCCGCCGAGCATGCCGCCGACGACACCGGCCAGTACGCCGATCCAGGGGTTGGTCTGCCAGCCGGCCCAGGCACCGAAGAAGGTGCCGAGGATCATCATTCCCTCGAGGCCGATGTTGACCACACCGGCCCGCTCGGACCAGAGGCCGCCGAGACCCGCGAGGCCGATCGGCACGGCCATCGCGAGGGCGGCACTGATCTGGCCCGCCGAAGTGACGTCCTGGGCGCCGGTGATGGCGCGTACCGCGGACAGCGCGAGCAGCCCGCCCGCGATGATCAGGAGGATGACGGGGAACGAGAAGCGCTTGCGCCCGCCCTTGCCACCGGAAACCTTGGGGGCTGCGGGCGGCGGGGTGGAAGTCGCCGTGACGGTCACGCCGACACCTCCTGCTGGTCGGAGTTACGGGCCTGTGCGGCGAGTTCCGCGCCGACCTTGCTCTGCTGGCGCTTGAGGCCGTAGCGGCGGACGACTTCGTAGGCGATGACGACGCACAGGACGATGACGCCCTGGATGACGCCGACGATCTCCTTGTCGTACCCCTCGAACTCGAGCTTTCCTGTGCCGCGTTCGAGGAAGGCCCACAGGAGCGCACCGAGGGCGATGCCGACCGGGTTGTTACGGCCGAGGAGTGCGATGGCGATACCGGTGAAGCCGATGCCGACCGGGAAGTCGCCGCTGTACTCGTAACTGTCGTTGAGCAGCGTCGGCATACCGATCAGGCCGGCCATCGCGCCGGAGATGAGCATCGACGTGACGACCATCTTCTTCACGTCGACACCGCTGGCCTCGGCGGCCGAGCCGGACTGGCCGACGGTACGCAGGTCGAAGCCGAACCGGGTGCGCGAGAGCGCGAACCAGAAGGCGACGCCCGCGACGACCGCGACGACGATGAAGCCCCAGACCGGGGTGGGTGTGGTCGGGAACTCGAAGAAGTGCGAGGACTCCGGGATCGGAGTGGTCGAGATCTTCGTGCCGGCCTCGTCGAGGTGACCGAGCCGGCCCTGCTGGAGCAGATAGCCGATGATCGCCGTCGCGATGGCGTTCAGCATGATCGTCGAGACGACCTCGCTGACGCCCCGGGTGACCTTCAGGACACCGGCGATACCGGCCCACATCGCGCCGACGATCATCGCGGTGAGGATGATCAGCGGGATCTGGAGGGCGCCCGGCAGGGTCAGCGCGCCGCCGAGGGCGGCGGCGAAGAAGGCGGCGAGGCGGTACTGGCCGTCGACACCGATGTTGAACAGGTTCATCCGGAAGCCGATGGCGACCGCGAGACCCGCGAGGTAGTAGGTCGTGCCCTTGTTCAGGATGTAGACCTGGCTGTCCGACTTCAGTCCGTACTCGAACATGATGCCGAAGGCGTTGAACGGTTCCTTGCCCGTCGCGGCCAGGACCAGCGCGGTCACCAGGAACGCGACCACGATCGCGAGCAGCGGGGCCGCGATCCCCAGGAGCAGCCGCTCCTTGTCGAACTTCTTCATCGGTCCTCTCCCCCGTCGGGGTCGTTCACGGGGCGGGTGTCGTCCGCACCGGGTTCGGCGGGTGTGCCGTCCCCGGCCGGGGCTTCCAGGTGTCCGCTCGCCGCGCCGGTCATGGCGGAGCCGAGCTCCTCGGGGGTGACCGTCGCCGGGTCGGCGTCGGCGACCAGCCGGCCGCGGTACATCACGCGCAGGGTGTCGGAGAGCCCGATCAGCTCGTCGAGGTCGGCGGAGATGAGCAGCACCGCCAGGCCCTCACGGCGCGCTTCGCGGATCTGGTCCCAGATCTGCGCCTGCGCGCCGACGTCCACACCACGGGTGGGGTGGGCGGCGATCAGCAGCTTGGGGCTGTGGCTCATCTCGCGGCCGACGATCAGCTTCTGCTGGTTGCCGCCGGAGAGCGAGGCCGCGGTGACCTCGATGCCGGGGGTACGGACGTCGTACTCGCGCACGATCCGCTCGGTGTCGGCGCGTGCGGCCTTCAGGTCGAGCAGGGCGCCCTTGCTGTTGGGGCGTTCGGTGACGTGGCCGAGGATGCGGTTCTCCCAGAGGGGGGCCTCCAGGAGCAGACCGTGCCGGTGGCGGTCCTCGGGGATGACGGCCATGCCGCCCTCGCGGCGCTTGCGCGTGGCGGCGTGGGAGATGTCCGCGCCGTCCAGCGAGAGGGCGCCGGTGTCGAGGGTGCGCATGCCCATGATGGCGTCGACCAGTTCGGACTGGCCGTTGCCCTCGACGCCCGCGATGCCCAGCACTTCACCCTTGTGGATGGTGAAGGCGATGCCGTCGAGCACGGCGCGCACCACCCCGTCCGGGTCGGTGGCGGTCAGCCGCAGATCGTCGACGGTCAGCATGGGTACGTCGGTGACCGTGGACTCGCGGGTCTCCGGCGAGGGCAGCTCGCTGCCGACCATCAGCTCGGCGAGCTGCTTGGTCGTGGTGTGCGCAGGGTCGGCGGTGCCCACCGTCGTACCGCGCCTGATGACGGTGATCTCGTCGGCCACGGAGAGCACCTCACCCAGCTTGTGCGAGATGAAGATGACGGTGAGGCCCTCGGCCTTGAGCTCGCGGAGGTTGTCGAAGAGCGCGTCGACCTCCTGCGGCACGAGGACGGCGGTCGGCTCGTCGAGGATCAGGGTGCGCGCGCCGCGGTAGAGGACCTTGAGGATCTCCACACGCTGGCGGTCGGCGACCCCGAGGTCCTCGACCATGGCGTCCGGGCGGATGCCGAGGCCGTACGCCGTGGAGATCTCCTTGATCTTGGCGCGGGCCCGGTCCCCGATGCCGTACAGCTTCTCGGAGCCGAGTACGACGTTCTCCAGGACGGTCAGATAGTCGGCGAGCATGAAGTGCTGGTGCACCATGCCGATGCCGCGGTCGATGGCGTCACCGGGGTTGCTGAACGAGACCTGCTCGCCGTCCACCGCGATGGTGCCCTCGTCCGGCTTCTGCATGCCGTAAAGGATCTTCATCAGGGTCGACTTGCCGGCGCCGTTCTCGCCGACGAGGGCGTGCACGGTACCGCGGTTCACGGTGATGTCGATGTCGTGGTTGGCCACGACACCGGGGAATCGCTTGGTGATGCCGCGGAGCTCGACGGCATGAGGACTGCTGGACGCTTTGATGGCGCACTCTCCTTGGCAGGAGCGGAGGGCGGAGGCGGGGGATGGGTACGTCGGCGGAATCAGGACGGGGGCGGTGCGGGAGGGGCGGTGCGGGGGGCGTGGCGAAAAATACCGTGCCCGGCGGACGCTACGCGCGTAGCGCCACCGAATCGTTGGCCGCCTGGCGGCAGGTGGCGGAGGAGACGCCCGCAGCGCGCCCTCCGTACGCGAATCGGGGCCCGGAGCAACGGCCGAAGCCGCTCCACCGGGCCCCGAATCAGCGGGCAGGTCAGAGGGTGGTCTTGACCTTGATGTCGCCGTCGACGATCTTCTTCTTCGCCTCGTCGAGCTGCGCCTGGATGTCCTTGAGGTGGTCACCCGTAGTGGTCAGGCTGACGCCGTTCTTGGCGAGGGAGTACGTCTGCGTGCCGGTCAGCGGCTTGCCGTCCTTGACGGACTTGGCCAGGTCGTAGACACCGGCGTCGACGTTCTTGACGACCGAGGTCATGATCGTGGACGCGTACTTCGACAGGGCCGGGTCCTTGGCCTGGTCGGAGTCGACGCCGATGGACCAGGCGCCCGGCTTGGCCGCGACGGCCTCGATGGAACCGGCGCCGGAGCCGCCCGCAGCGGCGAAGATGACGTCCGCGCCCTTGTCGATCATGCCCTTGGCAGCGGCCTTGCCCTTGTCGGGGCTGCCGAAGCCGGACAGGTCCGAGCCCGTGGTCAGGTACTGGATCTGCACCTTGGCCTTGGGGTTCGTGTCCAGGACGCCCTGCTGGAAGCCCGCGGCGAACTTCTTGATCAGCGGAAGGTCGACGCCGCCGATGAAGCCGATCTGGCCGTCCTTGGACTTGAGCGCCGCCGCGACACCGGCGAGGTAGGAACCCTGCTCCTCGGTGAAGACGATGTTGGCGACGTTCTTCGCCTCGGCGACCGAGTCGACCAGGCCGAAGGTGACGTCCGGGTACTCGGGCGCGATCTTGTCGACCGCGTCCTTGTACGCGAAGCCCACCGCGATCACCGGGTTGAAGCCGCCCTCGGCGAGAGACTGCAGACGCGTCTCCCGGTCGGCAGGGGTCTCACCGCTCTTGGCGGTGAGCTCCTTGGTCTCGGCACCGAACTCGGCCTTGGCCTTGTCCAGGCCGCGGGCCGCGGAGTCGTTGAACGAGTTGTCGCCACGGCCGCCGACGTCGTAGGCCATGCCGATCTTCATCTGGTCCTTGTCGGAACCAGTGTCCCCCGTGGAGGAGTCGCCACACGCGGTGGCGGTGAAGGCGAGGGCCGCGGTGACAGTACACGCGGCAGCAAACTTGGATACCCGGCGCAAGGGAAGGCTCCTTCAAACCTGACCGAAGCGCCTCTTCCGGCGCTGGTTTCGCCGCGATCGTAACGCGCGTAGATGTCAGATAAGGACCCGTACGGAAGCCGTTATCGGATCGTCGCGAACAGGAGGTGACCTGTCCGGTTACGTGCGGTTGCCATCGAGCAACGCGGCTGCCGTGAAGAGCTCCACTCCCACCGTGATCGCCTCCTCGTCCGCGTCGAAGTTTCCGCGGTGCAGGTCGAGGCCGCGCGTGTCGCCCGCAGTACGTACCCCGAGCCGTGCCATCGCACCCGGAACGTGCTCCAGATACCAGGAGAAGTCCTCGCCGCCAAGGCTCTGTTCGGTGTCCTCGATCGCATACGAACCCCGTCGTTCCGTCATCGCGGCGCCCAGCAGATCGACCACCGACGCGTCGTTCACGACGGGCGGCACGCCGCGCACGTACTCGATCACGGTCTTGGCCCCGTACATTCCGGCCACCTCGTCGATCGCCGCGTGCACCAGGTCGGGCGCCTCGCGCCAGGCCGCCAGATCCAGACAGCGAACCGTTCCGGACATCTCGGCGTGTTGCGGGATCACATTGCAGGCATGTCCGGTCTCCAGCCGTCCCCAGGTCACGGCGAGCCCGGAGCGCGCGTCCACCCGGCGGGCGAGCAGCGCGGGCACCTCGGTGGCCACCTTGGCGGCGGCGGTGACCAGGTCGGTGGTCAGGTGCGGCCGGGCGGTGTGCCCGCCGGGCCCGTCGAGGGAGACCTCCAGCCGGTCGCAGGCGGAGGTGATCGCCCCGGCCCGGAGCCCGATCCTGCCGACGTCGACCCGCGGATCGCAGTGCACGCCGATGATCCGCCCGACGCCTTCCAGGACCCCGTCCCCGATCGCGTCGGTCGCGCCGCCGGGCAGCACCTCCTCGGCCGGCTGGAAGATCAGCCGGACGGCGTTCGGCAGAAGCCCCTGGCGGTCGAGCCCGGCCAGCACGAGGCCGGCGCCGAGGACGGTGGCGGTGTGGATGTCGTGCCCGCAGGCATGCGCCCGGTCGGGCACGGTGGACCGGTAGGACACGCCCGCCTTGGTGTCCGGGATGGGCAGCGCGTCGATGTCGGCGCGCAGCGCCAGCATGGGCCGTACGCCGTCCCAAGTACCGACGTCGCACACCAGGCCGGTCCCGGTGTCCAGCACCTGCGGCGCGAGCCCGGCCGCCTCCAGCCGGGCCTTGATGGCGGCGGTGGTACGGAACTCCTGGTTGCCGAGCTCGGGGTGCATGTGCAGATCACGCCGGAACGCGATCAGCTCCAGCCGGAGCTCGTCGGACAGAGCACCGGGCAGGGCACCGGGATGGGCCGCTCCCCCGGGCAGCTCGGCATCGGAGTCGGACGCGCGGGACTTCAACTGGTTCACCTGTTGAAGGGTAGAGCCCCTGCCCCCTCAACTGACCACAGATCAACAAAACTTCAGCCGCATAGAGGAACAAAAATTGGCTCGGCGGCGTGTGGCGTGAGATGGGGGTGGGTAAGCTCATCCATCACTCTTGGAGGGCGCCGCGGAATCCGCAGCGCCATCGACAGGCACATCACGCCCTTAAGCCACCCACTGGCTCAACTGTCGCCAAATATTCTGAGCCATTGGCACAATCCAGCCGAATGAAGTGATGCCACAAGAGGGCCAACGGACCGCCTCACCCCGCCCCGCCGCGCCGCGTCCGAGAGCGCCCTGCGCCCATGCACGTCACGCGGGCGAGCGGGACTATGGAGGGAGAAGGATGTTGAGGTGGGTGGATGTCATCGACACCTGAACAGGCGAGGGCTCGTCCCAACATACCGCCGCCTGCAGGTCAGGGTGCGCCTTTGGACGCGGCCAACGACGCGTCTGCGGTGGTGAACGATGTCGGCAGGATCGTGGCGTGGACCCGAGGGGCGGAAGAAACCCTCGGATACCCCGCGGCGGAAGCGATCGGCCAGTCCGCCGCGATGCTGCTGGCCGACCCGGGCGACCGGTTCCGGGCGACGGGAATCGCCGAGCACTGTCGCACCGGCGCAGGGTGGAGCGGGCTGATACAGGCCCGCCATCACGACGGCCGTCGCATCGAATTGACGCTGCGGGTGTCCGCGTCGTTCCACCTGGGCGGGGACGACTGCTATCTGGTCTCGGGGCGCGAACAGAGATCGCAATGGAGCATGGGGCAGTCCGGGGTGGACTGGTTCTTGACCCGGTCGCCCGTCGGCATGGCGGTCATGGACACGGAGCTGCGCTACGTCTGGATCAACGACACCCTGGAACGCTTCGGCGGGGTGCCCCGTGAGCAGCGATTGGGCAAGCGTCTGAGCGAGCTGCTGCCCGGGCTGCAGGCCGAGACCCTCGAAGAAGTGATGCGCAAGGTACTGCGGACCGGTATGGCGGTCGCCGACTACGAGTATTTGGGCTGGAGTTGGGCGGACCCGCACCGACAGCACGCCTACTCGACGTCCTTCTTCCCGCTGGTCGATGCCCAGGACGCCGTGACGGGCGTCTGCTACATGGTTCTCGACGTCACCGACCGGTGGAACGCCCGTCAGCTGCTGTCCATGGTCAATGAGGCCGGAGCCTGCGTGGGCAGCACCTTGGACGTCATGACGACGGCCCAGGAACTGGCCGATTTCGCCGTACCGCGGTTCGCCGACTTCGTCGTCGTCGACCTTCTGGAGCCGGTCCTCAGCACGCAAGGACACGGGACGTGGCTGTCCGATGCGGGACCGGCGGCTGCGCGGCCCCTCATGCGCCGGGCGGGAATGAGCTCCGTCCGGGAAGGCTGCCCGGAGGCGGTTGCCCGGGTAGGTGACCGGGTGGACTTCCTCCCTCCTCCGCGGGACGTCGGCCTCCTCGTCAACGGCGAACCGGTCCTCATACCGGTAATCGACCCGGACCATCCCGAGTGGACGGTGCAAGAACCCGCCAGGGCCTCGAGAATCCGCGAGTTCGGAATGCACTCCCTCATCTCCGTGCCGATGCGGGCGCGGGACACCATCCTGGGCCTGACCACATTCACCCGCTCGCAGAACCCCGCCTCCTTCGATCCGGACGACGCCCTGCTGGCCCGGGAAGTCGTCGCACGCGCGGCCGTCTGCGTCGACAACGCACGCCGCTACACCCGCGAACACAACGCGACCCTGACACTCCAGCACAACCTGCTGCCCCACATCTTGGAGGGCGGCACCGCCGTGGACGTCGCCTCCATGTACCTGCCGGCCGACGCCAAGGACGGCGTGGGCGGAGACTGGTTCGACGTCATCCCCCTGTCCGGCGCCCGCGTCGGCCTGGTCATCGGCGACGTGGTCGGGCACGGCATCAGCGCGGCCGCGACCATGGGCCGACTACGCACCGCGGTCCAGACACTCGCCGTCATGAACCTGCCCCCCGACGAGCTGCTGGCCCACCTGGACGACCTCGTGATCCGCCTCGGTGAGGAGGAACCCGACGACGCAACAGCCGACCAGAACCATATGAGCGTCATCGGGGCAACCTGCCTGTACGCCATCTACGACCCGGTCACGCAACGCTGCGAACTCGCCCGGGCCGGCCACCCCCCGCCGGTCGTCGTCACTCCCGACGGAGACGTCAGCTTCCTGGAACTGCCCCCCGGTCCACCGCTCGGCCTGGGCGGACTGCCCTTCGAGGCGATCGAGATCGAGCTCGCCGAGAACAGCCTGATCGGCCTGTACACCGACGGCCTCATCGAGGCGGGCGACCAGGACATCGACCGCGGAATGGCGCGCCTGGGCAGCGCCCTGGCCGAGCAACACGTCCCGCTCGAGATGCTCTGCGTCAACGCCGTGGGAGAACTGCCCGACGCCCCTCAAACCGACGACGTCGCGCTGCTGCTCGCCCGCACGCACGCCCTCACCACCGACAATGTCGCTTCATGGGACGTGGCCTGTGACCCCGCGGCCGTCGCGGGCGCCCGTGCCCTGGCCACCCGCCAACTCGAGGAATGGGGCCTGGACGAGCTGGCCATGACGACCGAACTCATCGTCAGTGAACTGGTCACCAACGCGATCCGCTACGCCCCCGGACACGTACGACTGCGACTGCTGCGCGAAGCCCGCCTGATCTGCGAGGTCACGGACACCAGCAGCACCTCTCCCCGGCTCCGGCACGCCCGGACCACCGACGAAGGAGGTCGCGGCCTCTTCCTCGTGGCCCAGCTCGCCCACCGCTGGGGCACCCGGTACACACGCGAGGGAAAGATCATCTGGGCGGAGCAGAACAATCCGTAGTGGGCACAGGGCGAGGCGAGGTAGGGGGCAGCGGTTCTCGCCCTCGGTAAACAGCGTCACGAGATTCCTGATCGTCGCGGTCGAGGCCGATGGGTTCAATCCGGCCATGCCCCGGCCCGTGGACGCCGAGCAGACCCTGCTCTCCGCGTCCCCGTACGTCGACAGCTGGGGGCGCGGGCGCACCATCCAGAACACCAGTCTCTGTGAGAACGGCGAGGGCACGCTCGTCTTCGTTGCAGGGACCTTCCACTGGCCGCTCGCGCTCAATGAGCCCGAGCACCTCAACCCGCAGGTGCAGCGGGCCACTCGTAATCTGCTGAGTCGCATGCTGGAGCCCCGCGACTGAGGCCGTCGTTCTCTCAGGCCTCCCCCAACGCCGTCGAGGTGACGCGCCACGGTGCCAGGCGCTGGACGTCGCGGGCTGTCTCCGTGACGCCGCTCAGGAAGCCCTGGGCGCGGGGTGAGGCCGATTCGCGGAGCCATTCCGGGGCGATGTCGCAGACCGCGACCTTCACTCCCGTGCCCGCCAGGGCCAGGGGCAGGGTGTGGACCACCGTGGACGGGAAGCTCAGGACCGTGTGGCCGATGGGGCCGCGGCGGGCGATGAGTTCCAGGGGGAGGTCCGGGCGGACGATCTCCAGGCCGGTGGCGGCTTCCAGGGCGTGCAGCTTCTCCGCGGACTCGCGGCGGTGCGCGAAGTAGCGGGTGGCGTTGTGGGTGCGGGCCAGGGCGAGGACCGCCTCCTGGTACGGGACCGGGTCGACCACACCCGTCTCGACCAGGGAGGTGCCGACCAGGTCGGCGCCGCGGGTGATCAGGGGCGGGCCGAAGCGCGCCCGGGTCCAGGCGAACTCGTTCGGGGTCACCACGATGCCGGGCGGAGCCTCGACCGGCATCGCGGTGAACACCTCGACCGTGTGGGTCGCCGAAGGGGTGAAGCGGCGGCGGGCGACCGCCGTGACCGGGGCCAGCACCAGTTCGCGCGGGCCGTTGCTACCACCCCTGCGGTGCCAGCGCACGAGGCGTTCGCCCCGGGCCAGCTGGGCCACGAACTCCATGGTGGCCGTGCCGTCGTCGACCACCGTGAGGCGCCGGGCGCGGACCATCGTGAGGAGGAGCTGTACGTAGCGGGAGAACGGGTCGCCGATAACGACGTGCTCGGCCCGGCGGACGAGGCCCGCCAGGGCGCGCAGGGTCTTCAGAGGCGCGCCGGCGTCGCCGCGCGCCTCCTGCCATCGGACGGCGATGCCCTCGTCGCGGGCCAGCTCTGCCATCCGGCGCAGCTGACCGCGCGACATCGGGTCGACCGGGGGGAGGACGACGACCGTGGTGGTGGTCGCGTCGGGTCCTCCCCTTACGTGGGTCCACTCCAGGACGTTCAGGAGCTGGACCGGGCTCTCGACGAAGGCGAGGTTCACCGGTCGGCGCTCAGACCGCGACCGGCTCGGCGGACGCGTCGCTCTCGGCGACGACGCCCGTGACCCGGCGGAGCTTCTTCATCGGGCCGAGCTCCGACTCGTACACCTTCTTGACGCCGTCACCGAGGGAGGCCTCGATGGTGCGGATGTCGCGGACCAGGCGGGTCAGGCCCTGCGGCTCGACGGAGGCGGCCTGGTCGGAGCCCCACATGGCGCGGTCGAGGGTGATGTGACGCTCGACGAACGCGGCGCCGAGGGCGACGGCGGCCAGCGTGGTCTGGAGGCCCGTCTCGTGGCCGCTGTAGCCGATCGGGACGTTGGGGTACTCCTGCTGGAGGGTGTTGATCACCCGGAGGTTGAGCTCCTCCGCCTTCGCCGGGTACGTCGAGGTGGCGTGGCAGAGCAGGATGTTGTCCGAGCCCAGGACCTCCACCGCGTGGCGGATCTGGCGCGGGGTCGACATGCCCGTGGAGAGGATGATCGTGCGGCCGGTCGCGCGGAGGGCGCGCAGCAGCTCGTCGTCGGTGAGGGAGGCGGACGCCACCTTGTGGGCGGGGACGTCGAACTTCTCCAGGAAGGCGACGGCCTCGGTGTCCCACGGGGAGGCGAACCAGTCGATGCCGCGCTTGGCGCAGTGCTCGGCGATCGTGCGGTACTCGTCCTCGCCGAACTCGACGCGGTGGCGGTAGTCGATGTACGTCATCCGGCCCCAGGGGGTGTCGCGCTCGATGTCCCACTGGTCGCGCGGGGTGCAGATCTCCGGGGTGCGCTTCTGGAACTTGACGGCGTCGCAGCCGGCTTCGGCGGCCACGTCGATCAGAGCGAGGGCGTTGTCGAGGTCACCGTTGTGGTTGATGCCGATCTCACCGGTGATGTAGACGGGGCGGCCGGGGCCCGCGGTGCGGGTGCCGAGCGTGCGCAGACGGGAGGCGTTGCTCATGGTGGTGCGTTCCTTACTTGGTGGGGGTGGAGACGGGGGTGGTGGATACAGGGGTGGTGGTGAGGGTGGGGCCCAGGAGCCAGGCCGCGATCTCGCGGATGGCGCCGAAGCCGCCGGGGGTGGTCGTGACGGCGCGCGCCGCGGCGCGTACCGAGTCGTGGGCACTGGCGACGGCGACGGGCCAGCCCGCGAGGCCGAAGCAGGGCAGGTCGTTGACGTCGTTGCCGACGTAGAGGACGCGCTCGGGGGCGATGGACTGCTCCTCGCACCACTGCTTGAGCGCCTCGTCCTTGCGGTCGATGCCGTGCAGGACGGGGATCTTGAGCTTGCGGGCGCGGGCGGCGACGACAGGGTTCTGTTCCGTGGAGAGGATCAGCAGCGGCAGGCCCGCCTTGCGCATGGCCGCGATGCCCAGGCCGTCGCCCCGGTGGACGGCGACCGTTTCGCGTCCGTCGGAGTCGATGAAGACCCGGTCGTCGGTCTGTGTGCCGTCGAAGTCGAGGACGACGGCGTCGATGTCCTCGCGGGTCGGCAGCGGTGAGGGGTCCAGGAGCGGCGCGAGGGCGCGGGCGCGGGCCAGGTCGTGCGGGTCGTCGATCTCCAGCACGCGGGCCGGGTCGGTGCGCACCAGCGCGGTGTGGCCGAAGAAGCGGTGGCGGTGGGTACGGAAGCCCGCCACGTTCATGGCGTACGCGGCGCCGGTCTCCAGCAGGTCCTGCGGGCGGTCCTGACGGCGGGGGCGTACGGCCTTGTCGTGGTTGACGCCGTAGGTGTCGTCCTCCACCGCGTGGCCGTCGCGCCAGACGAAGCCGTGGAAGGGGGCGACGGTGACCGCGGTGTCGGCGCCTTCGTGGGCGACCGCAGCGGCGACGCCGTCGATGTCCTCGCGGGTGACGAAGGGGCTGGTGCACTGCACCAGGAGCACCACGTCCGCGGTCCGGCCGGGCAGTTCCTCGTAGGTGTCGAGCGCGTGCAGGACTGCGGCCTCGCTGGTCGCGGTGTCCCCGGCGATGGCCTCGGGGCGCTGTACGCAGTGCAGCCGGTCGGCTTCGCCGAGCGCGGCGGCCGCTTCGGTGGCCGCTTCCGCGATGGCCGGGTCGTCGGTGGTGACGACGACGTCGGTGACCTCGGTGGAGCCGAGGCAGGCGCGTACGGCACGGGCGACCAGGGGGACGCCGCCGACCTGGGCGAGGTTCTTGGCGGGGACACCCTTGGATCCGCCGCGGGCGGGGATCACTGCGAGCACGGTGGGCGGCGGCGTCGGGGCCGGGGTCGGTGTCACAGAAACTCCTGAAGTGGTGGTCTCGGCGCGGGAGTTCGCGGTTCGCCCGGTCACAGCTCGCCCATCCGGCGGATCACCGGGGCGACGCGCTGGACGCCCTGCCGGTAGGCCCCGCGTGCCGCGTTGCGTACGGTTTCGCGGACCGCTCCCCTGACCCGGCCGGTCTCCTTGGGTGTCGCGGCGCCCGGCAGCGGGTGGCCGTCGGGGCCCAGGTGGTGGCGGGCGAGGATGCCGGGGAGGTATCCGGGGGCGGTGGCGGGCGTGTAGTAGGGGGCGAGGGGCGGGAGCTGGTCCCGTTCCAGCAGGGCGGTGACCGCGGCTCGGGCGGTGTCGTACGCCGTGGCGTACGTACCGTCGGCGGCGACGCCCTGGCCGGACAGCCACTCCTCGTCGGGTCGGGGCCGGAATCCGCCGTCCAGCCGGTCCCAGGACGTGAGGAGTCCGGAGCCGATGAAGTGGTGGTTGCCGAGGGTTTCGCGGACGCCGAGGTCGGAGAGGACGGCGGTGGGAATCCGCCGGTGCAGGGATTCGAGCGCGGCGGTCGAGGAGACGGTGACCAGCAGGTCGGTGCGGTCCAGGACCTCGCCCATGTGCCCGTACACCAGGCGGAAGTTGGGCGGCAGGCCGCCCGGGAGCTTCTCCGCGAGCCGCTGGTAGGGCAGCTCCTCGATGTGCGTGGTGTGCTCGCCGGGCTTGGAGCGCAGCTTCAGCAGCACCTCGCGGCGGGGGTGCAGCCGGGCGTGCTCGATGAGCCTGCGCAGCAGATACGTACGGTCGGCGCGGGATGCCGGTACGGAGGGCTGGGCGGCGAACACGACGGTGTCGCGGCCCTCTTCCGGCCGGTGCGGAGCACCGCCGAGGAACGGCAGCGCGGCCTCCGTGACGGCCGAGGCGTCGGCGCCCACTCCCTCGTACACCGCGCGGAACCGCTCGGCGTCGTGGCGGGAGTTGGCGAGGACGACGTCCGCGCCGTGACGCAGGAGGAGTCCGTCCGCAAGCTTCTCGTAGACGACCCCCACGTAGCCGGTGACGATCACGGGCCTGCGGGGCAGGTCCAGCGCGGCGAGTCCGTGCAGCATCGCCTGGACGGCGCCGCCGACGAGGGCGAGGACCACGATGTCGTACCCCTCGTCCCGCACCGTGTGCAGAAATTCGACCGCCGTCACCTCACGTACGCGAGCGGCCTCGATACCCACCTCGCCGACCTCGGCGAGCTGCCGGGGAGTGGGCGTGGCCCGGCCGCGCAGCAGCAGTCCGCTGACCTCGACGGGCCGTTCGTGTTCGAGCGACGCGTCGGTGCCGGTGGTGAGGCGGCGCGCGGTGAGCGCGCCCCATTTCCACCGGGTGTCGGAGTCGGCGAGCACGGCTACGCGGAGCGCCGTGCTGCCGTCGGAGGCGGTAACGGCCTGATCAGCCGTATTGCTGGTACGTGGGGGCACGTCCTAGAAGTTAGGAAGGCATTCCGAGGAGCGGCCCAACGTGGCGGCAACAAACGGTTAACAGCCCACCGACTGTTGGCGAATCAACCCAGGAATGGGCCTTTTCAGGCCCGAAATTCCTTAGCAATCAACCTGGTTCATCATTCCGACATTCGCCGTTCACCCAGCATCCTTGCGGGGGACAGGGCAAATGCCGGGGTCCGCCCTAGCGTGATGCGGGTGGTTAAGCTCTCCGTCATCGTGCCGTTCTTCAACGTGCAGACATACGCGCCCGACACCCTCAGAAGCCTGCGGGCCAATGCCCGGGAGGACTTCGAATTCATCCTCGTCGACGACTGTTCGACCGACGGGACGGCGGACCTCCTGCGCCGCGCGCGGGAGGAGATCCCCGGGGTGGTGCTGAGACGGCACGAGCGCAACGAGGGGCTGGCGACGGCCCGCAACACCGGCCTCGACGCGTCGAGGGGTGAGTACGTCACCTTCCTCGACGGCGACGACTGGCTGGCCCACGGCCACTGCGCCGCCCTGGTCGCCGCGATGGACCGTCTGGACTGCGACTTCCTGCGCACCGACCATGTGCAGTGCAACGGCAAGTCCCGCTCGCTGCGGCGGGTTCCGCACGGTCTGCGGGATGTGCCGATGAGTCCGCGCGAGGCCATCCTCCCGGCCGGCCGCACCACCTCCGTCGACTATCCGTACGCCTGGGCCGGGGTCTACCACCGCCGCCTGGTCGACCGAGGACTGATCCACTTCACGGCGGGCCTGCGCACCGCCGAGGACCGGCCGTGGATCTGGCGGCTGCACCGGGAGGCGGAGTCCTTCGCTGCCGTCGGCCTGCTCGGGGTCTTCTACCGGCGCGGTGTCGCGTCCTCCCTCACTCAGACCGGGGATATGCGGCAGCTCGATTTCATTCGCGCTTTCGATCAGGTCATCGAGGAAACGGCACAGGACCGGGAGGCGGAAACGCTTCTGCCGAAGGCAGTACGTACCTACTGCGCCGTCATCTCCCATCATCTGAGCACTATGTCCAAACTCGAACCCGGCGTGGCCCGCAAGCTGCGGTCGATGAGCGCCGCCGCACTGCGCCGTATGCCGCAGGACATTCTGGAAGAGACGATCGACTCCATGGGCATCGACAGGGCTTCCCGGCTGCGGCGGCTGCGCCGCCGTCCCGCCACGGGCACGGGCACGGGTGCTGCGGCATGACCACTCAGATCTTCTGCGCGTCCACCCTGCACGGTGCGGCGACCGTGGCCGCCGCCATGGACGCGGGCTGCTTCCGCCCCGCCCGCCGGCGGATTCTCCTCGTCAGCAACAACGCCGCCGTGCCCGAGGTCAGCCCCTCCCTCGACGAGCTGCCGGGCTTCGACGCACTCCGTGACCGGTTCGACGAGGTGCTCTCCTGGAACGCGGCGATCGCGCCGTTCCACCCGTCGGGCTGGTCGCCCCGGTCCGGGGACGCCCCGATGTGGGAACGCCATCTGCGCCGGCTGTGGGAACTCGGCGACGACGACGTGGAATTGACCGTCGAGTCCGTCGAGTCCGTCGAAGGCGGCGCGTCCGGACCGGCCGTCGCCGTCACGGGCATCTTCCTGGGCACGCCCGTACATGTGTACGAGGACGGGCTGGCGGGCTACGGGCCCACCGGCAGCAAGCTCGACCCGCTGCTGGGCACGCGGGTGCGCCGGCTCCTGCACCTCGGTCTGGTTCCGGGTGTGAAGCCGTTGCTGCTGATGGAGTTCGGTGTGGAGGCCGAGGTCATTCCGGCCGACGCCTTCCGCACGGTCCTCCGGAAGGCCGCCGCGGCCGCGCCCGCACCGGAGGTGCCGTACGGCGCTCCGGCGCTCCTCATCGGCGAGTGCCTCTCGGGGCTCCCGGGCTTGGGCCCGGAGGAGGAAGAGGAGTTGCATCTGCGGATGCTGCGCGGCGCTGTCGAGCGCGGTCACCGGAACCTCGTCCTCGTACCGCATCCCACGGCGCCTGCCCACGCCTACGGCCCGCTGGAGTCGGAGGCCGAACGGCTGGGTGTGGAACTGACCGTGCTCGAAGCGGCCCTGCTCGAACCGTCCGCACTCGAACCGTCCGCACTCGAACCGTCCCTGCTCGCCGAGACGCTGTTCGAGCAGATCCGGCCCGCGCTCGTCGTGGGCTGCTTCTCCCCCGCACTGTTCACCGCCCGGCAGTTGTACGGTCTCGACGTGGCGAGCACCGGGACGCGGGAGGTGCTGGAACGTCTCACCCCGTTCGAGCACAGCGACCGCGTCCCCGTGGTCCTCGCCCATACGCTGCTGCCGGAGCTGGAGAAGAGGCCGGGGACGGGGCCGGAAGCGGGACTGGAGACGGGGCTCACCCGGACGCCCGGCAATCCGGGCCGGCTCGTCACCGCACTCGGGTTCGTGATGCAGCCCCGCATCCATGCCGGACTGCGGCCCGCCGCAACCGCGTATCTCGCGGGCGGCATCACCCCCGCCGAGCAGGAGCTCTTCCCGCGCCGCAGGCTGACGGTGCTCGGTCTCCCCGGCGGTCTGCCCGGCAGGCTCGCCGCCCTCACCCGTAACCCCGCCCTGCGCAGGGCGGCGGGACGGGCACGCCGGCTGGGACGGACCGTGCTGCGCTGAGCGCACACAGAAGCCGGGCCCGCTTCTGAGCGCGGGCCCGGCTTCTGTGCGTGCGGGTCTGTGCCCGTCCGGGTCTCAGCCGAGCAGGCGGGTCAGCCCCAGACGGCCCCAGAGCAGGGCCGCGCCGAACGACAGCAGCGTGGTCGCGGTGACGAGCCCGATGAGAGCGGCAGCTGCCGCGGCCGTTCCCAGGTCGTCGGAGATGAACCACCGCGAGAGCGCGGTGAGCACCAGCAGATGGACCAGATACGCGCCGAACGAGGCGTTGCCCAGTCGGACCAGCTGCGGCCGCAGCCGGGCGGGAATCCGCAACCGGTGCAGCGAGAGCAGCACGCCGCCCGTGAACAGGGCGACGAACAGGCTGCCGTACGGAATCGCGTAGTGGATGTCGTGCTGGTACCAGGCCACGCCCCCGAACGCCGCCGCCGCCAGCAGGGCCCACGGGGTACGCCACCGGCCCGCCGCCCCGGCCGGCAGGGCCACCAGCAGCGCACCCGCGACCGCGTACACGAGCTGGTACGGGGCGAACGTCCAGCCGAGCCGGGGCATGTCCCAGCCGGTGAGCCGGCCCACGTCGCCGAGGAGTACCGGGGCCAGCGCGAGGCCCAGCAGGGCGGCGCCGAGGCCCCACGGTCGCTTCCCCGACTTCACCATCACGACGAACGCCAGCAGCAGGATGACCGGCACATACGCGTACAGGTACCAGAGGTGGAACGCCGGCCGGATCGAGCCGAAGAGTGCGTCCCGCGCCAGCCCGGTGACCGGCCCGTCGTTCGTGCCGCGCCACCTGCCCCAGGCGAGGTAGAGCACGGTCCACGCGGCGAGCGGCACGAGGATGCGCACGATCCGCTGCCGCAGCCGCCTGCCGTCCTTCGGCGGGGCGCCGACCAGGATCACCCAGCCGGCGATCGCGAAGAAGACCGGCACGGCGAACCGGCTGGCGGAGTCGCCGACGATCCCGGCCCAGTACACACCGGGGCCGCCCGACTCCGTACGCCCCACGGCGTCCAGGAACGCGGAGCCGGAGTGACAGAGGATCACGCCCACGGAGGCCAGCAGCCTGATCAGGTCGACGTCGTACCGGTGTTCACGCTCGGTCCGGCCGGCCGGAGCGGCGGCTTCCGGGGTCACGGTGGCCATGGGGACGGTGGATGACATCGAAGCCCTCAGAAGCCCAGGCCGGCACGAGTACGCCGGGCGGTCCGGCGCAGTCGGACCGCGGCGCCCTGGACGCTGCCGCCGGGCAGCGACAGCTTTCCGAGGCGACGCCGCTTGAAGTAGTGCTGCGTGCTGCTGTCCAGCCGCTCCCTCAGCCAGGCCTCGGCCTCGCCGCGCAGCGCGGGATGGAGGCGGGACTGCATGCAGTAGCCGACCGTACGGACCAGCGGGGCGAGGGTGTCCGGCGCGATGGCGGGCAGAGCGGGCACCCCGTCGGCGGCGTGCTGCTCCAGATCGGGCACGAGGTGGTCGACGATCGTCAGCGGCACGCGGTTGCTGTTCTCGTACGGGGTGAGGCGGTCCAGCAGCGGGCCCGTGCCGACGCGGGCGACGGGAATGCCGTAGTACGCCGCGGCCGTGAGCATCGCGGTGGAGAAGCAGCCGACGACGAGCGTGGGCGCGCACCGCTCGAAGAGGGTCTCGGCCAGCAGCGGGGTGTTCATCGTGGTGAGCCGGACCCCGGCCTCGGCCGCCGCGGCGTCCAGCGCCTCGGAGTAGCGGGCGGGGGCGGTGGGGTGCGGCTTGAAGAGGATGGACGTGTGGCCGGCCCGGGCCGCGCCCCGCAGCATGCGGATGTGCAGGTCCTCCTCCTCCTCGGCGGTGAGAATGCCGAGGGCGGCGAGATACTGCCCCAGAAGTACGGCGGTGGGTGCCTGGGCCACCACCTCGGTGAGCTGCCGGTCGCCGTCCGCGGACCCGGCGATCTCACCGAGGACCTTGCGCATGGCGTCCGCGGGGACGAGCTCGGGCTCCACGTCGAATTCGGACAGGAGCATCGGCCTGAGTCCGGGGACCAGGTCGAGATGGAGGACGCGCCGGATGCGGCAGCCCAGGGACACCGGCAGCTTGTTGCGGGTCGGCCCGTAGCTCATGAGGCCGTCCGCGTACACATGCAGGGGGCTCTCGGAGAAGATCGCGGCGAGTGCGCGGGCGGGGTTGACCTGGATGGATTCCAGGGCCAGTTCGACGGGTCCGTCGCCCAGGTCCCAGGCCAGCCGGAAGGCGCGCTGCCAGAGCACGGTCTCCTCGGCGCGCGGGCCCCAGCCGTTGGGGTGGTACGGGCGGATCGCCTCGTTCCAGCTGATGACGGTGTCGAAGCGGGCGGCGATGCGGTCGTAACCGCGCATCTCGTCCAGGCCGGGACTCGCCTCCGGGACCGCGGCGTTGTTGCACACCAGCAGAATGCGGCGGCTGTCCGACGGTGGTCCGAACTGTCCCGCGTCGAGCGCGGCGGCGAGAGTGGCGGCCCCGTACAGGGTCGACACCTGGAAGATCTGGGTGCGCGTGGGCATGGGTCAGACGGCCTTCTGCTTGTCACGCAGGCGCCGGAGCACTGTGCTGCGCTTGGTGTCCATCGTGTTCAGGGTGTCGTCCAGCACCTGCTGGGGCATGCGGTGCAGCGCGCCGGTCGACGCGAGTCTCAGCCGGCGGGCGGTGGCGGCCTCGTAGTCGGTGGACCGCTCGCCGTGGAAGGCGATCAGCGCGCAGTACGTACGGACCGCCTTGGGCAGCAGGAGTTCCGCGTCCCGGTCCGCTGCGAGTTCCCGGAGGAGGGTGTCGTAGGCGGGGAAGAAGTCCAGCTGACGGGAGTCCTTGATCTGGGTCAGGGACGTGGTCACTCCGCGCCGGTAGAAGATCCCGTAGAGCCCCAGTGCCGCGTAGCTCCGCGCCCGCAGATGCAGCCGCCAGGTCCACAGGCGGTCCTCGGCGGTGCGCAGTTCCGCGTCGAAACGCATGGCGCCGTCCTCGAAGAGCCTGCGGTGGTAGAGCCCGGCCCAGACGAAGGGGTAGTCGACCATCGTCTCCATGTCGGGGTACGCGATCCCGGCCCGCGGGTCGATCGCCTCGTCCCGGACCCGGGCGGGGGCGCGGCGGATGACACGGGTGGTGTCCGTCGACTGGACGTGGTCGTTGCGGACGAAGTCGACGTCCAGCTCCTCGGCGGCACGCAGCAGCTGGGACAGATGGCCCGGGGCGTACCAGTCGTCGCCGTCGAGGAAGGTGAGGTATTCACCGCTCGCGGCCTCGATCCCGCTGTTGCGCGCGGCTGCGATGCCCACGTTCGTGTCGTGTCTGATGACCCGGGCCTGCGGGAGCCGCCCGGCCCAGCGGTCGATCACGGCCGGTGTCCCGTCCGTGGAACAGTCGTCGACCAGCAGGAATTCGACATCCGCGTCCGTGTTGCGGGCGAGACTTCCCAGGGTGGTGTCGGCGTACGGGGCGACATTGTGGAGTGGTACGACAACGGACAGTTTTGGCACGCCGGCCCTCGCCTTCGATCATGTAGCCGCCCAAGCTAATGAAGGGCGTCAAGGATCGAGTGGCCGTTGATGCGACAGAGGATGAACTCTGAGCGAAGCCGGTATGACACCGGACGCGAGGCGGTGGGCCGGAACGTCGTGCGGGCGCGTCCCCGTCAGCGCGGCCCGTACCGTGCCTCGATGCCCGCGACGATCAGCCACAGGCCGTCCTCGAAGCGCTCGTCGTAGCCGCTGAAGATCTCCGCCCCGGCCGCCGCCGCGAGCGGGAATTGCTCCATCCGCTCCGCACGCTCGCCGATGTCGAAGCCCTCGCGCCGTTCGCCGGGCATCGGCTGGACGCCCTGCTCCTCGGTGACGAAGCCCATCGTGTACGAGTAGGCGACGGTGCCCGCCCGTACGGCCTGCCGCAGTTCGAAACCGGCGTCGGTCATGGTCCGCAGATGGGCTTCGAGCCCGGCGGCATGGTCGTTCCCGGTGAATTTGGCGCCGCTGTAGACCTTCGCGCCATCGCGGTAGCGCAGCAGCGCCGCACGGAGTCCGCTGTTGTACGCGACGAGCTGCTGCTGCCAGGTCCCCGGGGTGACCCCGGGCAGGTCCTCGTCGAGCATCCGGCGGTACATGACCGTGGCCATCTCGTCGAGCAGCGCCTGCTTGTCCTTGAAGTGCCAGTAGAGGGCGGGCGCTTTGACGTCCAGTTCCCTGGCGATGGCACGCAGGCTCAGCCCGTCGAGACCCACGTCGTTCAGCAGCCGCAGCGCCGTGTCGGCGACGCGCGCGCGGTCGATCTTCGGAGTACCCACCTTGACAATTTAACAGCGTTAAGCACAGACTCCCAACCATGGAACTTAACAGCGTTAAGGAAACACGGGTACTGATCGTCGGCGCCGGCCCCACCGGCCTGGCCCTGGCCTGCGATCTGGCCCGCCGGGGCGTGCCCGCCCTCGTCGTCGAGCAGGCGCCCGCGCTCTTCCCGGGCTCACGCGGCAAGGGCATCCAGCCGCGCACGAGAGAGGTGCTCGACGACCTCGGCGTGGGGGACGCCGTCCGGGCCCACGGTGCCGCCGCACTCATCGGGATGACGTGGCAGGAGGGTGAGCGGCAGGGCGAGTACGACATGTTCCGCCGGGCGGCGCCGACCGACGCGGAGCCGTACGGGGAGCCCTGGATGGTGCCGCAGTGGCGGACCCAGGAGATCCTGCTCGCCCGGCTGCGCGAACTGGGCGGCGATGTCGTCCTCTCGACCGCCCTGACCGCACTCACCCAGGACGAGCACGGGGTGACCGCCCACCTCTCCACCGGGCAGGTCCGTGCCTCCTACCTCGTCGCGGCGGACGGCGGACGGTCCACGGTCCGGCGGGCGCTCGCCGTCCCGATGACGGGCGAGAGCGTGGACCCGGCGCCGATGCTGGTCGCCGACGTCCGGATCGCCGGGCCCGCCCTCGACCGGCTCAACTGGCACATCTTCGTGGGCGAATCCGGCTACACGACGCTCTGCCCGCTGCCCGGCACGGCGGACTTCCAGCTGGTCGCCCAGTTCAAGGACGGCGAGCCCGACACCTCCCCGGAGGGCGTACGGGCGCTGATCGCCGCCCGTACCCACCTGACCGCCGACGAGGTCACCGAGGTGCGCTGGTCCTCGGACTTCCGGCCGCGCGCCGCGCTGGCCGACCGCTTCCGGGCGGGCCGGGTCCTCCTCGCGGGCGACGCCGCCCATGTGCACTCCCCGGCGGGCGGCCAGGGACTGAACACCAGCATCCAGGACGCGTACAACCTGGGCTGGAAGCTCGGCCTGGTCCTGCTGCACGGCGCGGACCCGGCCCTCCTGGACAGTTACGAGGAGGAGCGGCGGCCCGTGGCCGCCGAGATGCTCGGCCTGTCGACCCGCATCCACCGGGGCGAGCAGGAACGCGGCACCGCCACCCAGCAGCTGGGACTCGGGTACCGAGGGAGTCGGCTGTCCGTCGGCCGGGCGGGCGCCCTCGTATCCGGGGACCGCGCCCCGGACGGACCGGCGGACGGCGGACTACGCCTCTTCGATGTCTTCCGGGGCCCGCACTTCACCCTGCTGGCGGTCGGCGTGGACACCGAACTGCCGTCGTTCGACGGTGAGTTGGTGCATACCCACCGGACGACCGCGTACGAGGCGTACGGGAAGGGACTGTTCCTGGTGCGGCCCGACGGGTATATCGGCTGGGCCGGCGACGACCCGGCGGGACTCGCCCCGTACCTCGCGCCGCTCGGCATCACGCCGCTCGACATCGCGCCGCTCGGCATCGCGCAGCGCTGAACCCGGCGGGCCCGCCCCGGCTACACGCTGCTGAACGAGAGCTTCGCCGCGAAGCCCAGGAACAGCACGCCCGCCGCCGACGTGGCCCCGGCCGACAGCCGCTTGCGGCGGCGGAAGGCGGCGGCCAGGCGGGTGCCGCCGAATATCAGCATCGAGAGGTAGAGGAAGCTGGCGACCTGGAGCAGCGTGCCCAGGAGCAGGAAGGACAGGGCCGGGTAGGCGTAGCCCGGGTCGACGAACTGCACGAAGAAGGAGATCAGAAACAGGATCGCCTTCGGGTTGATGAGGCTGACGACCAGGGCCCGGCGGTAGGGCCGCTCCATGGCCGCGGCCGTCACCGGTGCGTCGGACGCCGTCGCCAGCTCCTCCATCTGCCTGCGCCGGTCGCGCCACATGGACGCGGCGGCCCGGAGCATGCCGATGGCCAGCCAGGTCAGATAGCCCGCGCCCGCGTACTTGACGAGCGCGAAGAGCAGCGGCGTCGTCTGGAGCAGGGAGGCGGCGCCCAGCGCCGACAGGGTCATCAGGACGGTGTCCCCGGTCCAGACCCCGGCCGCGGCCACATAGCCGGTCCGTACGCCGCGGCGGGCGGCGACGGACAGTACGTACAGCGAATTCGGCCCCGGCAGCAGAATGATCAGCAGCAGGCCGGCGAGATAGGTCGGAAGATCGGTGACACCCAGCATGAACGGAGTGTCGCACGGGGGTACGACACTCGGTCATGGGGTCTCACGGCAGGGGCGGACGAGGGGCCCGGGATCGGAAGGCGCGCTGCTCAGAACGCGTCCGTGGGGACGTATGTCCCCCAGACCTCTCGCAGCGCGTTACAGACCTCGCCCACCGTCGCCCGGGCCTTCAGCGCGTCCTTCATCGGGTAGAGGACGTTGTCCGTACCGCCCGCCGCCTTCTTCAGCTCCACCAGCGCCGCGTCCACCGCGCCCTGGTCGCGTTCGGCGCGCAGTTTCGCCAGCCTGGCCGCCTGCTGGGCCTCGATCGCCGGGTCGACGCGCAGCGGCTCGTACGGCTCCTCCTCGTCGAGCTGGAAGCGGTTGACGCCGACGACCACGCGCTCCGCGCTGTCCGTCTCCAGCGCGACGCGGTAGGCGCTGCGCTCGATCTCGTTCTTCTGGAAGCCGCGCTCGATCGCGTTGACGGCGCCTCCCATGTCCTCGACCTTGAGCATCAGGGCCGCCGCCGCAGATTCGACGTCGTCGGTCATCTTCTCGACGACGTACGAACCGGCGAACGGGTCGACGGTGGCGGTGACGTCCGTCTCGTACGCCAGGACCTGCTGCGTACGCAGGGCCAGGCGGGCGGACTTGTCGGTGGGGAGCGCGATCGCCTCGTCGTAGGAGTTGGTGTGCAGCGACTGCGTGCCGCCGAGGACGGCCGCCAGGCCCTGCACGGCGACGCGTACCAGGTTGACCTCGGGCTGCTGGGCGGTGAGCTGGACGCCCGCGGTCTGGGTGTGGAAGCGCAGCATCAGCGACTTGGGGTTCTTCGCGCCGAACTCCTCCTTCATCACCTTCGCCCAGATCCGGCGGGCGGCACGGAACTTGGCGACCTCTTCGAGGATCGTCGTACGCGCCACGAAGAAGAAGGAGAGCCGGGGCGCGAAGTCGTCGACATCCATGCCGGCCGCGACGGCCGTACGGACGTACTCGATGCCGTCGGCCAGGGTGAACGCGATCTCCTGCGCGGGCGAGGCACCGGCCTCCGCCATGTGGTAGCCGGAGATGGAGATGGTGTTCCACTTCGGGATCTCGTCCCGGCAGTACTTGAAGATGTCGGCGATCAGCCGCAGGGACGGCTTCGGCGGGAAGATGTACGTGCCCCGGGCGATGTACTCCTTCAGCACGTCGTTCTGGATCGTGCCGGTGAGCTTGTCCGCCGTGACCCCCTGCTCCTCCGCGACCAGCTGGTACAGGAGCAGCAGCAGGGAGGCGGGGGCGTTGATCGTCATCGACGTCGAGACCTTGTCCAGCGGAATCCCGCCGAACAGCACCCGCATGTCGTCGACCGAGTCGATCGCGACCCCGACCTTGCCGACCTCTCCGGAAGCAAGGGGCGCGTCGGAGTCGTGGCCCATCTGAGTGGGCAGGTCGAAGGCGACTGACAGACCCATCGTGCCGTTGGCGATCAGCTGCTTGTAGCGGGCGTTCGACTCGGTGGCGGTGCCGAAGCCCGCGTACTGCCGCATCGTCCACGGCCGGCCGGTGTACATGCTGGGGTAGACACCACGAGTGAAGGGGTACGCGCCCGGCGCGCCCAGCTTCTCGGCCGGGTCCCAGCCGTCGAGGGCCTCCGGCCCGTAGACCGGCTCGATGGGCAGTCCCGACTCGGACTCACGTGTCATGTGCTGTGCCTCCCGTGCATACCGGCCAGGGATACGAGGTTCGCGACGGACTTTAGCGGCGGCCGGTCGCAGCAGCGGAGAGCCACCGGCTGGGACCTTGCTCACAGGACCTGCCCCCGGGTCTGGACCGACGCTCCCCATCATGCGCAGGATTCGGCAACCGGGCAGGGCGGGAATCCGTCCAAGGAGACACCGGAGCAGTGCCGGAGCAGTGGACGAGCCCAGGGGGCAGCGGATGATACGCACCAGCGTGAACGCGAAGGGCCGCAGAGCGCGCACCACGGCGGGCGGAGCGCGCACCACGGCGGCGGTCGCCGTCGGGATGCTCGCCGTCACCGCCCTGGCCACGGGCTGTACGCCGGAGGCCGCAGGCGGAGCGCAGCGGGTGGCGCCCCCGGCGACGACGAGCCCCACCGACGCGAAGCCGGGCAGCGGCGCGACCAGCCCGGCCGCGAGCCCGTCCACGGCCTCGACGAAGCCGTCGGCGTCACCGTCACCGTCACCGGCGAAGAGCACCGAGGCGCCTCCGAAGTCCAGGATCCTGATGTCGACGGGCTCTCAGGGCACGCAGGTACGGGAGCTCCAGGCCCGGCTCCGCCAGATCGGCCACTTCGGCCGCACTCCCACGGGCTATTACGGGACCGTCACCGTCACCGCCGTGCAGTCCTTCCAGGGCAAGCGGGGTCTTCCCCGCACGGGCGGGACCGACACCGTCACCTGGCAGAAGCTCCTCGGAATGACGCGGAAGCCGACGGCCGCCGAGCTGACCCCGCCCACCGGGCGTCCCGCGGCCAAGCCCGACGAGCGCTGTATGACGGGCCGCGTCCTGTGCATCAGCAAGAACAGCCGGACCCTGTCGTGGATGATCGACGGCCGGGTCCTCTCCTCGATGGACGTGCGGTTCGGCTCGCAGTACACGCCGACCCGCGAGGGCACGTTCTCCGTGTACTGGAAGTCCCGTCACCACGTCTCGACGATCTACGACACCCCGATGCCGTACGCGATGTTCTTCAGCGGCGGCCAGGCGGTCCACTACTCGCCGGACTTCGCGGCCCGCGGCTACAGCGGCGCCTCGCACGGCTGTGTGAACGTCCGGGACGAGGGGAAGATCGCCTCGCTCTTCGCCCAGGTGAAGAACGGCGACAAGGTCGTCATCTACTGGTGAGCGGGGGGCCGTGACGCGGGGATAAGAGGCGCGGGCGGGACCGGGGGAACGTGTCCCGCCCGCGCCAGGTGCGCTGAGCCGAAGGTACGGGGGGAACCCCGGCTCATTGCGCGGCCGATGACCAGTCGGCTCACTCAGTACTGCGCCAGACGGTCGAAAAGTGTCACACCTGGGGTCCGGGCGGTCGCCCGGGAGGGTGAACGGGACTCAGCGGGAGGCCGGCGCGGCGGTGGCGGACGCCGCCGGAGCGGACCCGGTGCCCGCGTCGGTGCCCGCATCGGGTGACGCGTCGGGGGTCGGCGCGGCCGTGCGGAAGGAGCTCGACGGGAGCGAGCCCGAGCCGTCCTCGTCCTGTTCGTCGCCGCCGTCGGAGCCGCCGTCGGAGCCCGGGGCACCATCAGCCGAGCCGGAGTCGGAGCCCGAGCCCGAGTCGCCCTCTTCGGCTCCGCTGTCCTTGTCGTCCTCGTCGTCGAGGCGCGCGCAGAACCGGTCCAGGTTCTCCTCGCTCTTGGCCAGCTCGACGAGGCGGCGCTTGGCGGCCCGGTCGAGCGTGCCCGCGCGGTAGTCCCTGCACGCCTGGGCGACCTTCTTGTACACCTCGCCGGAGTCGGTCCCGCCCGGTCCCTCGGTCGCGTCGTCCCCATCGGCCCCGTCGCGGGGAAGCTGCGTGCTCCCGGACTTGTCCGGACCGCTGTCACCGCTACCCGGGCCTTCGGTGGGACCGTCGTCGCTGTCCTGGCCGCTGTGCCCGCTTCCAGGCGTGGAGTCCTCGGACGGGTCCGAGGTACGCGGGCCGGGGTCCGTGCCGGGCGGGGTGCCTGAGGGGTCCTGGTCCGACGGCAGTCCGGAGGCCAGTGCGTCCGGGGAGGCCGCCGCCGATACGGAGGCCGCCGGGAGCGGCGAGCCCTGGCCGCCGAACGGTCCGGGGAGCATCCCCGCACCCGAGGCGACCGCCACCCCGCCGATCGCGCAGCCCGCGAGCGAGAGCACGAGGCCGTAGCGGGCGGGCCGGCTCCAGCGCGGGCGACGGTCGGCGGGCGGGCGGGGACCCCCGATCCGTACGGACGGAAGCCTGTCCTGCCATGCCGTGGGCTGCCCGGCCTTGGCGTCCTGGCCCTTCAGGGCGGCCCGCCGCGTACCGGCTCCGCTCTTCTGCCGGGCGTGCGCCGCCTCGCGGAAAGCGGCGAGCGCGGTGGTCTCGCCGGGCAGTTCGACGCCGGCCTGCGGCACGGTCCTGGCCGTTTCCAGCGCGGCGGCGAGCCGCAGGGCGTCGGTGCGGGCGCGATCGTCGGCGGGTTCGACGGGCTCGCCGCGGAGCAGTCGCTCCGCCGCGTCCTTGTCGAGCCATTCGTACCGATCGTCGGCCATCACATGTCCTTCTGCGTCCACGGACGCGAATGCGTCACACCGTGGGTGACACCGGCGGGAGCCGCCACACCGTTGCGGGCCGGGCGCTGCGAGGGTACAGCTCCGAGCTCACCGCCCTGACCCGTGCCGGTGTTTTCCGGGCCGGCGGTGCCTGGGTCCGTGCCGGCCGGGCCGCCGTCCGGAAGACCGCCCTCCGCGCCGACCAGCTCCGCGAGCCGCTTCAGTCCGCGGTGGGCCGCGGTGCGTACGGCGCCGGGGCGCTTGCCGAGTGTCTGCGCCGCGCTCTTCGCGTCGAGGCCGACGACGACCCGCAGGACGACGGCTTCGGCCTGGTCCTGCGGCAGCTGGGCTATGAGGGACATGGTGCGGCCGGTCGCCAGCGCCTCGATCGCCTCGCCCGCTGTGTCCGATTCAGCCGGTTTGCCCGTCAGTTCGGTCTCGTCGCCGCCGATCGCGGGGCGTCTGCTGCGCATCCGCAGGTGATCGAGGGAGCGATTGCGCGCGATCCGCGCCGCCCACCCCCGGAAGCGGTCGGCGTCACCGCTGAACCGCTCGAGGTCCCGGGCTATCTGCAGCCAGGACTCCGACGCCACGTCCTCGGCGTCCGGGTCCCCGACCAGTGTCCGTATGTAGCCCAACAGCCGTGGCTGCACAGCGCGGTACACAGCACGGAAGGCGTCCTCGTCCCCGTCCTGTGCCGCGAGCACCGCGGCAGTCAGCTCCGCGTCGTCCCCCAGCACTCCCTCAACCCGTCCTGCTGTCATGAATCGCAGCTGGTCACCACTGCTGCGCCACTCTGCGCGACTCAGCACGCTACGTGCTCGCCCGGTGCCGCGTCCATGACTTGTACAACTCGCAACAGCTCGCCGACATGGTGCGGTGTGACAGAAAACGCATCCATGACGCTGAGATGAGTACGGGGCCGCTCTGCGGCCTCGTGGAAGACGGCCGGGGCCTCTCCTGTGGGGGGTGGCGGCCCCGGTCGTCGTCCCATTTCCCCCGCTCTGACCAGGTAATACCCGGGATGCGGGGCCTCTGCATGACCAACGCGTGACCAACGCATCCGGACGTTACCTCGATCCTCCCCAAACAATGCGCTTCCTCCCACCCGCGCCGCTCTCCCCATGACCGCCTCACCCTCGGCCCTGACATGCGGGCTGCCTGGTCGACTCATGGAAAGACAATCCGCAGCGACAGATGTGTTCCCGTCACCCCGCAGGCGGTCAGACCTGACATTCCCGTGTACGACCGGGCGCGCTTTGCCGATGCCGTCGCTGAGCACGACGACAGCGGCTTGCCCAACGTGCCCGTCGACTTCGCCGCCTCCAGCGCGCAAAAGCGCGTGTGCTCACGGGCAGTTACGAGTGGAAGCCGCCGCCGGCAGCTGACGGCAACCGCCCGAGTATCTGGACCCTCATCACCGGTCTGTTCGTCGCCACCAGCGACCTGGACACCTTGCTGGAGGATCCAAGGGCACTCGCCCGCCCCGGAGCCCACCAGCCCCCTGGAGGCCCCCTATGAACCAGAGCCTGTCCGCCACCCTGCTGGACGACCTGTGCACCCTCGTCGGCAAGCCCCTCCCCGAACGTGCTGAGATTCGTGTCTGGGGCATGCCCGGGTGCAGCAAAGCCGGCCTGGTCCTCGTCCGCCTCGCCGAACTCGGCCTGGAACAGGACACGCTGGTCTCTTCACCACCGACCACGGCGTGGCCCTGCCGCGCGCCAAGTGCACCCTGTACGACCCGGGCGTGGAGGTCGCCTTCCTGTTGCGCTGGCCGGGCGGCGGCCAGGTCCAAGCGGAGCTGATCTCCCACCTGGACCTGGTGCCGAGCCTGCTGGACGCCCTCGGGCTTGGCATCCCGGCGAACGTCCACGGGCGGAGCTTCCGGCAGCTGGTGGAAGGCGCCGCGTACGAGGCGAGGGAGGAGATCTTCGCGGAGATCACCCACCACGACTACTACGACCCGCGCCGCGCCATCCGCACCCACCGCCACAAGGCTGATCGCCAACTTCAGCTCGGCGCCCGCCGCGATGGACTCAAGCCGGTCCTGGATGCGCCGCTCCACACCGAAGACCGACGCCCTGGCCAGTCATCCACCCGTCGAGCTGTACGACCTGACCACCGACCCAGACGAACTGACCGACGTCGCCGAGGACCCCGCGTACGCGGACATCCGCGACAACCTCGGCCGACGGCTGTCCGACTGGATGCGGGAGATGGGCGACCCGTTGCTCGACGGGGCGGTCACGCCACCGCTGCACCGTCGGACGGCGGCGGCGCTACTGGGGAAGTAGGGATCTAGTCCGTCAGTTCCGGCCGGCCAGGATCCGGCTCCCCGGTGCGGGACCCCGGCTCCGGGCAGAGAGACCCCCCTGACACCTCGACCGGCAGCCCCTCGCGCTCTTCGTCGGTCATCTCGCGGTAGCCGATGGCGCTGCAGAGTGCGTGACGCCATACGCCGGGGTCCAGCCGGAGAGGGGCGCTGCGGCCTTCGCCGTCGGTGTACAGCACGGTCCGGCCGTCTCGCGAGACGGACTGGAAGGTGTACGGGCTGGATGCGAAGGGCGCCTGCCCGAGGTTGTAGGCGTCCTCCTCCCTGGCCGGGTCCCCGAGCCGGTAGATGCGGACCAGGCCATGGCTGGCCAGGAGAAACGACTCCCCACCGACGAATCCGGCCGCGTAGTTCACACTGCTACTCCCCAGTCCCACGGGGCCCATCACCCTGCTCAGCGGATCATGCCGCCACAGCTCCACCGCACCGCCCCTGCGCAGCAGCGCGAAGTACCGGCCGTCCCTGGCGAACATCACGGTGTTGGTGTCCGTGCCCGTAGCCAGCGTGGTTTCGGTGCGGCCAGTGGCCAGGTTGATGATGCGTACGTTCGGCTCGCCCCATACGGTGACCGCGACCCGGCCCGGCTCGGGGTAGGGCGCCACCATCAGGTCTGGTGAACTGTCTCCTCCGGACGGGTGGAGGATTTTGGCGTCGTAGCGTGCCAACTGCCGCCCGCTGGACGCCTCCCAGCGCTGGATCACCGTGCCGGAGACCGTGATCAGGTTCCCCGACGGATCGAAGAAGTACCTGATGTCCCCGGTGGAGCCGGTCGGCAAAGGCACAGTGGTGATCTCACGGACCGGCTGGAGCGTGGCAACCGTTCGGATCATCACACGGTTACTGCCGACCCGTTCTGCCAGGTTTTTCTCCGCGCGATCGAACAAAATGAGGTCGATCTTCTGCGGCTGCCAGTACGGCTTGGGGCGGTAGACCCTGACCGTCGGCTCGGAGGCGCCGACGGGCACAATCCCGATGCGTGAACCGTCCGAAAGCACGGTGATCACCTTGCTGCCGTCGCCGGTGAGTGTCATCGCGACAGCGGGAATGATGCGGTTGGGCGGGGAGAGCCGGGAGTAGACCACGCGATTGTTCCCCACGCCGATCAGCGCGGGCCGGCCGCCGACGGTACCGAGCAGTGGATACGGGCTCAGCGCGTCGCCTTCGCGCGTCTGCCCCGTACTGGCCGTAATGGTGCGGCGGTCCAGATCGACCAGGTTGTTCCCGCCGTCCTCCTTGAGCACGACGTGGCGGCCGGTGGTGTCGACGCTCTGCATCGCGCCACACCCAGGAACCTTCTCCGTATAGCCGAGCGGCCTGCTCTTCGGCGGTCCGTCCGTGACGGGCTGCCGCCATATGGTGACGCCGTCGCTGATGCCGTGCTCCTCGCAGACTGCCACGGCCGAGCCGTCCCCGGAGATTCTCGCACCGTTGATGTTCTTGCCGTCCACCACCGTCCGGGTCTTGCCCGTGATCCGGTCTACCGCCAACACCCCTTGCCTGAATCCCTCCTTGGCGTACCGGGTGACCTCGATGAGCACGGTGCGGTCGCCGGGTGCGAACCGGAGTTCCTGTGTCACGTCGTGCGGGAAGGGCACCCGACCGCTGGCCTTGGCCCCGTCCGGGGCATCAAGGTCCCACCAGAGCAGCTCCTCCCAACCAAGGGCTGCGACGTAACGGCCGTCGGAGGACATCACCGCCTGGTAGCCGTCGTACTCGCCGCTCTTGCCGCTCGCCCCGGGCACCGCCTTCAGCCGGTGCGTCGTGGACCCGAGCAGCTGCCCCTTGGTGCCCGAGCGCACGTCGTACCAGATCAGGCCACCGCTCAGAGCGAGGAACCCGGCCTTCCGCCCGTCGCCTGAGACCAGCGGCCGCGCGGCCACCGCGCCGGCGTCGATGCGCTGGCTGCGTACGCGGCCGCCGGTCGCGTGCGTGAAGACCGTGGCCCGGCCGCCGCCCGAGTTGGCGACCACCACATCACCGTTGAGGCTGGTCCGAATGGCACCCGCGTCACCAGCGAGGACGCGGTTGGCGGGCGAGGCTCCGATGGGGGCGTCCTGGGACCCGGTCAGGACGCGGTCGGAGAAGCTGTTCGCCAGGTACGCCCGCATCAGTGCGTCCCGCGCCTCGCGGGTGTGGGACGTGCGGTATGCCGCAAGGGCGAGTTGCGCCGACAGCACAGGATCGCCGTCGGCCTGGTCGGCGGAGTATCGGGCGAGCTCCCGGGAGGAGGACTCGGCGGCGCGGACGTTACTGACCTGCCGGTAATAGCCGAAGAGCGAGCCGAAGACGAGCACGAGTACGGCGATGACGGCGAGGCCCGACCGGAACGTGCGCCGCCTGCGGATGCGGGAGCGCTGGTGCGCGCGCCCTTGGTCGAGGTAGGCACGTTCCGCGGCGCTGAGGTCGGCGGGGCGCTCGTACAGCCAAGGGGCTGCGGTGGCCAGTGCGGCGGGGCCCGGCAGCAGGTCGGCAGCCCGATCGCCGCGCTCCCAGCGGTCCAGGTCGTGCCGGAGCGTCTCCCGCCAGACGAGGAACGCCCGGTCCTCGGCCACCTGGGCGACCAGCCGCCGCCAGCCGCTGATCAGAGCTTCATGGGCGAGCTCCACCGTCTCGGCGCCCTCAGAGCTGTGCCCGGTGACCAACAGCCGGGTGGCGGCGAGCCGTTGTGCGATCCGCCACTGGGCGTCGTCGAGTTCGGCGCGCCGGGCCGTGCGGCGGGTGGCGGCGGTCGAGCCGAGCGGCACCCGGATCAGCGCCGTGAGCAGGCGCCGGCCCGCCGGCTCGTCCTCCTTGGGCACCCGCGTGGTCCACGCACGGTCGGCGTGCCGGCCGAGGGCGCCAGTGACGCCGCCGAGCTCCTCGTACGCGCGGTGGGTGAGCAGGCCGCCGGTCTGCCGCAGCCAGAGCTGGTCGAGGGTGAAGCCGAGCAGCGGCAGGGCGCCCGGTGCGTCGCCGGTGTCGGTGAGGATGCGTTCGACGAGGCCGGACTCGTAGCCGACACCGGGTACCGCGTCGACCGGGGCCGTGACGACCTCCCGCAACTGCCCTGGTTCCAGCGGGCCGAGTGCGTACAGGCAACGCCGCAGTGCGGGACCTGTTGTGGGGTGCGCGAGAGCTGCTTCGAGGAAGTCGGCGCGCAGGGTGGTCAGCACGTGCACGGGGGCCGGGAGCCGGTCGGTGAAGAGCAGGCCGGCCAGTACAGCTGCGGCTTCGGGCGTGGCGCCGAATGCCTCCTCCAACTGGTCGACGACGATCAGCAGGCGGTCGCATTCCTGGCGCTGGAGGACCCGGGCGACGACGTCGGGCAGTGTGCCTCGGGTGAGGAGGGCGGTGACGTTCGGCAGTATGGCGAGCCGGGCGCTCTCGGAGAAGTCCGGTTCGAGCAGCGGCAACAGGGCCGCGGCGAGCGCCGCGGCGGGGCTGCTTCCGGCAGAGGGCCGCAGTACGGCCACCGCGAAACCCCCGGCACGCAGCGGCGGTACGGCTCCGGCCAGCGCGAGCGACGACTTGCCGCAGCCCGACGGGCCGACCAGGCAGGTCCACTGCTGACTGATGACCTGCTCCACCAACTCCGCGCTCTCCGCCGCCCGGCCGTGGAAGAGTCCGGCGTCGGCCTCACGGAAGGCGGCCAGGCCCCGGAACGGCGACGGCGGCAGGGTGAGCGCCCGCAGTTCTGGCCGGGCAGCGAGCAACGTATCGGTCGGGATCAGATAGCTGGCCGGGGGATCACCCGCCTCGGCCACGGTGATCATGCCGACCACGCCGCCGAGTTGGTCGTCCCATACGGGGCTGCCGCTGAACCCGCCAGTGACCCGGTAGCCACCACTTGCCGCGAGGTCGGCCTGCACCCATCCGCCGGCCTGCCGGGCGCGCAGCACGCCCGAGTGCCAGGCACCTCCCGGCCGCCCGGCGGGAAACCCGAAGGCACGCGCCGCATGTCCCCAGGTGTCGACTGCCTCGACAAGACGCACCGGTCGCGCCCCCGGTATCGGCGACAACAGCTGCAGTATCGCGATGTCTCCCGCGCCGGAGTCGTGCGCGGGCACCCAGTGCGCGATACGGGCTCTCACCCGGGTCTGGGGCAGGGGGCCCGGGGCGGGAGGGGCATCGGGTTCCGCGGGCCCGGGGGCGGCTGGAGCATGCGCCAGGGGCAGGTCGACGACGACCTCCGCGGCAGCGGGTGGCTGCCCGCCATCCATCAGGCCGAGCGCGGCGGAGACGACATGTGCGCAGGTGAAGGCGAGGTCGTCGGTGACGAGGAATCCGACGCCGCGGGGACTGCCGTGGACGTCGCTGATCCGCAGCAGCGCAGCGGCCAGCACGGCGGGCCCCGGCCCCGTACTGTCCGGCTGTCCAACGGAGACGCTCACGCGGGGGTGACGGGCGGGGGGACCATCACTTGGCCGCCGGGGGCTCCGGGCGGCGAGTCCGGTGCCCCTTCTCCGGGCGCACGGCGGTCCCAGGTCAGCCGTACGGCGAAGTTGGCCTGGGCGGAGGTGCTGCTGATCACCACATCGGCCTCGGCGGATAACGAGAGTCCGAACTCAAGGGTGATCTCGTCGGGCCCGCGCGCCATCCCGCTGAAGGTGTCCACGAAGTTCTCGGCCACCGGCCGTACACCGGAGAGCAGTTCGCCCAGGGACCGGGTGGCGCGTGCCACCACCTGCCCTGGCCGCGCGACCTGGACCAGACCGTCCCCGGGCTGCTCCACGATTGCCACCCTGACCATCTCCCCCGGCTGCTCGCCGGCTCTGCTGAGCGGAAGTTCCACGAGATATGCCATGGGCGCAGCTCCCTCCCGGCCACCCGGAAGGGAGGCCCTGTTCCCAGAGTGCCCTATGGTGATCCAACTCCGCCCGGCTAAGCGCGAATCCGGCTTTGAACGGTCTCACGCCTCCAAGCGGCAGAAACGACCGCCACGTGATCGTGCTCGAACCGCCAGCTGGTGCTGACGGACGTTTTCACACGTTGAAGCGGAACTCGATCACACGCCCCGTCCTGCATGACATACTCCTTGGCCTCCACGCGGGCCGTCCCACCAGCGAGATAAGACTTCTGGCGCGACAGCCCGCAGGGTCCCCGACGACTGGACGCGTGGCCAGCAGCGGCCAGGCGTCCACCCGAACCTTCCCAGGCCAATGCGCTGCGCCGTCCCCGATGCGAGCTTCCGGGCCCCGTCCGCTCGGCGCTTACCGCACTGGACAATCGCGCAGCCCGGCAAGTGGTGCCGCACGTCAGCGGAGGGATGGTGTCCGTGGTGCGGCTGAGGCCCGCGTACCAGCGGCCGTCACGCCGCTCCAGCCGGCAGGTGTAGACGACCGGCACCAAGGACTCCGACACGGTGGCCGGGGCCGCCGCGACCGTACCGGCGCGGTCGTCCGCGATCTTGGCGCGGGCATCGGCGAGCCGCACGGCCAGCAGGAGCACCGCGGAGACGGACAGCACCAGGGCCACCGCTCCCGCCGTGACCAGGGCGCGCGGGTAACGCCCGTACGGCTGCCGCTCCGTGGGCGTGGGTGCCGGCGTCGACGGGGCGCTCTCCGGGGCACCGGCGGTGACCACGCAGCCCTCCACCCAGCGTTCGGCGGCGATCTCGCGCAGCACCAGCAGCCGGGTCGGATCGTCACCGCCGATGCGGGCCATCGCCTCGACGGCCTTCCGCGGCGGCAGTGTCCGGCCGTTCAGATACCGCTGCCACGACCTCGCGCTGTACCCCGTCTTCGCCGCCAATTGTCGCGTGCTCAGTTCGCTGCGGTCCTTCAGTCTGCGCAATCGCACGATCAACTGGTGGACGTGTGGATGCAGTTCCACAGGCAGCGCCTTCCAACGCGACATGTCTCCCCCACTCGCGTCAGGGCCTGTTGGGCCGACCCTCCGTTTCCGGCCTCATTCTGCATCAGCCGTCACAGCACTCACGGAACGGCGACCCCGCCCTGATACAGGATCAGCCACTCCCGCCCGCGGTTGTCCCGCCGTACCGACTCGGCGGGCGACGTCCCAGCAGGTCAGCGAGTTGGACGTCCCTGGATGACGCCACTTTCACGTCAACTGTGGCCGGATATCGGCCGGACCCGCAGTCTCGTTGTGGAGCCGGCCGGTGCGGTCGGCTCCGCCCATGCCACCTCATCAGGAGCGTTTCCATGAAACTGACCAGAAAGCTGGCGGCGACTCTGCTCACGTCCGCCGGACTGGCCTCGGCCCTCAGCCCGCTGGGGGTCTCGCCCGCCTCAGCCGCCAGCATGCACGGCTGCTCGTACCCGCGTGTGTGTGTCTACAACGGCTCCTACTCCAGCGGCACCCTCATTGGCTGGTTCCAGGACAACGGCTACCAGAACATGCCGGCGGCGACAGGGCACCGTCCCCGCCAACTGGCCCTGACACACGCAGCCGTCCCCGGGCCTCAGGTCCGGGGACGGCCGTTCGCGCTACAGCGGGACGCTCACGATCCTGCTGGCAGGCCGGCCCCCGTAGAGGTTTCAGTAGCGCAATGAAGACTTCAGCGCAGCAACCGAGGGTGGCTGGAGCGCTTTGGCTCGTACAAGCCGTTCACGCCGGTCAGCCGGCGGCCGCGCCGTTCCTGCCGCCGATCTCGGCACCGCTCGGACCGCCACCGACCGCTCCGGCCGAGACACCGCCGCCCGTCCCTCTCGGCGGCACAGGCCCGTCCTTCTCCGCCTTGCCGCTCCCGTCCGGGGCCCCCTTCGACCCCGGTGCCGGCCGGCCGAGCACTACGTCGCAGTAAGCGTTCACCGCCGCCTCCGACGCCTCGCCCGCGGCCGCCTTCAGACGGGCGAAAGCGGTGGAGTCGACCGCCTTCCCGCTGTCCCGGTGCTTGGCGTACACCCGGCAGAGCGCGGCCTCGTCCCGTCCCCTGCCCGGACCGTCGGACGGCAGGAGGAAGCCGGGCGTGGTCGTCGCCGCCTTCCCCGTACCGTCACCGCCAGGCGTCGGCGACTCGCGAGGGGCACCGCCCTCACCGGAGCGGTGCCCCTCGGGAGTCGCCGACGTGTCGCGCGTGGGGTGTACGGAGTCCGGCGCACCCTTCCCTCCGTCACCGAACGGCGTCGGCAGCGTCCCGGTACCGGCGGCCACCGCGACCCCGCCCAGCGTCGCCGCCACCACGAACCCGCCGAGCATCACCCGGACCGGGCGCATTCCGCGCCACCGCCTCACCGGACGCCAGTCGTCGCGCCGGCGCCACCAGGGCGACCGCACGGCGTCGTGGGCTCCCCCGTCCCGCGCGGCCCGGAAGGCGGCGGTCGCGCGCAGCTCGTCGTCCGCGTCGGGCGCCGCCGTGCGCCGGGCCGCCGCGAGCAGCGCGGCGAGTTCGGGTGTCTCCGGCGCTTTCGGCTGCCGCTGCGATTCGTTTCTCATACTTCATCCCTCAGCGTACGGCGCGTCCTGTTTGTCACAGCGCCCGTCCCGCCCGGGGACAACTGCTCGGCCAGTCTCTTGAGTCCGCGGTACGCCGAAGTGCGCACGGCACCCGAACGCTTACCGAGTACGCGCGCCGTCGCGGCGCCGTCCAATCCCACCACGACCCGCAGCAGCACGGCCTCGGCCTGTTCACGCGGCAGCGTGCCGATGATCTCCAGCGCGGCTTCCGTGGAGAGCGTCTCCAGGGCCGCGGCGGCGGTGTCGTGTCCGCCGGGCAGCTGAAGGACGTCCTGCTCGATCATGGTGGTGCGGGGCCGCCGCTTCTGCTTCCTGAGGTGGTCGAGCGCCCGGTTGCGGGCGATCATCGCGGTCCAGCCGCGGAACCCGGCCCCGTCGCCGCGGAAACGCCCGAGGTCACGGGCTATTTCGAGCCACGCCTCGGAGGTCACGTCCTCGGCGTCCTCGCCCACCAGCCCGCGCACATAGCCCAGCAGGCCGGGCTGCACCCGCCGGTATGCGACGGCGAATGCTCCCTCGTCCCCCTGCTGCGCCCGCTCGACGGCATCACCGAGCTCGGCGTCGTACTGCTCCTTGCGGCGCTGTTCCCCGCCCGTGCCCAACACTTCCCTAATCAACGCCTGTTCCGGCACCTACCGCCGAGCCCGTACCCCCGTCGGGGCAGCGCCCCTCTTCCCGTTCTGCGCCCACGGGCACAGAAACGTCACAGGATTCTTACCGGCGGAATCGAACAGGTTACCCGCATACGGCCTTTCGCCGAGCCGAGCGGCCGTGCAGCAGGAGATACAGGCGCTGCACCGACTCCTCGGGCCCCGACTCGAAGCGGTTGACGACCTTGCCGAGCGGATTCCACACCCGCCCGTCGGGCATGCGCACACCCACCGTCTGCCGGAACAACTCCCGTTGCGCGGCGTCGAAGTCCACCCACACACCACCTGCCCTGCGGACGATCACCTCGCCCGTGTACGCGCCGAGACCCAGCAGGATTCCGTCCACCTGGTCCCGCCGCGGCTGGTCGCGCCGCAGGCCGTCGACGACGAGATCGACGAGCCGGAGACTGGCGACGGAGTAGTCCAGGGGCAGCCGGTTGCGCGTGGTGAGCCGGGTGACGAACGCCGATGTGTAGGCCCGCATCGCCGAGGCCCCGGGCAAGGCCGCCCGCTCGTCCCCACTCATGATTCCCCCTGCCCTCGCAGTGCCGGCGATCGCCGACACTGATCCAGCGACGAGGAGCCCGGAAACATCACGCGAACGGGGCTGTGTTCGTTCTCACGGCCTGGAACAGGCCGAATCGCTTCCAGCAGCACAACCATTACCGCTCCCCGAGCGTCTGTTGTGCCGCCTCAGCCGATAGCGATAGGCGGATGCGCACCGGCCTGAGATCCGGCCGCGACCACGCGCACCTTTCACCCATAACACCGCACAGAGCACCAAGTCGCCGCCGCTCACGCCGTGGAGACTGGCGCCTCACGCAGCGCGGCGAAGCGTTCTCGCCAGGGCGGGGGTTCGGGCAAGGTTGCCGCCTCCTCCTTCCAGGCGGCCCAGACCGCCCGCATCTCCTCCCGCCCGCACGGCCCGCAGTGCGTCTCGCCACGCACGGACCGGAACACATGCTCGTCGCCCGGTCCCGCACACACAACGAGCTCCGCCACCGGCTCAGGCGGCCGAGGCTCCGCACGAGGTGCCGCCTCGGGCAGCTTGTGTACGAGGCGGTGGCGCAGGAACCCGACGGCCGACCGCACGCCACCCTCCGGCAGCCCACTCACCAACGCCCGCCGCAGGTCGGCGGCACTGACACCCCGCCGCAACCACTCAGCCGCCACCTCAGCGAGCCCTCGGGCCTCCCGCACGCCCAGATGCAGTTCCCTCCGGTCATGCCGCAAGGACAACAACACCCGCTCGCCTTCGACCACTTCGGGCTCGGGCTCGCCGCCATCAACCTCAACTACGGCTTCGGCTTCCGCTTCCGCTTCCGCTTCCGCTTCGCGGGGTGGGTGGGGAAGGTTCTTACCTTGTTCTTCATCTACCGGTAGTAGACCGCCGACCGCCCGATCACCCGGCTGACCGACCGTCGGAATCGGCACACCAGGAGATGCCGTCGCCTCCGCGCGCAGCCTCGCCACGTCCTCACGCGTAAGCGGAACATTCGAGTAGACCTGCACGGTGACCCAACGGCCGCGCTGCACAGACTCTTTGATGTCGTGGACGAACCCATGCATCACCAACAGCTTCTTCGCCGCCTTGAACGAGGCCCCGGTGATCCCGACATCCCGCGCGTGTTCACTCAGCGCCTGGTCGACATCTTCCTCGCGAAGCCCCTGCACATGCAGGAGCAGAATCTTCGCGTCACTGTTCAGACGCTTATGGCGCAGAACGTCGTGCGCCGCCTTCGTGTAGCACCGAACCGGCGCGATAACATGCCGAAGCATCCCGGTGGACTCCTGTATCCACTCGTGGTGAAGGTCCTCGGCTGGTGTTGGTAGCACCTCCGGGGACCGCCCCATGCGCGGATGCGCACGGAGCGTAATGACCCGATCACCGTACCGCACCGCGCGACCAGCCGGTCACACAGCGCTGCCTTTCTCGTGTAGCACATGTACATCTGCTACATTTCCTACATGAGCGAGCCGGTTACCGAGTCCATGGCAGAGGTCCGCCGTCATCTCGCAGACGTCATCGACCGAGCACGCCGCGACGAGACGCCGACCATCATCACGCGCCGAGGAAAGAGCGAGGCAGTGTTGGTCGACATCGACGAATACCGACGCCTGCGGCAACTCGCCGAGCGGGTCGAGGACGAATGGCTCAACCGACTCGCCGACGAGGCCGAGTCCGAAGGCACGGACGGCTCGGTCTCCCTGGAAGAGATGGCCAACCTCCTCCGCTCCGCTCCCTGACCCCATGGGCTACGTCACGCGGTTCACCCCGCACGCCCAGCGGGATCTGCTCAAAATCCCCCGCCAGGATGCACTGCGCGTCCTCATCCGCCTCACTGAACTACAGAGGGCACTCGACGCAGGAGATGTCACCGCCTTCGACACCAAAGCTCTCCAGGGACATCCGGGACGCTGGCGGCTGCGAGTCGGCGACTACCGCGCCGCGTACACCATCGAAGACGGTCAATTGATCCTGTGGGTACTGACCGTCGGCAATCGGAGCGACGTCTACCGAGGCCTGTAGCTGTCCCGCATGGACCGGCGCCGGGTGATGTTCTATGCGGGCTCAGGACTGAGCGATGGACCCGCCATGGCCTTCTCGTGCTGCATCGAGGTCATCCTGCGGACCATCGCGACGGCCAGGCAGGCGGCAGTGAGGTCGAGGAGCGAGTAGCCGACCGCATATGTGACCGCAGTGTCGAAAGTGGGAGTCCCCATGTCCTTCTCAGCCATTTCAGGGGCTGCCAGCATCACGCCCTGAGATACCAGCCAGAAGCCCCACCAGAGATTGACGAGGCCCGTTCCCGACGGGCCGGACCGCTCGGTTGTACCGGCCCGCCAGATGTCCACGACGATGCGGCGCGGGTACCAGAAATTGACGAACGGGACGAACCAGCCCCACCAGATCCAGGGGCGGCTGTGCTTGTGGCCGTCGGGACGGAAGACCTCGGCATTGACCCGGACCCGCCACAACCAGGCACAGAAGACGATCCCGCAGGCGACGTTAGCGAGCCCCTGGATCCCCACGAGCACCTCGTAGAGCGTGTCGAAGCGGCCAGGGTTCACGACGAGGCCGGACTGCGCCATCGCGGAGAGGCCGAGCAGGGCCTCGAAGACGTCGGTCAGCGCGCAGAGACCGAGCAGGGCCACGGCGGCGTACGAGAGCCCTGCCGGCGAACGCAGTTGCGGAACGGACATGACCTGGAAACCCCCACGGTTCGGCACCGCCCTGCGGACCTCTCACGGATCACGCAGTGACGAGCCAGTGGATCCTAACCGCGAAGAACGGGCTGCGGCCCCGGCCCCCTGCTCGGATACCGGTCCGACGCCCGGTACGCTTCACCACCAGGCAGCGCCTCCCTACCGGTTCGCACTGTGGGCCGCCGCATACGCACGGGCCCGGTCGATAAGCTCCTCCGCGAGGGGATAGTCCGTCTCGACCTTCTCGAACAGTGATTCCAGGTCGGCCGGAGCCACTTGGTCCACGTCCAGGAGGACCTCGGCCCAGCCCGGCGGACGCCGACGGCGGATGTCCGGCGCCGGGTCCCTGATTTCCGCGCGCAGCGCGGCCCGGTCGAGCAGCCGCCGCATCCGGGGAACGGTCTCCTCGCGCAGGGTCCGGGCCAGCTCACGAGCGCAGTCTTCCGGCTCGATCCCCGCTCCGTACGCCCAGTAGCTCCGGGCCGGCATGTCCGCCCCGGGCTCCCACGCGACCGCGACCGGCGGAATCAACTCCCACTCGGCCACGGCCTCGGCCGGGAGCGCGGGCCGCTCTCGCATCTGCTCCCAGTGCTTGCGGTACAGCCAACCGCGCTGGGGAGCCAGGACGATGGAAGCCCGGACGAAGAAGACTTCCCGCCGCAGGTCGATGCGGTGCGGACGGAATTCGAGGAGGGCGCAGTCACCGTCGGTACCTGCGAGGCGGAACACCTTGCCGTCCTGGGCGAGTCATTCTTCCTTCGTGATCCGTGTCACTCCAGCGGGGTTCGGGGTGACGTTTAATCCTCAAGCACCGCTGGGTATTGCGGGGCGCTCGTGTGACGGGCGAGGCCAAAAAGAGAACTTATGGGTATTTGAACTCTATTGAGGAGTGGGGCATTTGAGACCGCGCAGTTCACATGCGTACAGACCGATGAGCTTGAAGCGCCGCGCCTGGCTGACCATCGGTGCGGTCGTGCTCGGTGGCGCGGGGGCGGTCACCGTCGCCATAGCCAATCCCGATGCTCCCGAGGATCAAGGGGCGAAGGCCCGTAAGGCATCGGTCCACGAGCTGACGCTCAAGGGCACGGGCGACTCCAAGCGTGCCCTGCCGCGTACCGACACCGACCCCTTCTCGATGGTCGGCGTCATCTGGGCGGACCCGGAGGCGACGGTCGACGGCAAGGCGGAGGTACGCACCCGCAGCCGTGAGACCGGCCAGTGGAGCAACTGGCTGGAAGTACACCTGGAGCAGCACCTCGGCGCGGAGCGTGACGACGACGAGGCGAAGCTGCCCGGCATGTCCGAACCGCTGTGGGTCGGGCCCTCCGACGCCGTCGAGGCGCGGGTCGTACGTGCCGACGGCACCGCCGCCGACGGGCTGCCCAAGGGTCTCGAACTGTCACTGGTCGACCCGGGCGTCACCGCCAAGGAGGCCGCGGCGCCGGGCGCCGACGCGCAGAACGCGTCGTTCGCCGTCGAGGAGACCGTGACGCCCACTCCGACGGACAGCGAGACCCCGGGCGAAACGCCGAGCGAGACGCCGAGCGAAACAGCCTCGGAGACCGCGACGGCGGCGCCGACGGAGACGGCCACCGAGACGGCCACCGCCACGCCGACGGACACCACCTCGCCGACCGCGACCCCGACCGACACCCCGTCGCCCACGCCGACCGTCCCGACCGCGCCGCCTTCCACGGTGAACCGGCCCGCGATGACGCTGCGCGCCGGCTGGGGCCCGGACAAGTCGCTCGCGACGAACTACAGCGACCCCGAGTACATCGAGAAGGTCCAGGCCGTGTTCGTCCACCACACGGTGGGCTCGAACGACTACAGCTGCGCCGAGTCCGCCGCGCTCATCCGCGGTATCTACGCCTACCACGTCACCCCGCGCGGCAAGGACACCGCGACGACGGCCGACGACTACGACGGCTGGAAGGACATCGGTTACAACTTCCTCGTCGACAAGTGCGGTCAGATCTTCGAGGGCCGTGAGGGCGGCGCCGACCTGCCCGTCCTCGGCGCGCACACGTACGGCTTCAACTCGTACTCCACCGGCATCGCGCTGCTGGGCAACTTCGAGACGGGCAAGCCCACCCCGGCGGCCCTCAACTCGGCCGCACGCGTGGCCGCGTGGAAGCTCGGCCAGTACGGCGTTAGCCCGAACGGCTCGGTCACCCTGACGGCCGCCGCCGACACCGGTGTGTACAAGAAGGGCCAGCAGGCCACGCTCAAGACGATCTCCGGTCACCGCGACGGCTTCGCCACCGAGTGCCCCGGCCTCAACCTGTACAACAAGCTGCCCGCGATCCGCGCCTTCGCCACCGGAGCGGGCCGCAACTCGGCAGTCCCGACCGCCGACTTCAACCGCGACGGCATCAGCGACCTGATCGTCGGCCTCCACAAGGTGTCGGGCAGCGCCGGCCGGGTCACCGTGCTGCCGGGCAGTCAGAACGGCCCCGACGCGGCCACGAAGCGCACGCTCGACCAGGGCAGCGCCGGCGTACCCGGCGGCAACGAGGCCTATGACTACTTCGGTTACTCCAACGCCTGGGGCGACCTGAACGGCGACGGCCACGCGGACTTGGTCATCGGTGCGCCGGGCGAGGACATCTCGCAGTCCGACAACGGCACGGTCGTCGCGATGTACGGCCCCGGCCTCACCACCGGCAAGGGCCACGCGATCACTAGCTCGTCCCGCGTCGGCGGCGACAAGCTCGGCTACGCGGTCGCCGCGGGCGACTTCAACGCCGACGGCATGGACGACGTCTTCTCCGTAGCCCCCGGAAAGCCCGGCCGCTGGTGGACCTGGGACAGCAGGAGCGGGTCCCCGAAGGCGGGTTACCTGGGCTCGTCCGCGTACACCGGCGCCGTCGGCTACCCGACCTCCGCCACCGGCGACTTCAACAAGGACGGCTACACGGACGTCGCCGTCGGCTTCCGCGACCCGGGCGGCCTCGGCCGGCTGCTGTGGCTGAAGGGCTCCGCGACCGGACTCCAGCGGGTCGGCGTGCTCGCCGTGCCCGGCGGACGCTCGCTCGCCGCGGGTGACGTCAACGGCGACGGCGCCACCGACCTCGTGGTCGGCCAGCCGTACAACAGCGAGTCCGGCCACACCGCCAAGGGCGGCGCCGTCACCGTCGTGTACGGCTCCTCGACCGGTCTCACCTCGACCGGCCGCAAGCTGTACCACCAGGACACCTATGGTGTGCCCGGCGTCGGCAATAGCGGCGACAACATGGGCTGGTCGGTCTCCGTCGGCGACGTCAACCTCGACGGTTACGCCGACATCCTCACCGGAATCCCGGGCAAGGACATCTCCCGCTCCGGCACGCTCCGCACCAACGCCGGCACCGCCCTCCTGGTCCGCGGCTCGGCCACCGGGCCCACCAGCACAGGGTCCGTCGTGATCGGGCAGGACACCACGGACATTCCCGGGGTCAGCGAGACCGACGACCGGCTCGGTTCGTCCGTCTCACTGGCGGACCTCACGGGCGACACCCGGGCGGACATGGCCCTCGGTGCGGACGGCGAGGACGCCGACAACGGCACCGTGCTCCAGCTCGACAACATCGTCGGCCAGGGCATCCTGCCCTCGACCAGCGTGTACTACGGGACGTACCAGCTGGGTTCGCCCAAGGGCATCCGGATCGGGCTGAACGTCCTGGCCCCGTAACGCCCGACCCGCAACACCCCGCCGGTCCGCGCCCCGTGTGCGCACACCGACACCGGAGCCCCTCGGCCTGACCCGAGGGGCTCCGGCCTGTGTCCGGGGCGCTTCGGCCTGCGTCCGGGGCGCTTCGGTCAGGCCCGGCCGCGCGCCCGGCGCGACATCACCGCACGCAGCACGCGCCGGCCCTCGGTCGACCGCTCCAGGGCGCCGCGCAGGCCGCTCGCGCCACCCGCCGGGTCCGCGGACTCCGCGAGGGTCTCCAGGATCTCGGTCTGGCGCCGGAGCTCCCCCGCCACGAGGGGCCCGGCACACCGTGCGTCACCCGCGCTCCAGCGCTTCAGCTGCTCGGCGGGGTCCTCGGCGACGTCGCCGCCGACGGGCATGTCGAACCGGCGGTGGAACTCCAGCGAGAGCAGCGAGCAGGTCCGCGCCCACTCCCGCAGCGGTTCGGCGGCCCAGTCGGACGGGGCGGCGCCGAGCATCTCCGGTACGGGCGAGGCCGCCTCGTCCACACCTGCCATCGCCGCACGCGCGTCCGTCAGCCGGTCGGCCCATGCGCGGCCGTCCTCGCAGCTCGCCCAGAGCGGGCGCAGCGGTTCGGATTCGCCGCCGCCGACGGCGGCGGGCGGCAGACAGCGTTCGAGGCAGGCGAGCGCACTCGCGGCCAGCCCCCGCTCGTCCGCCTCGGCGATCCGTTCCAGCAGGCTCATCAACGTCTCCCTCGTCCGGGGCGTGGTATCCCCCTTGCCCCGTACTGCGCCGAGTGGCCGAAAATCGTCACTGGTTACGGATGCGTTGGCTTTCGGGGCAGGGGTACGTCGGGATACGGACGGCGAATTCAGGTCACCGCGGAGACGTACCGAAGGCGGCCCGCTCCCCCTGCATCCGAGTCAGCGTGCGGACGAAGTGGATCGCCAGCGCCGCGGCCACGATGTCGAGTGCGTCGGACGCGAGGACCATCCCGGCCGCGTCCATGATCTCCTGCGGCAGCTCGGCCTGTTCGTACCGCTTGGAGGCGAAGCGGGAGATGAGCACCGAGAAGACCCACACGCCCCACCAGAGATTCATCGGCGCCTGCGAGACGGTGCGCCAACTGCCGTCGGTGTTGGTCTGGGCACTTGCGGTCCAGATGCCGCCCGCGATCCTGCGGGGCAGCCAGAAATTGGCGATCGGGACGAACCAGGCGCCGATCGTCCAGCCCGGCTTCATCGGCTGCGCGCTCGCGTCGAACACCTCGGCGTTCAGCCGCACCCGGCGGAACCAGATGATGAAGACGACGGCGGTGGCCAGCATCGCCATCACCTGAAGGGAGCCGGCGCCGACGTACAGCCAGTCGGCGCGGTCTGCCGCGGCCTCGTCGAAGCTCTCGAAGTCGTCCGCGATGGCGGCACCAAGCAGGCTGCGGACATTCAGCCCGGCGGCGAGGGCGAGCACGTCCGTCGCGATGACGACGGCGAGCAGGATCACGACGGCCTTGGCGAGCCCCTCCGGGGAACGCAGCTGATGCCGCGACTCGGCCATCGGTACCGGAGTCGCCGTCATGAGACCGTGCGGCGGAGCGGTGCTGGTACCGGCGCAGAGTGTGCAGCGCCCGTCAGCGGTGACGGACGGTCTGGTGCCGCATGTGGTGCAGAGCATGGTGCGAAAGCCCCCCAGGGCATGAAGTCGGCGCATGAGCCGAGGCCCCTCCCCGGAGCGCACGGCAAGCGGAACCTAGCCCTCGGCACAGGGACCTGTCCATGGGGTTGCGGTCCATGGGGTTGCGGTCCATGGGGTTGCGGTCCATGGGGTTGCGTCCATGCGGCCGCCGTTCAGCCCGTCCGGTCGATCTCCTTGGCCAGGTCCTGGAACTGCGCCCAGCTCAGCTCCGGCGTCCGCGGATCCCACAGCTTCTGGCTGACCGCCCGCAGCGGCATCCGGATGCCCTGCGCCACCTGCTCCGCGGTCTGCGCGTTCGGCAGGTCGCCCCAGACGGCGAACCGGCCGCCCAGGATCTGCCCGGAGTAGCGGGAGTTCACCGGCTGGGTGCCGCGCAGGACGAGCGGTGTCCACTGCTCGTAGATCCGCTTCCCCGTCGGGTAGACGAACTGGTTGGGCTCGCCGAGCACGTAATAGAGGAACTCGTCGTTGAGGTTGACCACGCGCCGCCCCTCGCTCAGATACTCCTGCGGCTCCCGGGCCCCGATCTCCTTGCCCGTCCAGTACTCGACCTCGATGTCCTTGTCCGCGTCGACGGCTCCGCCGTTGAAGAACCCGTCGTTCCACGCCTTGGGCGTCCTGTCATCGCCACGGACCACTGCCGCGCGATCGTTGAGCCAGCCGGTGGCGAGGTCCTCGATGTCGGCCTGCGCGCCGTACTTCTGCTGGGCGGCACGGAGCAGCTGCGGGTACGAGGCCGAGGGGTTCTGCACCGTCAGCGCTCGGTATTCGTCGGCGCCGAGATGAAAGTACGAGCCGCCGAACGTCTCGGTGTACTCGTCGATCAGCTCGTCGATGATCTTCGCTGCTCCGGGCTTCGAGATGTCGAGGGAGCCGGTCGACGCCACACCCTGCACGTTGCGCAGCTGGAGATCGGGGTGGGCGCGGAGCACGGCGCCGAGATGTCCCGGGGAGTCGATCTCCGGCACGACCTGGATGTGCAGCGCGCCGGCGAGGTCCACGATCCTGCGTACCTCGGCCCGGGTCAGATGCTCGGCCGAGACGATTTCGGGGTGGGACTCGGACTCGACACGGAACGCCTGGTCGTCCGAGAAGTGCAGTCCGAGCTGGTTGAGCTTCAGGTCGGCCATGACGCGCAGCCGGTCCTCGATCCACTCCGCGGTGTAGTACTTGCGCGCGATGTCGAGGTTGAGTCCGCGCTGCGGCCGGTCGGGCCGGTCGCGCACCTCCCCCTCGGGCACGACCCCTCCGGTGCGCAGGGCCTGCTTCAGGGTGCGGGTCCCGTAGAAGACCCCCGCCTGGTCGGGGCCGCTGATCGTGACGCGCCCGTCGCGGGTCTTGAGGGTGTACGACTCGGGGGCGCCCTTGCCCGCGGTACCGAGCGCAAGCTCGACATCGCCCGCGCGGGCGGAAACCTCGCCCCGGTAGCGGATCTTCAGCTCCTTGGCGAGCAGCTGGGCCTCGTCCGCGAGCGCGTCACTGCCATCGGCGATGACGACCGTGCTGCTCGGGCCGGGCTTCCAGCCCGGCCCGCGGGCGGCCTTGTGCTCGCGCACGGCGGGGATGGTGCGGGGCTCGGAGGAGAGCGGATAGCTGCGCGACGGAGAGGGGGAAGCGGAAGGGGTGGCACGGGCCGGTGACGCCGCCGTGCCACCCCTGCGCGCGTCGTCGGAGTCGTCCGGCCAGACGACGACAGTGAGGGCGACGGCGGCGGCAGCCGTGACAGCGGCACCGGTCAGGAGAGCACCGCGTGAGGGCGACATCGGTCAGTACCTCCGAAATAGGGGGACAACAGATCATATGTGAGGGTAAAGCGGTCCTTCTTCTCCCCGATCGATCCATCGGGTGTCCAGAAGCCGCACATCAGTAGTCCGAAACTCTGCCGTCCGGGTGATTTTCGTGCGTACTTCGGACAGCCGTTGCCCTCTCTCGCTAGCGTTACGGCGCATTCGTCTCTCCCTTCACCTTCTTCGCTCTCTCCACCCGTGCAACCTCGTTGCCCTCCGTCCCCTCTTCAGGGGCACAGATGTCGTTCGTTCGAGGAGTCCACGCTGTCCAGGTCCAGCGAGTCCCACGCCGGCCTGCCGAAGCGACCGCACCAGCGGGCCGGGCGGGCGGCCATAGCGTCCCAGACCCGGGACCCCGTGCCGACGCCCGCACCGGCACCCGCACCGGCGGGCGACGGTGCGGGCGACCAGTCCGCGGGCCTCGCCCGCTTCAACACCGCGCCGCACGCCGAGGCCGAGGCCGCGCTCCTGGAGTGCTGCGGCAGCCACCGCTGGGCCCTGCGGATGGCCGCCCACCGCCCGTACCCGGATCTCGACGCCCTGCTCGCCGCCTCCGACGAAGCCGGCTACGACCTGTCTCCCACGGATATAGCCGAGGCGCTCGCCGGAGAGACCGCCCCCTGCCTCCACCACGCCGCGCCGCGCGCCGCGCACCTCGCGCTCCGGGCCGCCCACGCCGCGTACGAGAGCCGGTTCGGCCATGTCTTCGTGATCAGCCTGGCCGCCCACCGCCCCTCCCAGCACGTGGATCAGGTGCTCGCCGGGATCAGGACCCGACTGGCGCACGACCCGGACGAGGAGCGGGCCGTCACGGCGGACGAGATGCGGAGGCTCGCCCGGGAGCGCATCATCGAGCTGGTGACGGACGAGGACCTGATGAGGGGCCCGGTCGCGGGTGTGCCCTTTGGGATGCTCTAGCCCGTCCGTGCCTGTTTGATTGCCACTTTGATCACACCAGAGGCCCCGGGGCGAACGAACCGACAAAGCGTCGCTACGATGGCCGGGGCCGGTGGACCGTACCCGGCCGGGTCAGACCGACAGTCAAGCCGGCCGACCCCAATCCCCGCTCCCGGAGGGTTCTTCCGTGCCGGCTGGAACGCTGTACCGCGGCCGGGAAGGCATGTGGTCATGGGTGGCTCATCGAGTCACCGGTGTCCTCATTTTCTTCTTCCTGTTCGTACACGTCCTGGACACCGCTCTCGTGCGTGTCTCTCCCGAGGCATACGACGACGTCGTGGCCACGTACAAGACGCCGCTTGTCGCGCTCCTCGAATACGGCCTCGTGGCCGCCATTCTTTTCCACGCGCTGAACGGTCTCCGCATCGTCGCCGTTGACTTCTGGGCCAAGGGCCCGCGCTTCCAGAAGCAGATGCTCTGGACCGTGCTGGGCATCTGGGTCGTGCTGATGGTCGGGGCGCTGTATCCCGTCCTCGGTCACGCCGTACGCGAAGTCTTCGGGAGCTGATGCCAATGTCCACCGAGAGCACTTCCGCGATCGGCGATGTCGAGGGCGTGAGCCTCTACGACGTCGACCACCCGGCCCCGGTCATCGAGCCCCCGCGCAAGCGGACAGGCAAGACGCCCAAGGGGTCGCGCACCAACTTCGAGATGTACGCCTGGCTCTTCATGCGCCTGTCGGGCATCGTGCTGGTCGTTCTGGTCCTCGGCCACCTGCTGATCCAGCTCGTGCTGGACGGCGGCGTGTCCAAGATCGGCTTCGCCTTCGTGGCGGGCCGCTGGGCTTCGCCGTTCTGGCAGGCCTGGGACCTCACCATGCTGTGGCTCGCCATGCTGCACGGTGCCAACGGCCTCCGTACGGTCATCAACGATTACGCCGAACGGGACAACACCCGCTTCTGGCTGAAGATGCTCCTGTACACCGCCACGGTGTTCACCGTCCTGCTGGGCACGCTGGTGATCTTCACCTTCGACCCGAACATCCGCTAGGCGCCGGGACAGAGGGACCAGAGGAAACCATGCAGATCCACAAGTACGACACCGTCATCGTCGGCGCCGGCGGCGCCGGCATGCGCGCGGCCATCGAGTCGACCAAGCGCAGCCGCACCGCCGTGCTGACGAAGCTCTACCCCACCCGCTCCCACACGGGCGCAGCGCAGGGCGGCATGGCCGCCGCGCTCGCCAACGTGGAAGAGGACAACTGGGAGTGGCACACCTTCGACACGATCAAGGGCGGCGACTACCTGGTCGACCAGGACGCCGCCGAGATCCTGGCGAAGGAGGCCATCGACTCCGTCCTCGACCTGGAGAAGATGGGCCTGCCGTTCAACCGCACGCCCGAGGGCAAGATCGACCAGCGCCGCTTCGGCGGTCACAGCCGTAACCACGGCGAGGCCCCGGTCCGCCGGTCCTGCTACGCCTCGGACCGCACCGGCCACATGATCCTCCAGACGCTGTACCAGAACTGCGTCAAGGAGGGTGTGGAGTTCTTCAACGAGTTCTACGTCCTGGACCTCCTGCTCCAGGAGGTCGACGGAGTCAAGAAGTCCGCGGGCGTCGTGGCGTACGAGCTGGCGACCGGCGAGATCCACGTCTTCCAGGCGAAGTCGATCATCTTCGCCTCCGGCGGCACCGGCAAGTTCTTCAAGGTGACGTCGAACGCGCACACCCTGACCGGTGACGGCCAGGCCGCCGCGTACCGCCGCGGTCTGCCGCTGGAGGACATGGAGTTCTTCCAGTTCCACCCGACGGGCATCTGGCGCATGGGCATCCTGCTGACGGAGGGCGCCCGCGGTGAGGGCGGCATCCTCCGCAACAAGGACGGCGAGCGCTTCATGGAGAAGTACGCGCCCGTCATGAAGGACCTCGCGTCCCGTGACGTCGTGTCCCGCTCCATCTACACGGAGATCCGTGAGGGCCGCGGCTGCGGTCCCGAGGGCGACCACGTCTACCTCGACCTCACGCACCTCCCGCCGGAGCAGCTGGACGCGAAGCTCCCGGACATCACGGAGTTCGCGCGTACGTACCTCGGCATCGAGCCCTACACGGACCCGATCCCGATCCAGCCGACCGCGCACTACGCCATGGGCGGCATCCCGACCAACGTCCAGGGTGAGGTCCTCTCGGACAACACCACCGTCGTCCCGGGCCTGTACGCCGCGGGCGAGGTCGCGTGCGTGTCCGTGCACGGCGCCAACCGTCTGGGCACCAACTCGCTCCTCGACATCAACGTCTTCGGACGCCGGTCGGGCATCGCCGCCGCCGAGTACTCCGCGAAGAACGACTACGTCGAGCTTCCCGAGAACCCGGCGCAGCTCGTCATCGACCAGGTCGAGCGCCTGCGGAACTCGACGGGCACCGAGCGCGTCGCGACGCTCCGCCTGGAGCTGCAGGAGTGCATGGACGCCAACGTGATGGTGTTCCGCACCGAGCAGACCATCAAGACGGCCGTCGACAAGATCGCCGAGCTGCGGAAGCGCTACCTGAACGTGTCCATCCAGGACAAGGGCAAGCGGTTCAACACCGACCTCCTGGAGGCCGTCGAGCTGGGCAACCTGCTCGACCTGGCCGAGGTCATGGCGACGTCCGCGCTGGCCCGCAAGGAGTCCCGCGGCGGTCACTACCGCGAGGACTACCCGAACCGCGACGACGTCAACTTCATGCGCCACACCATGGCGTACCGCGAGGTCGCCGACGACGGCACCGAGTCGATCCGGCTCGACTACAAGCCGGTCGTCCAGACCCGCTACCAGCCGATGGAGCGTAAGTACTGATGGCTACCCCCACCCTGGAGAAGTCCGACAAGGCTCCCGAGCCCGAGGCCGGCTTCGCCGACTCCCCGTACATCACGGCCACCTTCCGGATCCGCCGCTTCAACCCCGAGGTCTCGGAAGAGGCCCAGTGGCAGGACTTCCAGATCTCGATCGACCCGAAGGAGCGTGTCCTCGACGCCCTTCACAAGATCAAGTGGGAGCTGGACGGCACGCTGACCTTCCGCCGTTCCTGCGCGCACGGGATCTGCGGCTCCGACGCGATGCGGATCAACGGCAAGAACAGGCTCGCCTGCAAGACGCTGATCAAGGACCTGAACCCGGAGAAGCCGATCACGGTCGAGGCCATAAAGGGCCTCACGGTCCTCAAGGACCTCGTGGTCGACATGGACCCGTTCTTCCAGGCCTACCGCGATGTCATGCCCTTCCTCATCACCAAGGGGAACGAGCCGACCCGCGAGCGTCTGCAGTCCTCCGAGGACCGCGAGCGCTTCGACGACACCACCAAGTGCATCCTGTGCGCCGCGTGCACGTCCTCGTGCCCGGTGTTCTGGAACGACGGGCAGTACTTCGGCCCGGCGGCGATCGTCAACGCGCACCGCTTCATCTTCGACTCGCGTGACGAGGGCGGCGAGCAGCGCCTGGAGATCCTCAACGACCGTGACGGTGTGTGGCGTTGCCGCACGACGTTCAACTGCACGGACGCCTGCCCGCGTGGCATCGAGGTCACGAAGGCGATCCAGGAAGTGAAGCGCGCGCTGATCACGCGTCGTTTCTGATCTCCTCCTGGTTCATGTATTGCTCAGGGGCCCCGTTCTCCGCAGTGACACTGCGGAGAACGGGGCCCCTGCTGCGCCCGCCCTATGTGGGCGGTACGGTCGTGCGGAGCTTGTGACGAGAAGAGAACGGGGAATGCTTTGAGCGATCCGAATCCCTACGCGGACGACTCGTACACGTGGGGACCGCCGCAGCAGCCCGGTAATCCGCCCACGATGCCCGACGGGCAGGGGTACGGCTATCCGGCCGGTGCCACTCCCGGTTACGGCTACCCGCAGCCCCTGCCGGACAACGCGGCTCAGCCCGGGCCCGGTTACGGCTACCCGGTGGCCGGTCACAGCCAGCCGACGATGCCCGGCCATCACCTTCCGCAGCAGATGGGGATGCAGGGCGGGGTGCCGATGCTGGCGTTCGGCGACATCACCGTCATGAACGACTCGATCGTGACGCCGTCCGGGACCATGCCCCTCAAGGGTGCGATGTGGACGGCCACCGACATGTCGCGCACGGAGGAGAAGATCCCGACCGTCGCGATCGTGCTCGCGATCGTCTTCGCGCTGGTGTGTCTGATCGGTCTGCTCTTCCTCCTGATGAAAGAGCGGAGGACCACCGGCTTCATCCAGGTCACGGTCACCAGCGGCGGCAGGCACCATGCGACGCTGATCCCGGCGATGGGCCCGGAGACCTTCCCGATGGTCATGGCCCAGCTCAACTCGGCCCGCTCGATGAGCGCCTGAGCAGACCGCGTATCAACCCCGGTCCTCCGCGACCAGCATGACGCGCCGCAGCATGTCGTTGAGCAGGACCCGTTCGTCGGGGCCGAGCACGCCGAGCAGCCGGGACTCCTCGTTCCCGAGGAAGTCCATCGCTCCCAGCCAGGTCGAGTGCCCCTCCTCGGTGAGCTCCACGACGACCCGCCGCCGATCCTGGGTGGACGGTGTCCGCCGCACGAAGCCCCTGCGCTCCAGGGCGTCCAGGCGACCGGTGACGGAGGCCGGGGCGAGGTCCAGGTCGGCGGCGAGTTCGGAGGGGGCGGCCGTGCCGCCGCGTCCGGCGAGCTTGTGCAGGGTGTCGAATTCCTGACGGTCCAGCTCGAAGTCGAGCAAAGCCTGTTCCCGTACGCGGCGCAGATGCACGGAGAGCTTGTTCATCCGGGTGACCGCGCCCTCGATATCGGGGTCGAGGTCGGGCAGCACGGGCTGCCAGCGCTCCACGTGTCGGTCGGTCCAGTCACGTTGCTCCATACAGAAAGCGTACGCCTGTCGGCCGTGATATTTCGGTACCGAATATTTCTTTGACGAATAGTTCGTCACCGAAATACATTGCGTCCCATGCCACACCCCCTGCGCACGCGCGCCTTCCGCCTGCTCTTCGCCGGGCGAACCCTCTCCCTGCTCGGCGACGCCGCCATCCCCGCCGCGCTCACCGTGGCCGTCTACGAGGCCACCGGATCGACCGGAGCCCTCGCCCTGGTCCTGGCCTGCGCGTTGATCCCCAAGCTCCTCCTGCTACCCCTGGGCGGCGTCGTCGGCGACCGCTTCAACGCCCGTACGGTCGCCCTCGCCACCGATCTCGTCCGGTGCGCCACCCAGGTGTTCGTCGGCGTCGAGCTCCTCGGCGGCGCCCCGCAGCTGTGGCAGCTCGCGGTGGCCGAGGCGCTCGGCGGCGCCGCCGGCGCCTTCGCCATGCCGACCGTGGCGCCGCTGATCCGGGGCACCGTGGCGCCCCGGGGGCTCCTGCGCGCCAACTCCCTGATGGCCGTGACCGGCAGCGCGACCCGCCTCGGCGGCCCGGCGGTCGCCGGGACCCTGATCCTCACCGTGGGCCCCGGCTGGGCCTTCGTGCTGGACGGCGCGAGCTTCGCCGTCAGCGCCGCACTGCTGGCCGCGATCAAGGTCCGGCACGTGCCGATCCCCCGGCGCTCCCTGCTCGCCGACCTCAAGGAGGGCTGGGGCGAGGTGCGCTCCCGCGACTGGTACTGGACCAGCCTCGTCGCCCACGCCGCCTGGAACGGGGCGGCCGCGGTCCTCATGACGCTCGGCCCGGCCCTCGCTCTCCGCGAACCCGGCGGCCGGGGAATCTGGATCACCCTGCTCCAGGTCGGCGCGGTGGGCCTGCTGCTCGGCTCGCTGCTCGCGGGCCGGGCCCGGCCGCGCCGCCCCGTACTGGCCGCCAACCTGGGCCTCGCCACGTACGCCCTGCCGCTCGCCCTGCTCGCCGCGTCCGCCCCTGCCTGGCTGACCATCACCGCGTACGGCGTCGCCCTGGCCGGTCTCGGCTTCCTCGGCCCGGTCTGGGACACCTCGGTCCAGTCGGCCGTGCCCGCCCACGCGCTGGCCCGGGTGACCTCGTACGACTGGCTGCTCTCGCTCGGCGCGATGCCCCTCGGGTACGTGCTGGCGCCGCTCGCCGCAGCCGCCTGGGGCGCCGAAGTCCCGCTCGCCGCGGCGGCCGTGACGGTCGCGGTGGCCTGCCTGGCCACGGCCGCCGTGCCGGGCGTACGGAGGTTCACACCCGCGGACACGGCGGCGCCGACGCCGGAACGCTCCACGGCCGGCACGCCCTGAACCGCCACCGAACTGCCGTCTTGAACATGTTCAAAGATAGGTCTACAGTCCATGACAACAGCTTTTGAACACGTTCAAGGGAGCTCGGGGCATGGACCTCACTGTTGTCGCCTACGTCATCTACCTGCTGATCAGCGTCGCCCTCACGATCTGGGTCGCCCGCACACTCAGCCGCAACGGCAAGGTGTTCCTGGCCGACGTCCTGCACGGCAACGAGAAGCTGGCCGATGCCGTCAACCACTTGCTGGTGGTCGGCTTCTACCTGGTCAACCTGGGCTTCGTGACGCTCTATCTGAAGAACGCCGACAGCGTGACCGACGCCAGGCAGCTCTTCGACGCGCTGTCGACGAAGGTCGGCGTCGTGCTGCTGGTCCTCGGCGGGATGCACCTCGGCAACGTCTACGTACTCAACAAGATCCGCCGCCGCGGTCTGATGGAGCGCGAGCAGACCCCGCCCGTACCGCCGCAGGGCTGGACCGGACCGGCGAACCAGGGCCCGTGGGCCGCACCGGCCGCCGGGAGGTGACTCAGGTGACCACCGGCGGACCGCGCACCCCCGTCGCACGGCTCACCGTGTTGTACGACGCCCAGTGCTCGCTCTGTATCCATGTGCGTCACTGGCTGCTGAAGCAGCGTCAGCTCGTCCCGCTGGACCTCGTGCCGGCCGCCTCCGAGGAGGCGCGCCGGCGCTTCCCCGGGCTCGACCACGCGAGCACGCTCACCGAGATCACGGTGATCGGCGACCGGGGCCAGATCTACCGCGGGACCTCCGCGTGGATCGTCTGCCTCTGGGCGCTGGCCGAGCACCGGCACCGGGCCCACTGGCTGACCACCCCGGCGGGCCGGCCCTTCGCGCGGGCGACGGTGCTCGCCGCCGCGAAGTACCGCTCGGTGACCGCCGCTCCGTGCGGCGGCGAGGGCGCGGCCTGCGAGGTCCCGGTTCTGGGCAACGGGGCGGGCGGCTAGCCTTGGGGCCGTGGCGAGCGACGAACGAGATGAGACGGACGAGCCGGGCGTGACGGGCGTGACGGACGAACACAGCGGGAAAGAAGCCAAGCCGGTCAAGGCCCAGAAGAGCGAGCAGACCCGCACCCTCATCCTCGAAACGGCGCTCCGGCTCTTCCAGGAGCGCGGCTTCGACAAGACGACGATGCGGGCCATCGCCAAGGAGGCCGGTGTCTCCGTCGGCAACGCCTACTACTACTTCGCCAGCAAGGAACACCTCGTCCAGGGCTTCTACGACCGGATCGGCGCCGAACACGGGGCGGCGGTCCGTGAGGTCCTGGACAAGGAGACGGACCTGGAGACCCGGCTCGCCGGGGTGCTGACGGCCTGGCTGGACATCGCGGCCCCGTACCACGAGTTCGCGGCGCAGTTCTTCAAGAACGCCGCCGATCCGGAGAGCCCGCTCAGCCCCTTCTCCGCCGAGTCGGAGCCCGCCCGCGAGGCATCCATCGCGATTCACCGCGAGGTACTGGCCGGCTCCAAGGCGAAGATCCCCGCGGAACTCGAGGACATCCTCCCCGAGTTGATGTGGCTCTCCCAGATGGGACTCGTCCTGTACTGGGTGTTCGACCGCTCACCGGAGCGCGAGCGCAGCCGCCGCCTCGCGGCCCGCGGCGCCCGCCTCACCACCCGGGGCGTCGCCCTCGCCCGGTTCCGGGTGCTCCGGCCGCTGGTCCACGAAGTGCACGAGCTGTTCACGGACTTCCTGCCGGGCATGGCCGAGACGGCCACGGCCCGCAAGAGGTCCTAGGGCACCCACCGTGAACGCGAAGCGGCCCCGCACTTTCCCCTTGAGGAAGGTACGGGGCCGCTGCGCGAACGGGCCGGTCAGATCCAGTTCAGTTCCCACAGGCGCCAGATGCCGGTGCCGTCCGAGAGGTACTGCGAACCGGACACGTCCGTCTTGCTGACGACGTAGTCCTTCTTCTGCCACAGCGGTACGAGCGGCACGTCCTCACCGACCAGCGCCTGGAGTTCCTTGAAGTCGGACGAGGTGCGGCTGCGGTCGCTGTACTGGAGCGTCGACGTGATCAGCGCGTCCATCTTCTTGCTGATGTAGCCGTTGTGGAGGCTGCTCTCGCGGCCGACCAGCGGCTGGCTGAAGGTGTCGGGGTCCGGGTAGTCGGGGAGCCAGCCGACGGTGTACGCGTCGTAGTCGCCCGCCGCGTACCCCTTCTGGAAGTCCTGCCACTCCACGGCCTTCACCGAGACCTTGAACAGGCCGTCCTTCTCCAGCTGGCGGCGCAGCTCCGCGGTCTCCTTCGTGTACGCGGAGTCGGCGCGGTAGGCGAAGGTGATGTGCAGCGGCGTCTGCACGCCGGCTTCCTGCATCAGCTTCTTGGCGCGCTTGGCGTCGGGCTGCGGGTACGCGTCGAAGAACGGGGTGCTGTGCCCGATGTAGCCCTGCGGGATCAGCGAGTAGAGCGGTTCGACGGTGCTCTTGTACACGTCGGTCACCAGCGGGCCTCGGTCGATGATCGACGCGATGGCCTGGCGGACCTTCTTGTTCGCCAGCGGGGCGCCCTCACGGACGTTGAAGACGAGGTTGCGGATCTCGGCGCTGTCCGCCTCGGTGATCCGCAGGTCGGGGTCGGCCGGGTTCAGCTCGGCGAGCCTCGCGGGCGGCAGCTGACGGTGCGTGATATCGAGCACCGAGGCGTTCCACGCCGTCAGGAGCTCTTCGGATCCCTTGTAGTAGCGGATGGTGACCGGCACGCCGGTCTTCTTCAGCGCACCCTTGTACGTGGGGTTGGGCACGAGTTCGGCACTGACACCGGGCTCGTACGCCTTGAGCACGTACGGCCCCGAGCCGTCGACCTGGCTCCCGGAGCGCAGCGTGTCGTCCGGGTACTGCTCGCGGTCGACGATCGATCCGGCTCCGGTGGCCAGCTTCTGCGGGAACGTCGCGTCGCGCGCGGAGAGGTTGAAGGTGATCGTACGGCCGTCGGCCACGACCGACTTGAGGCTCGGGAACAGCACCGAGGGGCCGACGTCCGTCTTGATCCTGAGCATCCGCTCGAAGGAGTACTCGACGTCCTTCGCCGTGAGCTTCCGGCCGTTGGAGAACGTCAGGTCGTCGCGGAGCTTGCACTGGTACGTCTGGAGCTTCTGCCCGATGAAGCCACAGCTCTCGGCCGCGTCGGGTTCCGGCACGATCGCACCGGACTTGAAGCTCATGAGGGACTGGTACAGGTTGCTGTAGATCGCCCAGGAACCGGCGTCGTACGCACCGGCCGGGTCCAGTGAGGTGACTTCGTCCGTCGTACCGACCGTGATGGGGTCCTTCTTCACCTCGTCCGAGGGAAGCAGTTGCCAGGCGCCGACGCCTGCGATGACCAATACCGCGAATATCGCGAGAATCCGTACCCGGATCGACCGCATTGCCGTGCTCTCCCTTACCAGCCCCACCTCGGCAGATGTGCTCAGACACGCACATCACCGCATGCTCGCGCCTACCTAATCACACGATTTTCACATCTGGAAGAGTAAATCGGACACTCACAGCCTTTTGTTCGGCACTTGAAACCAGGCGCGTCCGAAATGGCTGAATTAGCTCCTTCGACCAGGAGATTTCGTCGCTGACTGTGATGATCCTGTGCGTATTTCATGCACACCGGTGCGGGCGCTACGCCTGCCGGGAAGCGAGCTCCACGACCGTGATGTCGGACGGCGCGCCCACCCGCACGGGCGGACCCCAGGCCCCCGCGCCGCGCGAGACGTAGAGCTGGGTGTCGCCGTAGCGTTCGAGCCCGGCGACCGTCGGATTGGCCAGCTCGGCGAGGAGGTTGCCGGGCCAGAGCTGACCGCCGTGGGTGTGCCCGGAGAGCTGGAGGTCGACGCCGTGCTCGACGGCGTCATGGATGACAACGGGCTGGTGGGCGAGGAGGACGGAGGCACGGCTGCGGTCCCGGTCGCCGAGTGCGCGTACGAAGTCCGGGCCCTGGCCCTCGCTCTCGCCCGCGACGTCGTTGACTCCGGCGAGGTCGAAGCCGTCGATCTCGACCCGGGCGTTCTCCAGCGGGTGCAGACCCAGCTCCCGCACATGGTCGACCCATTGGGCGGCGCCCGAGAAGTACTCGTGGTTCCCGGTGACGAAGTAGCTGCCGTGGCGGGCTTGGAGCCCGGCCAGGGGCTCGGCGGCCGTGCCGAGGTCGGCGACGGAACCGTCGACGAGGTCACCGACGACAGCGATCAGATCCGGCCGCGTCCGGTTGATCGTGTCGACGATCCGCCGGGTGTGGGCGCGCCCGAGGACGGGCCCGAGGTGGATGTCGCTGACGACGGCGATGCGGTAACCGTGCGCCGAGCGCGGCAGCTTGGCGAGGGGCACCGTGACCCGCTTGACCCGGGGGCCGCGCAGCACCCCGTAGGTGCCGTAGCCGACGGTGCCGAGCCCTGCGACGGCGGCCGCGCCGCCGACCGCCCGGGCGACGAACAGCCGCCGCGAGGGCAGCGCGAGGGACGGGGCGGCGACGTCCGGTTCGCGGGCCGGGGCGCTGTCCGGCTCGGGGACAGCGGGTGTGCGTGAGGGCGCACCGGACGGAACCAGTGCGTCGTTACGGTTCCTGGCGTCGGCGCGCGGTTCGGTGCCCGTCGCCGTACTCACCGCGGATTCGGTCTGCCGCTCCGCCGCCGCGGCGCGGTCCCGGCGGTCGAGCACCCGGCGCAGGACGGGCCGTACGGCCTCGCCGACCAGCAGAGCCAGCGTCAGATAGAGCAGCGCCGCCAGCCACAGGAAGCCCGGCCAGGCCAGCACCTGCTGCAGCCAGAAGGGGGCTCCGGCGCGGCCGGAGACCAGCGCCCCGACGGACAGCAGCGGCAGAACGAAGGCCGCCACCGTGCCCACCTTGCGCAGCGCGCTGCCCGGCGCCGTCGTGTCACCGACGAAGCGCCGCCACACATAGCGGTGCACGCCCGCGAGCAGCGCCAGTACCGCAACGGCCACCAGAACGAAGACCACTACCACTTCTGCTCCCCCACCCACGCGTCGACCGGTGCCCGCTCGTGCCCCGGTTTGTCACCCGGCACTCGTCCCCGGCTTGTTATGTGCGCTCTGCGCGCAAAGCCCTGACGCCACGGAACCCGATCACGCCGACCGCCGTCCCCAGGAGAAACGACGCGATGGCGAGCAGCAGATGCACCCAGAAGTACGCCGTCGGGTCGCCCGCGTCGTCGAACGCGAGCCCGCTGCCGTCCTTCCAGAGATTCTTGGCGAAAGTGATCCAGATGAACCAGCTCCACACTCCGAAGGCGAGCAGGAACCAGGACACGGGGCGGCTGAGCTTCATGGATTCAGTATCGCCTTCGCCCGCCGGAGGGCTCGCCCGGGGTGGGGACCGCGAAGAGGGGCCGACCGGTGCCCCGTGTGGGCTGTCCCGGCGGTATGCCCGGCGGGTCAGAGCATCGGGGTCCCCATCCAGAACTTCGCCCTGTACGTTTCCGACCGTGCCTGCACTAAAAAAGATCGTACTGACGGTCACCTCTGCCGCGTTGCTGTCCGCATTTGTCGTTAGCCCCGCTGCGGCGGCCGACAAGGACAAGACCAACGACAAACAGCCGAAGCCCACCCAGCCGATGTCGCAGGTCGGCGGGGAACAGCTGGGACGGGTGGGCACCCAGGTGAAACTGGGACCCGGCGCCCCGGTCCTGCCCAAGAGGCTCACCGGCCGGTCGTGGATCGTCGCGGACGCGGAGAACGGCCAGGTACTCGCCGCGCACAACTCCCACTGGCGGCTGCCGCCCGCCTCGACGCTGAAGATGCTCTTCGCCGACACGCTCCTGACGCAGCCGGAGCTGCTGCCGAAGACCAGGGCCCACAAGGTGACCGAGCCGGAACTCGCCGACATGGGCGACGGAAGCAGCCTCGTGGGCCTCAAGGAGGACTACACCTACACGGTGCACGACCTGTGGCTCGGTGTATTCCTGCGCTCGGGCAACGACTCGGTGCATGTGCTGTCGTCGATGTACGGCGGTGTTCCCAAGACGGTCGACGCCATGCAGAAGCACGCCGAGGAGTTGCAGGCTCTCGACACGACAGTGGTCTCGCCCGACGGTTACGACTCCCCGAAGCAGGTCTCCAGCGCGTACGACCTCACGCTGTTCGCCCGCAGCGGGCTGCAGAAGCCGGACTTCCGGGAGTACGCCGCGACGGCCACCGCCACGTTCCCCGGCGAGAAGAAGAAGGGGAAGAAGCGCGAGACCTTCGAGATCCAGAACACCAACCGGCTCATGACCGGTGACATCGGCGTCGATCCGTACAAGGGCATCGCGGGCGTCAAGAACGGCTTCACGACCCATGCGGGCAACACCTTCACCGGTGTCGCCGAGCGCGACGGCAAGGTGCTGCTCGTCACCGTCATGAACCCGTCGTCCGAAGAGAGCCACGCCGTGTACAAGGAGGCGGCGAGCCTCCTCGACTGGGGCTTCGCCGCGAGCGGCAAGGTGACCCCGATCGGCGAGCTGGTCCCCCCGAAGTCCGTGGACACCGGGGCCGGGAAGGGCGCCCAGCCGGCCAGTGGTGCCAACGAGGCCGCGGAGGACCGGAAGGACGCCAAGGCCGTCGCCGCCAGGGCCCGTGCCGACTCCAGCGGGGTCGGGATCGCCCTGGCGATCGTCGGCGGGCTGCTGCTGGTGCTGTCGGCCGCGGGGTTCCTGGTCAACCGGCGCTGGCCGCTGCCCGACCTGGTCCGGCGTCTCCCCCGCCGCTGACGTTCGGCCCCACGTCAGGCGCCTCGTCGCCCTGCACCTCGTCCAGCTCCTCGTCCTGCTCCCCGGTCGGCTCCCCGGTCGGCTCCTCGGTCTGTTCCCCGCTTCGCGTCGCCGTCCAGGCGGCGCAGAAGAGCAGGAGCTTGGCGCTGAAGTTGATCCACAGGAGCAGGGCGACCGGCACACCGAACGCGCCGTACATGCTCTTCCCCGCGACGTCCTTCATATAGCTGCCGAGCAGCAGTTTGAGCAGCTCGAAGCCGACCGCGCCGATCAGACCCGCGACCACCAGCCGGCGCCGCGGCGGCTGCACTCCCGGAAGCAGTGTCAGCAGGTAGAGCAGCAGCAGGAAGTCGGCGATTACCGCCACCACGAGGGCCGCCACCTGCAACAGCACGCCGCCCCAGCCGGCGCCCGGGACGCCCAGCCGGTCGGCGGTCCAGCCGACCGCCGTGGACCCGATCGCGGAGACGGCGAGCGTCACGAGCACCGCGCCGCCGAACCCGAGGAGCACCCCGGCGTCCTTGAGCTTGCGCAGGACCGGATTGCCCTCGTCGACGTCGTCCATCCCCCAGACCGCCCGCAGACAGTCCCGCATCGAGCCGATCCAGCCGATGCCGGTGAAGAGCAGCAGCGCACCGGCAACCAGCCCGACCGTGCCCGCGTGGGCCACCAGATTGTCGATGCCGAGCTGGTCGGAGATGCCGGGGACCTGATCGGAGATCTTGTCCTCGATCTCCTTCAACTTGTCGGCGGAGAGCAGCGCGGCCCCGATCGCCGCGCCGACCGCGATCAGCGGGAAGAGCGCGAGAAAGCTGATGAAGGTGATCGCGGCGGCGAGCCGGGCCCAGTGGGCGCGGTCCAGCGTTTCGTACGAGCGATAGGCATGCGTCAGCATCAGCCGGGAGACGAGCGGCCCGATGACGGGAAGTTTTTTCAGCCAGTCCATTACCTACGCGTACCCCCCGGGGCGTGGAAAACGGGACGCCGCTCTCCGGTTGCCGTCGAAAGATTTACCTCAATGGGCCGCGACACCTACCCAATCCCCCATTTCGGTGAGTCTTGTAACAAATCCCTCAAAGGTGTTTTCTCTGGCGATAACGTCACCACCATGTCTGTCGACACCGTCTCCATGACCGGCTGGGGCCGCACCGCCCCGACGACCGCACTGCGGTTCCGGCCCCGTACGTACGAGGAGGCGGTGGCCGCGGTGCGCGGTTGCGGACCCCGCGGCTCCATCGCCCGCGGCCTCGGCCGCGCCTACGGCGACGCCGCGCAGAACGCGGGCGGTTCCGTCCTCGACATGACCGCACTCAACTGCATCCGCAGCGTCGACACCGCCGGTGGCACCGTGGTCTGCGACGCGGGGGTGAGCCTGCACCGGCTGATGCAGGCTCTGTTGCCGCTCGGCTGGTTCCTGCCGGTCACCCCCGCGACCCGGTACGTCACCGTGGGCGGCGCGATCGGCTCCGACATCCACGGCCGGAACCAGCACGTTGCCGGGTCCTTCTCCCGTCACGTACACGCCCTGGAGCTGCTGACCGCCGACGGCGAGGTCCGTACGGTCCGCCCCGGCACCGATCTCTTCGACGCGACGGCGGGCGGCATGGGGCTGACCGGCGTCATCCTCTCCGCCACGATCGGCCTCCGCCCCGTCACGACCTCGCTGATGTCGGTCGCCACCGAACGGGCTACGGATCTCGACGATCTGATGGCCCGTCTCACCGCGAGCGGTCACCGCTCCACGTACACGGCCGCCTGGATCGATCTCCTGGCACGCGGCCGGTCCACGGGGCGTGCCGTACTCACCCGTGGGGAGCACGCACCGCTGGACGCGCTCCCGGCGCGCGCTCGGCGCACCCCTCTTCTGTTCCGCCCCGTCCACCTGCCCGCCGTTCCCCCGTACGTACCGGAAGGGCTGCTGGGCCGGGCGTCCATCGCCCTGTTCAACGAACTTCGCTACCGCACGGCCCCCAGGCGCCGCACCGGAGAGCTTCAGCGGATCTCCGCCTTCTTCCACGCCCTGGACGGTGTCCCGCACTGGAACCGCGTCTACGGGCGCAGCGGCCTGGTGCAGTACCAGTTCGTCGTCGGGCACGGTCAGGAGGAGACGCTGCGGCGCATCGTCCGCCGGATCTCGCTGCGCCGCTGCCCCTCGTTCCATGCGGTGCTCAGACGGTTCGGCGCAGGCGACCCGGGCTGGCTGTCGTTCCCGATGCCCGGCTGGAGTCTCGCCCTCGGTCTGCCCGCCGCCCTCCCCGGTCTGGCGGGCTTCCTGGACGAACTCGACGAGGAGGTGGCCGCCGCCGGCGGCCGGGTCTATCTGGCGAAGGACTCGCGGCTGCGCCCCGAGACGCTCGCCGCGATGTATCCGCGGCTGGCCGAATTCCGCGCGCTGCGGGCGGAGCTGGACCCGGCCGGAGCGTTCCGTTCGGACCTGTCCCGCCGTCTCGCTCTCTGATCCTCCGGCCCTCACCCCCCTGCGCTTCCTTCCGCTTCTCTCCCCTCCCTCCGCCATGACCAGGAGTGTTTCCATGAAGGACGCCTTCGGTGCTCCGCAGTCCCTGCTCATCCTCGGCGGCACATCGGAGATCGGCCTGGCCACTGCGCGCCGGCTGATCAGCCGCCGCACCCGCACGGTCCGACTGGCCGGACGGCCGTCCCCTGCCCTGGAGCAGGCCGCCGCCGATCTACGGGCGCTCGGCGCCGACGTCCGTACGGTCGCCTTCGACGCCCTGGACCCCGAGTCGCACGAGACGACGCTCGGCACGCTGTTCGCCGAGGACGACATCGACATGGTGCTGATGGTGTTCGGCGTACTCGGCGACCAGGCGCGCGACGAGGAGGAACCTCTCTCCGCGGTCCGGGTCGCCCAGACCAACTACACGGGGGCGGTCTCGGCCGGGCTGGTGTGCGCCGGCGCGCTTCAGGCGCAGGGGCACGGCTCGCTGGTCGTGCTCTCCTCGGTGGCGGGCGAACGCGCCCGGCGCGCCGACTTCATCTACGGGTCGAGCAAGGCCGGTCTGGACACGTTCGCCCAGGGCCTGGGGGACGCGCTGCAGGGCACGGGGGTGCAGGTGATGGTCGTACGCCCCGGCTTCGTACGGTCGAGGAGGACTGCAGGCCTGCCGGAGACACCGCTCGAGACGACACCGGAGGCGGTCGCGGACGCGATCGTGACAGGGCTGCGGCGGCGCTCGGAGACGGTGTGGGTGCCGGGGTCGCTACGGGTGGTGATGTCGGCGCTGCGCCACGTACCGCGCCCGCTGTTCCGGCGGCTCCCGGTCTAGGGTCTTTCGTTTGGATCATGCCGGGCTCGCGGGGTCCGGCATGACCAAACGAAAGGCCCCAGGGGCAGGACTGTCAGGTGTGCAGGGACGGCTGGTCCACGGAGCTGCCGCCCTGTGCGGGCACGGCGGGTGCCCCGCCCCCCGCGCCGAACGGGAACTCGTTGATCTTGCGCCAGACGCTGTCGGCGCCCTGCTCGTACAGAGCGAAGGAACCGCAGGTCCAGGCCGCCTCGTAGACGGACAGCTCCTCGTAGGCACGGTCCATCGCCTCCTCGGCGATGCCGTGCGCCACGGTCACATGGGGGTGGTACGGGAACTGGAGCTCGCGCACCAGCGGCCCGGAGGCGTCCCTGACCCGCTTCTGGAGCCAGGCACAGGCGGAGGCACCCTCGACGACCTGGACGAAGACGACCGGGGAGAGGGGCCGGAAGGTCCCGGTTCCGGACAGCCGCATCGGGAAGGGGAGGCCGGCCGCCGCGATCTGCGTGAGATGCGTCTCGATCGCGGGCAGGTCGGCCGCCTCGGCCTCGGTCGGCGGGAGAAGGGTGACGTGGGTGGGAATGCCATGCGCGGCAGGGTCCCCGAAGCTCGCGCGCCGCTCCTGGAGCAGGCTGCCGTAAGGCTCCGGGACCGCGATCGAAACGCCAAGCGTTACGGTCCCCACATCGTTCTCCTCAGTCTTCGATGGTCGATTTTCGGTCGTGCCGACGCCAGTGTGCCGCTTGGGACCGCGTTCTCGCCAGGGTCCTTGGACTCAGTGCTTGGCGGGCAGAAGGCCCATTCGGTCGTAGGTCTGCGCCAGGGTCTCAGCGGCGACGGCCCTGGCCTTCTCCGCGCCCTTGGCCAGGATCGAGTCCAGCGTCTCCGGGTCGTCCAGATATTCCTGCGTACGGGTGCGGAAGGGGGTGACGAACTCCACCATGACCTCCGCGAGGTCGGTTTTCAGCGCACCGTAGCCCTTGCCCTCGTACTTCTGCTCCAGATCCGCGATACCGGTCCCCGTGAGGGTGGAGTAGATGGTCAGGAGGTTGCTGACGCCCGGCTTCTTCTCCGGGTCGAAACGGATGACCGTGTCGGTGTCGGTGACCGCGCTCTTGACCTTCTTGGCTGTGACCTTCGGCTCGTCCAGGAGATTGATGAGGCCTTTCGGCGTCGACGCCGACTTGCTCATCTTGATCGCCGGGTCCTGGAGATCGTAGATCTTCGCCGTCTCCTTGAGGATGTACGGCGCCGGGATGGTGAACGTCTGTCCGTACCTGCCGTTGAAGCGCTCGGCGAGGTCGCGGGTGAGCTCGATGTGCTGACGCTGGTCCTCGCCGACCGGGACCTGGTTCGCCTGGTAGAGCAGGATGTCGGCGACCTGGAGGACCGGGTACGTGAAGAGGCCGACGGTCGCCCGGTCGGCACCCTGCTTGGCGGACTTGTCCTTGAACTGCGTCATGCGGGACGCCTCACCGAAGCCGGTCAGGCAGTTCATGATCCAGCCGAGCTGGGCGTGCTCGGGGACGTGGCTCTGGACGAAGAGCGTGCACCGCTCGGGGTCGAGACCGGCCGCCAGCAGCTGGGCGGCCGCGAGCCGGGTGTTCGAGCGCAGCTCCACGGGGTCCTGCGGAACCGTGATCGCGTGCAGGTCCACCACCATGTAGAAGGCGTCGTGGGATTCCTGCAGCGCCACCCACTGGCGGACCGCACCGAGATAGTTGCCGAGGTGGAACGAGCCTGCGGTGGGCTGGATTCCGGAGAGCACGCGGGGGCGTTCAGAGGCCATAAAACTCATTGTCTCAGGTGCGGAACCGATCTCCGGCAACCGGTGTATCAAAGGTGTGAGGACGCGGGAGGGGGCCCTGCAACAAGGGCCGGAGGGGGGCCGCACCGTCGACGGCAGGGCCGACGGCGAGGCCGCGGTAATCGCTCGTGTGCGCGCCGGGGAGGCGCAGGCATACGCGCAGCTCGTGCGCGCCCATACGGGGGTCGCGCTACGAGTCGCGGTCGCCTTCGGCGCGGGGGCCGATGCGGAGGACGTGGTGCAGTCCGCCTTCTTCAAGGCCTATCAGGCCCTGGGGAGATTCCGGGACGGTGCGGTGTTTCGTCCATGGTTGTTACGGATCGTCGTGAATGAGACGAGAAACACAGTGCGATCGGCGGGCCGGGCGCGGGCGGTGGCCGGTCGCGAGGCCGGATTCCATGGTGCCGACCCGCTGATACCGGAGTCCGCGGACCCGGCACTGGCGGCGCTCGCTGAGGAACGGCGAAGCCTGCTGACCGCCGCGCTGGACGCGCTGAGCGAGGAGCAGCGGCAGGTCGTCACCTACCGCTATCTGCTGGAGATGGACGAGGCGGAGACGGCGCAGGCGCTGTGCTGGCCAAGAGGGACGGTGAAGTCCCGGCTGAACCGCGCGCTGAAGAAGCTGGAGAAGGAGCTGCGCCAGGAGCCGGAGCGGGATGGGGACGGGGATAGGGATGGGGATGGGGAGCGGACTCGGGAAGGAGGTGGGAGGCATGGGAGACGTGGGGCGGACGGCAGGAGAGGCGGCGGACGTGGGTGAGCCGGGCCGGGAGCCCGGGGCGGACCCGGACGACTCCCGGGCCCGGCTCCGGGCGGATCTGCTGGCGCTGGGGCGCGGGCTGGACGTTCCGGCGACCGATGGTCTGACGATGGCCGAGCGGGTGATGGCGCAGCTCGTCGCGGAAGCCGTGCCGGTGCCCGTCCGGGAGCCTCCGGGGCGTGCGGAGCGGGTTGGGACGTGGCTCCGCGGGCACGCCCGGCTGCTCGGCGCCGTGCTCTCCGGACTACTCGTCGTACTCGTCCTCACCTCGCCGGTCCGGACGGCGGTCGCGGACTGGTTCGACTTCGGCGGGGTCGAGGTCCGGTACACCCCGGCATCGCCGCCGCCGAAGAGCCCGCCGGGTGAGTCGGGCGTGGCCGGACCGGACTGCGGCAGGGCGGAGCGGGTGGTGGTGGGCGGTACCGGGGCTGGTCGCGGGCGCGGTCAGCGCACTGAGGCTGCGGCAGCGGCTGCGTCCGCCCTTCGGAGGGAGTGGTGACGGGAGTGGTGACGGGAGCGGTGGCGGTGGCGGTGGCGGTGGCTGCGGGCGTGAGCCGGGTCCGCGCCGGCAGTTGCTGAATCTGTGAGAAGGGGACACAGAGGGAATCCGGGGCGCGCCGCGCAATGAAGGTTTCCTCGCCAGGTAACCGACCGACGATACAAAGTGGGCACGACCCCCCGCCCACGCCGCACGACGAACGGAGATCCCGTGTCGACCACGGAAACAGCCATCGCCTCCGCCGAGGCGCACAGTGCGCACAACTACCACCCGTTGCCCGTCGTCGTCGCCTCAGCGGACGGTGCCTGGATGACCGACGTCGAGGGCCGCCGCTACCTCGACATGCTCGCCGGGTATTCGGCCCTCAACTTCGGCCATGGCAACCGCCGGCTGATCGACGCCGCCAAGGCCCAGTTGGAACGGGTGACGCTCACCTCACGCGCCTTCCACCACGACCGTTTCGCCGACTTCTGTACGCAGCTCGCGGAGTTGTGCGGGATGGAGATGGTCCTGCCCATGAACACCGGGGCGGAGGCCGTGGAGACCGCGGTGAAGACCGCCCGCAAGTGGGGGTACCGGATCAAGGGCGTCCCCGACGGCATGGCGAAGATCATCGTCGCCGCCGACAACTTCCACGGCAGGACCACCACGATCGTCAGCTTCTCCACGGACCACGAGGCCCGGGCGGACTTCGGGCCGTACACACCGGGGTTCGAGATCGTGCCGTACGGGGACCTCACCGCGCTCCGTGCGGCGATGACCGAGAACACCGTGGCGGTGCTGATGGAGCCGATCCAGGGCGAGGCGGGGGTGCTGGTGCCGCCCGCCGGGTATCTCCCCGGAGTCCGTGAGCTGACCCGCGAGCGGAACGTGCTGTTCATCGCGGACGAGATCCAGTCGGGCCTGGGGAGGACCGGAAAGACCTTCGCCTGTGAGCACGAGGGCGTGGTGCCCGACATGTATGTGCTCGGCAAGGCACTCGGCGGGGGCGTGGTGCCCGTGTCGGCTGTGGTGTCATCGGCGGCGGTGCTCGGTGTGTACCGACCGGGTGAGCACGGCTCGACGTTCGGCGGGAATCCGCTGGCCTGCGCGGTCGCGCTGGAGGTCATCGCGATGCTGCGCACCGGAGAGTTCCAGCAGCGTGCGGCCGAGCTGGGCGACCATCTCCACCGCGAACTGGGCCTGCTGGTGGGCCAGGGGGCTGTGGACGCCGTCCGGGGCCGGGGTCTGTGGGCGGGCGTCGATGTCTCGCCGGCCCATGGGACAGGCCGGGAGATCTCGGAGAAGCTGATGGATCGCGGCGTGCTGGTCAAGGACACCCATGGGTCGACGATCCGCATCGCCCCGCCCCTGGTGATCAGCAAGGAGGACCTGGACTGGGGCCTGGACCAGCTCCGCGGCGTCCTGAGCGACTGAGCTACGAGGTTCACCACACCGGCCGGGCGGCGCCCGGAGCGTTCCGGGTCAGGGACGTTCCGGGTCAGGGCAGTACGCGGCAGAGGGCGTCCAACGTGCCCGACCAGGCGCTGTCCGGGGGTGAGCCGTAGCTGATGACCAGGGCATCGCGCCCCGGCGCCGCCTCCGGGTGCCGGTAGCGGGACACGCCTTCCAGGGCCAGGCCCTGGAAGGCGGCGGCCTGGATCACCGATCGTTCGGTGCCCTCGGGGAGTTCGAGCACGGCGTGCAGGCCGGCGGCGATGCCGCTGACCCGGATGTCCGGCGCCCGTTCCGCGAGCGCGGCGACGAGTTGGTCGCGCCGACGCCGGTAACGCAGCCGCATGGACCGGACATGACGGTCGTACGCCCCCGACGTGATGAACTCCGCGAGCGTCAGCTGGTCCAGCGCTCCGGACGCCCAGTCGGAGACCCCCTTCGCCTCCGCCACCTCCCCGGCCAGCCCTTCCGGGAGCACCATCCAGGCCAGCCGCAGCCCGGGCGCCAGGGACTTGCTCGACGTACCCAGGTAGACGACGCGTTCCGGGTCGAGGTTCTGGAGCGCGCCGACCGGCTGGCGGTCGTAGCGGAACTCCCCGTCGTAGTCGTCCTCCAGGATCAGGCCCCCCGAGGACCGCGCCCAGTCGACCGCGGCGGCCCGCCGGTCGGGATGGAGTGAGTCACCCATCGGGAACTGATGCGCCGGAGTCATCAGGACCGCGCCCGCTCCCCTCATCGCCCCCAGCTCATCGGTCCGGGAGCCCAGTTCGTCCAGCGGCAAGCACGGAGTGCGCAACCCCGCTTCCCTCAGGAGATTCCAGTGCACATCCAGTCCGTACGACTCGACAGCGACGTCCCTCACCCGGTGCTGCCGCAGCACCTTCCCCATCAGCATCAGACCGTGGACGAATCCGGAGCAGATCACGATCCGTTCGGGGTCCGCGTGCACACCGCGGGCCCGGGACAGATAGTCGGCCAGCGCCGTGCGCAGTTCGATGCGCCCGCGCGGATCTCCGTAACCGAGGGCTTCGTTGGGGGCCGCGGTCAGTGCGCGCCGGGCCGCCTTGAGCCAGTCCGCGCGAGGGAAGGACGCGAGGTCCGGGGTCCCGGGGTTGAGGCTGTAGGCGGGCCGGCCCCGTACCGGCCGCGACCTCGGCGCCCTGGTGGCCGACCGGCGTGGGGCGGCCCGCTGGGCGACCGTGGTGCCCGACCCCTGCCGGGCGGTGAGCCAGCCCTCGGCGACGAGTTCGGCATAGGCATCGGCGACGGTGTTCCGGGCGACGCCGAGATCGGCGGCGAGCGTACGGGACGACGGCAGCCGGGTGCCCGGTGTCAGCCGCCCGCTGCGCACGGCCTCCCGCAGCGCCTCCATGAGTCCGCTGCGCAGTCCCCCGCCGACCGGTTCGATATGCAGGTCGGCCCCGAAAGTGGCCCAGGAATCCGTCATGGAAATGGACCATACCTGTGCGCCACCTGCCCCGTAACGTCGTTCCCATGACGACGCACGCGCACGACCTCACCCCTTCCGACCTCGCCCCTTCCGACCTCGCCCCGTCCGGCTACGCCCCCGAGCACCCCGCCCGCCTGCCCTGGGCCCAGCTCGCCCCCGAGGTCTACAAGGCCATGGTCCGGCTCGATGTCGCCTCCCGTAAGGGTCTCGACCCGAAGCTGGTCGAGCTGGTGAAGATCCGGGCCTCGCAGATCAACCACTGCGCGTTCTGCCTGGACATGCACACGAAGGACGCGCTGGCGGCGGGCGAGTCCGTCGAGCGGATCATCCAGCTCAGCGCCTGGGAGGAGTCGCAGCACTTCTACACGGAGAAGGAGCTCGCGGCGCTCGAACTGACCGAGGCCGTGACGGTCCTGACCGACGGTTTCGTACCGGACGAGGTGTACGCGAAGGCCGCCAAGCACTTCGAGGAGGCGGAACTCGCGCAGCTGATCGCCGCCATCACGGTGATCAACGCCTGGAACCGGTTCGGTGTGGCCGCCCGGCTGGCCCCCGGCCACTACGCCCCCGGCGACATCAAGCACTGACCACGAACCGGCCGAGCATTACTAGCCCTACCGCCCCGGGAGTCCTCTCATGTCCACGTCCGATCCGGTCTCCGTCTTCCGTGCGCTCCACCAGGGACGCGCGCCCGGCGACCCGCTGGTCCTGCCCGGCCCGTGGGACGCCGCGAGCGCCCGTACCTTCGAGGAGGCCGGCTTCCCTGCGCTCGCGACACCGAGCGCCGGCGTCGCGGCCTCGCTCGGTCACGAGGACGGCCGGACACCGGCCGCCGACATGTTCGCGGCGGTGGCCAGGATCGTGCGGTCGGTGTCCGTTCCCGTATCCGCGGACATCGAGGCCGGCTACGGGCTGGACCCGAAGGAACTCGTGGAACGCCTCCTGGCGACGGGCGCCGTGGGCTGCAATCTGGAGGACTCCGTGGACGGTGTCCTTCTCGACCCGCACCAGCAGGCCGACCGGCTGGCGGAGGTGCGGTCCTTCGCGGGCGGCCGTCTCTTCGTCAACGCCCGCGTCGACACGTATCTCCGGGGCGGGCGGGACGGCACGGACCCCGAGACGGAGACCGAGACGATCGAACGTGGCCGTCTCTACGCGGCGGCCGGTGCGGACTGCGTCTACCCGATCACCGCGCCCCCGGCCGCCCTCCCCCGCCTGGCCGCGGCGATCCCGGTCCCGCTCAACATCAACGGTTCACCGCACGACCCGCCGGCCCTGCGCCGCCTCGGTGAGCTGGGCGCGGCGCGGATCACCTTCGGCCCTCTGATGCAGCAGCAAGCCATGGCGGCCGTACGGGACATGGCCGGGAAGCTGCACAGCCGCTGACGCCCTGCCCATGTCCATGCCCATGCCCATGCCCATGCCCGTGCCCGTGCCCGTGCCCGTACAGCAAAGCGCCCCCGGCAGCGTGTGCTGCCGGGGGCGCTTCGTCGAACAGAATGCCGAACGAAATGGGGCCGGTCAGATCAGACCGAGCTCGCGCACCGCGTCGCGCTCCTCGGTGAGCTCCCGCACCGACGCGTCGATGCGCGTACGGGAGAACTCGTTGATGTCCAGGCCCTGCACGATCTCGTACGTGCCGTTCTTCGTGGTGACCGGGAAGGACGAGATGATGCCCTCGGGCACACCGTAGGAGCCGTCCGACGGGATACCCATCGAGGTCCAGTCGCCCGCGGCGGTGCCGTTGACCCACGTGTACACGTGGTCGATGGCGGCGTTGGCGGCCGAGGCGGCCGAGGACGCGCCACGGGCCTCGATGATCGCGGCGCCGCGCTTGGCGACGGTCGGGATGAAGGTGTCGGCCAGCCACGCCTCGTCGTTGACGAGCTCGGCGGCGTTCTTGCCGGCGATCTCCGCGTGGAAGATGTCCGGGTACTGGGTCGCCGAGTGGTTGCCCCAGATCGTCAGCTTCTGGATGTCGGAGACGGCGGCGCCGGTCTTGGCGGCCAGCTGCGAGATCGCGCGGTTGTGGTCCAGACGGGTCATCGCGGTGAAGCGCTCCGCCGGTACGTCCGGGGCGGCGGCCTGCGCGATGAGCGCGTTGGTGTTGGCCGGGTTGCCGACGACGAGGACCTTGATGTCGTCCGCGGCGTTGTCGTTGATGGCCTTGCCCTGCGGCTTGAAGATGCCACCGTTGGCGGCGAGCAGGTCGCCGCGCTCCATGCCCTTCGTGCGCGGGCGGGCGCCGACGAGCAGAGCGACGTTCGCACCGGCGAAGCCGACGTTGGGGTCGTCCGTGATCTCGATGTTCCGCAGCAGCGGGAAGGCGCAGTCGTCGAGCTCCATCGCGGTGCCCTCGGCCGCCTTGAGGCCCTGCGGGATCTCGAGGAGTCGCAGGTTGACCGGCACGTCCGGGCCGAGCAGGTGGCCGGAAGCGATGCGGAAGAGCAGCGCGTAGCCGATCTGGCCGGCTGCGCCGGTCACGGTGACATTCACGGGAGTGCGGGTCATGGCGATCTCCGTTAGACAGCTGGCGGTGGGGGTCCCTGCCCCTGGTGCTGGATACCTCTGAATCTTGACGTGAAGAGATATCCAGCGATCAGGCTATCGGACCCGGGGACCCACGGCCGCCCGCCCCCCTGTGGGACAGCGCACAGGCGCCCCTACTGGGGCGTGGTGCAGCCCTTCGTGCCGGAGGCGAGGGTCGCGCAGGCCGTGGCGTCGGCCGGCTTCTTCACCGCGACCATCGGGGTGTACGCGTCGGTGTCCGCGGCTGCATCCGTACCCGCGGCCGCGCCCGCATCCGCGTTCACCGTGCCGTCCTGCCCGTCCGCTCCCGCGCTGATCCGTACGGTGTCCCCCGGCGCCGCCTTGGTGATCCGGGCCCACGAGGCCGCGCAGGTCTTGCTGTACCTGACCTCGACAAGGCTGCCGCCGACGGTGGCACTGGCGACCGTCCGGGCGAGTTCACCGCCGCAGCCCATGGCCTCCGGGTCCTGTCCCGTGCAGTCGGCACCGGCGCACTCGACGCCTGCGGGAAGGGGCGGCGCCTTCTTGGTCGGCGAGGCGGACGGCTTCGCGTCGTCCGTCCTGCCCTCGTCATCGCCGCCCGCGGCGGCCAGCAGCACCCCGCCGACGGCCACCAACAGTGCCCCGGCGATGCCCACGAGAAGCATCGTCAGCTTGCGGCGCCCACCGGGCTCCCGCACCCCCGTACCACCGGGTCCGGCTCCGGGCCCTGGCCCTGGTCCGAAGCCGGCCGGGCCGCGCGATGGCACCCCGGGCTCCTGGCGCGGGGACTGCCGCGGGGCCGTGGGTATCGGACCGCGCTGGACCGGCACGGACGGCAGACGGACTCCGTCGAATACGTCGCCGCCACGGCCCGCGCCCGCACCCGGGGCCGTGGACACCCCCGTACCGGCGCGGCCGCCCTTCCCACCGGCAGCCGGAACGGAGCCGAACTCGCCGAGCGCGGCACGCGCCTGGGTGATCCGGATGGCTTCCATCGTCATGTCGTGGCGCATCTCGGAGCGGCTCCAGGCGCGCTCCGCCAGCTCCCACATGGTCGTCAGATGATTCTGGCTGGTGCCCGTCACCTCGGCCAGCGCGACGATCGCCCCCTTGGGGGCGAGCAGCCGGCCGTTGAGATAGCGCTCCCACGACGTCTTGCTGTAGCCCGTGCGGTCAGCCACCGCGGCGAGGTTCAGTCCGCTGCGGTCGACGAGCCTGCGCAGCTGGCCGGCGAACTCCTTGACCTGTGGGTCGAGTTCCTCCGGTAGTGCCTTCCAACGAGGCATTGCTCCCCCTTGTGTTCCCCCGAACGTGCCTGATGTGCCCCGCTCCGCGACGCCGGTCCCGATGCCCCCTGCCCAGATCCGGCGGTCTTCCGTTCTGAGCTACCCAAGAGGATGCGCGATGTCGGGCGGTCAGTTCCTGACATGGGAGCGCACGGGAGCATTCGGTACGTCAGCGCACTCCGTCGAGCGCCCCGAGCCGGATGCCGTGACAGTCTGCCACCGTTGCGGAGCGATCACACCGTGGCGGAATGGTCACTTCCGTGCCACAGGCCCCAAGCATCTCTTGTCCCACCACGGCATGTCCATGACGCTGGAGTCAGGACGGGGCAAGGCCGCTCAAGTCACCGCATTCCGGGGCTTTTTCGTACGGAACCCTCGTCCTCGGGTGTCCGTCCCTTCTCGGGGGAGGGGACGGACACCACAGCACACAGCAGCCGTGCCTATCGGATGGTGAAGTGGACCGCGTCCTCGAGGATCGGGACGTCCAGCCACGGCTCCGGCTGCGCCACCAGCGCGAGCAGCACGATGAGCGTGCCCATCAGTCCGTACGTGACCAGGTCGGTGAACCGGGACCGCACGGCGAGCATGCCGACCGCCGGGACCACCCAGCGCAGCACGGCCCCCGTGATGAGGGCGATCCCGATCAGCATCGCGCCGATCCGGAATGCCTCGACGAAGGGATCGGTGGCGACGATGAGCAGCCCGGCCGCGGCCGTGCAGAGCACGGTGAGCAGCGGCCACTGACGGGCAGGGGCGGGCGCGTCGCCCGGCGCGGCCCGTCCGCCGCCCTCGGGCCGTGCGGTGTCACGGGTCAGCGAGGGGAAACGCCGGGAGCGCGGAGCGACGGCCGCAACCGGTTCGCCGGCCGCACCCTCTTCCGCGGCAGCACTCGCTTCCCCGGCCGCACCCTCTTCCCCGCCAGCACTCGGTTCACCCGCCGTCACCGGTGTCTCGCGGTCCTCGGACTTCGGGTCGACGGAGTCCTGGCCGGCCGGACTGGTACCAGCACCCATGACGTTCCTTCCGGGGGTCGGGTCAGCCGGAGACGGCAGCGGCGTCGGCGGCCTCGGCGGAGGCACGCTCGGCCGCCTCGACCACGTTGACCAGCAGCTGGGCGCGGGTCATCGGGCCGACACCACCGGGGTTCGGGGCGACCCAGGCGGCCACCTCGGCGACTCCCGGGTGCACATCGCCGACGATCTTGCCGTTCTCGTCGCGGCTGACGCCGACGTCGAGCACGGCGGCGCCCGGCTTCACGTCCTCGGGCTTGATGAGGTGGGGCACACCTGCGGCGGCAACGATGATGTCGGCCTGCTTGAGGTGGGAGGAGAGGTCACGGGTGCCGGTGTGGCACTGGGTGACGGTGGCGTTCTCGGACTTACGGGTCAGCAGCAGCGGGATCGAGCGGCCGATGGTGACACCGCGTCCGACGACCACGACATGCGCGCCGTTGATCTCGACACCGTGGGCGCGGAGCAGCTGGACGACGCCCTGCGGCGTGCAGGGCAGCGGGCCGGTCTCGTTCAGTACGAGCCTGCCCAGGCTCATCGGGTGGAGGCCGTCGGCATCCTTGGCCGGCTCCATGAGCTCCAGGACACGGTTGGTGTCGATGCCCTTGGGGAGGGGAAGCTGCACGATGTAACCCGTGCACTCGGGGTTGTCGTTGAGCTCGCGTACGACCTCCTCGATGTCCTCCTGAGTGGCGGTGTCGGGGAGCTCGCGCTGGATCGAAGCGATGCCGACCTGTGCGCAGTCACGGTGCTTGCCGTTCACGTACCACCGGCTGCCCGGGTCGTCGCCGACCAGCAGGGTCCCCAGGCCCGGCGTGATGCCCTGCGCCTTGAGGGCCGCCACGCGGACGGTCAGATCGGATTTGATCGCAGCTGCGGTGGCCTTGCCATCGAGAATCTGGGCAGTCATGTACCCATCCTCGCGGATGACCCCGCCCGCTTACCAATTGCGGGTGCGGCCGTGGACGCGAGGTTGCACTTGCACAACGCCTTGTCCATCCGACTGGACAAACTTACGTGCGGCTTATAACGATTAAGGTCGCAGTGCCGCGCAGCACGGGGGGTGGCGCACCGCTGACGTGATTCCTTCCTCCGTGTGGCCGAAATCCGTCCCCGCACGTCTGTTTGAAGGAACACCCCATATGAGCTTCGGCGACCCGAACAACCCGTACGGGCAGCAGCCCGGACAGCCTCCCCAGCAGCCCCAGGGCCAGCCCGGGTACGGCTACCCGCAGCAGGCTCCTCAGGGTGTCCCGCAGCAGGGCTACGGCTACCCGCAGCAGCCGGGTCAGCAGCCCGGCCAGCCGTACGGCGCCTACCCGCAGCAGCCCGGCACCCTCCAGGCCAACAACGGCTACATCAACGTCCCGGTCCTCGGCACCGTCCAGGTGGCTTCGATGGGGCGGCGTCTTGGCGCTCGTGCCATCGACGGCGTCGTCATCGGTGTCATTCTCAGCATCATCATGGGGGTGGGCCTGGCCGGTGCCGTGGGCATCGCCAATACCTGCGACCCCAACTCCGCGGACTACACGTCGTGCATGGATGAGGCCAGCGCCGGCATCGTCACCGTGATGTTCACGTGGATCGCCGTGATCGCCGGTTTCACTCTGCTCTACGAGTGGCTGATGATCTCGTTCGTCGGTGCAACCGTCGGCAAGCTGGCAGTCGGCCTGCGCGTCATCAAGGAGAACAGCGGTCAGAACCCGGGTCTCGGCGCGGGCTTCGTCCGCTACATCATCCCGATTGTCGGCGCGTTCCTCTGCTACATCGGCGCCATCCTCGTCTACCTCTCCCCGTTCTTCGACAACTCGGGGAAGCTGCAGGGCTGGCACGACCGTGCCGCAGGCACCCTGGTGATCAAGAAGTAGGGCGTACCGACCGCTCACACACCGTACGAAGGGCCGGAGCTACTCCGGCCCTTCGTGCTGTCCGGGCCCGACGAGCGGATCAGGGCCGGAATCCGGACGGCGCAGGAGTGGTCCGCTCCAGCACCACGAACGACCCCGACCGGTGCTTGAGCCGGTAACGGGCCTCCGGGTGCAGCTGTTCCGCGTACGCCACCGGGTCCTCGATCGGCTGCGACCAGCTGAAGTCCAGGTTGACGGCGACGATGTCGGGCGCCGTGCCCGGCGCTCCGCCGATCCAGTAGACCGTGCGGTCACCGGTCAGGTGGGCCATGAGCGTGATGTCCGTCTCGACGCGCGCCCCCGCAGGAATGGCCTCCAGCGCCTCCCGGGCCGCGTGCGTGCGTGCGTCGGTGCGGTAGGTCTCGGGGCGCAGCAGGTCACGCAGCGGAAGGTGCTGGGTGAGGGCCACGGCGACCGCGGCGGCGACGGGCACGGCGACCTTCGCGTACGAGACGAGCCAGGGCCGCGACGAACCGCGGCTGCGGCGGACACCGTCGGCCATGGCGAGGAAGAGCACCGGCATCAGGATGGCGCTGTAGTGCCAGACCATGCCCCAGTGGTTGGAGTCCTGGGACAGCAGCCGCCAGCCGAGCGTGGGCAGGACGAGGAGGATCAGCGGTGAGCGCAGCGCCATGAAGGCGGTGATGCCGACCAGGAAGACCAGCATTTCCAGCTTGACGGCGGAATTGAGGATTCCGAAGACGGAGTCGAGCAGGGAGACGTCCTGCTCGCCGTTCTTGTCGATCTTCTTCCAGTAGTCGTACGTCCCCTGGCTGCTGGCCGCCGGTATGAGGACCAGCACGGTGAGGGCGAAGGCCACCACGCCGAAGGCGGCCAGCAGTGCGCCCTGGAGGCGGCGGCCGTAGAGGAAGAGCAGGAAGCCGACGACCGCCACGGTGGCGCCCAGGTCCTCCTTGACCAGCACCAGGGGCAGCGACCAGAGGACCGCGGCGGTCCAGCGCCGGGTGAGCAGGGCCCGGCATACGAGCGCGAGCAGGGGCACCGCGAACGCGATCTCGTGGAAGTCGGACTTCACCGCCTCCTGGAGACCCCAGGACAGCCCGTACGCGACGGTGGCGCAGAGCCCCGAGCGGCCGCCGAGAAGCTGCTGGGTGGTGCGGCCGACGACGACGGCCGAGACGGCGAACAGGGCGGCCTGGGCGAACAGCAGGGCCAGGGCCGACGGCCAGATCCAGTAGAGCGGCACGAGGAGCGCCACGACCGGGCTGAAGTGGTCGCCGAGGATCAGATAGCCGGGGCCTTTGATATCCACGACCGGGGCGTTCAGTCCGGCGTAGGCGCGGACCTCCTGCTCGAATATCCCCAGGTCCCAGGAGGGCGAGCCGAAGTTCCTGTACTGGAGGTACGAGTAGAGGAAGTACAGCGCGCACAGGGCGGCCGCCGCGATGAGATACGGGCGCAACGGGACGCGGTCGCCGGGTGTCCCGGTGTCGGCTGCCGACGCGGGAGCCGGAGGGCCGGCATCCGTTTCGGACCGGTCCGGTTTCCTCTTGTTCAGTTCGAGCACAACGCCCCCGCAACGGAATCTCTGGCCGTTTATTAGAACAGAGAGACGAGGGGGTACGGCACGCCGCACGCGGCGCAGGCCGCACCCCGGTGTGCGGGGTACGGCCTGCGCGGTGCCAGTGGGAGACGCCGGAGCGGTTCAGTGGAAGAAGTGGCGCGTGCCGGTGAAGTACATCGTCACGCCCGCCTTCTTCGCCGCCTCGATGACCAGCTCGTCGCGGACCGATCCGCCCGGCTGGACCACGGCCTTGACGCCGGCCGCGGTCAGGATCTCCAGACCGTCGGGGAACGGGAAGAACGCGTCGGACGCGGCGTACGCACCCTCCGCGCGCTCCTTGCCCGCCCGCTCCACGGCGAGCTTCGCGGAGTCCACCCGGTTGACCTGGCCCATGCCGACGCCGACCGAGGCGCCGCCCTTGGCGAGCAGGATCGCGTTGGACTTGACCGCGCGGCATGCCTTCCAGGCGAACGAGAGCTCGGCGAGCTCGTCGGCGGAAAGGGCCTCACCGGTCGCGAGGGTCCAGTTGGCCGGGTCGTCGCCCTCGGCCTGGAGGCGGTCGGTGACCTGGAGCAGCGCACCCCCGTCGATCGGCTTGACCTCGACCCGGGCGGCCGGGGCGTCGGGGCAGCGCAGCACGCGGATGTTCTTCTTGCGGGCGAGCACCTCGACCGCGCCGTCCTCGTAGGCGGGGGCGACGATGACCTCGGTGAAGATCTCCGCGACCTGCTCGGCCAGCTCGACGGTCACCGGACGGTTGACGGCGATGACCCCGCCGAAGGCGGACAGCGGGTCACAGGCGTGGGCGCTGCGGTGCGCCGCGGCGACGTCGTCGCCGATCGCGATGCCGCACGGGTTGGCGTGCTTGATGATCGCGACACACGGCTCGGCGTGGTCGTACGCGGCCCGGCGCGCGGCGTCGGTGTCCGTGAAGTTGTTGTACGACATCTCCTTGCCGTGCAGCTGCTCCGCCTCGGCGAGGCCACCGGCGCCCGAGGTGTAGAGGGCGGCGGGCTGGTGCGGGTTCTCGCCGTACCGCAGGACGTTGCCGCGCTCGTACGTCGTACCGAAGAAGTCGGGGAAGCCCGAGTCGTCGGCGGCGGCGTAGTCGGCCGCGAACCAGGACGCCACGGCCACGTCGTACGCGGCGGTGTGCTGGAACGCCTCGGCGGCGAGCCGCTTGCGGGCGGTCAGGTCGAAGCCGCCCGCCTTGACCGCGGCGAGGACGTCGGCGTAACGCTCCGGGCTCGTGACGACGGCCACGGACGGGTGATTCTTGGCCGCGGCGCGGACCATCGACGGGCCGCCGATGTCGATCTGCTCCACGCACTCGTCGTCGGAGGCGCCGGAGGCGACGGTCTCCTTGAACGGGTACAGATTGACGACCACGAGGTCGAAGGGCTCGACCCCGAGCTCGGCGAGCTGCTCGCGGTGGGCGTCCAGGCGCAGGTCGGCGAGGATGCCGGCGTGCACGCGGGGGTGGAGCGTCTTGACCCGGCCGTCGAGGCACTCGGGGAAACCGGTGAGCTCCTCGACCTTGGTGACCGGCACGCCGGCGGCGGCGATCTTCCCGGCGGTGGAGCCGGTGGAGACGAGCTCGACACCCGCTTCGTGCAGACCGCGCGCGAGGTCTTCGAGCCCCGTCTTGTCGTAGACACTGACCAGGGCGCGGCGGATGGGCTTATTCACCGACATGACCGAGATGAACCTTTCGTCCCTCAATGCGATAGCCGTCGCGGGCGAGCCGCCCCACGGCCTCGACGAGCAGCTTGCGCTCGACTTCCTTGATGCGTTCGTGGAGGGCGGCTTCGCCCTCCGGGGTGTCCTCTTCGGTCACCTCGACCACGCCCTGCGCGATGATCGGACCGGTGTCGACGCCGTCGTCGACGAAGTGGACGGTGCACCCGGTGACCTTCACGCCGTACGCGAGAGCGTCACGCACTCCGTGGGCACCGGGAAAGTTGGGGAGCAGGGCGGGGTGGGTGTTGACGACCCGGCCGCCGAACTCGGCGAGAAACCTCTTGCCCACGATCTTCATGAAGCCCGCCGATACGACGAGGTCCGGGCGGTACGCGGCGGTGGCCTCGGTGAGCGCAGCGTCCCACTCCTCGCGGGTGGCGTGCTCGCGGACCCGGCACACGAAGGTCGGGAGTCCGGCGCGCTCCGCGCGTTCCAGACCGACGATGCCGGGACGGTCCGCGCCGACCGCGACGACCTGGGCCCCATAGCCCTCGGGATCGTCACCGATGGCGTCGAGCAGGGCTTGGAGGTTCGTACCGGAACCGGAGACCAGCACGACCAGGCGGGCCGGAGCGGGGGAAGGGGGCGGGGAGGCCACAGCTGGGCCCTTTCTCGCGTGGTAACGCAGGTGCGAAGTGCTTGCGGTGCTACTTGTACGGTCGTACGAAAGAATCTCGCCCCTTGATACGGGGAACTCTACGAACGGGCCGACCGTCAGCAACGATACCGGCACTCCCAGCGGCCCCCACGGGACGGGGGCAAGGCCGGGAGGTAGCGTCTGGGGACAGCGAACCGTCCACCGGGCGGGAAACGACGAGATGGGGAAGACGTTCACCACATGCCGGACCGACGCCGCCGCACCGCCTTCCGCCTCCCGCCGGCCGAGCGGGTCCCGATGATGCTGCGGGAACGCCAGTCCTCCTCGCCGGGCTCCTCCTCTTCTTCCGGATCATCCGGGTCCTCTTCTTCGGACTCTTCCGGCTCCTCCGGGTCCTCGAAGCCGCAGGACGACAACCCGTTCGCTGCTCCGCCCGAGAACCGGCCCGACCAGCCCTGGCAGCCGCGCCACCCCGCGCAGACCGGCGGCGGCAACGGCAACGACGGGAACGACGGCGACGACAAGTCCGGCGACTCCGGTGACCGCCCGGCCTGGGGCAGCCAGTGGAGCAACCAGCAGCCCGGCCGGCAGAACGGCGGCTTCGGCAGCCGCCCCGGCAGCACAGGCCCCGGCGGCCAGGGCGGTCAGGGCGGCGGCAAGGGCGGCCCGGACGGCGGCTCCGGCGGCATGCGCTGGGACCCGACCGACCCCGCTCAGCGGCGCGCCCGCTACGCCGTACTGGGCGGCATGTGGGCCTTCTTCTTCGCCCTGTTCGACTTCCCGGAGATCGCACTGCTCCTCGGCGCGCTCTCGGTGTACTGGTCGATCAGCGCACTGCGGGCCAAGCCGAAGAGTCCGTCCTCCTCCACCCACGCCACCGCGGAAGACGTCGCGGGGATCACGCGACCGACGGTCACCGGTGACGCGACCGGCGCGGCGCCCGGGGACGGGGCCGCGCCCGGCACCGGCCGCGTCGGCTACGGCAGGCCGCAGACGACCGCCGCGGTCAGCGGCCTCGTGACGGCGCTGCTCGCGCTGTCGATCGTGGCGACGACGTTCACCGTGCAGCTGGTCTACCGCGACTACTACACCTGCGTGAACGACGCACTGACCAAGTCCGGCGCCCTGGCCTGCAACGATCTGCTGCCCGAGCCGCTGGAACCCTTCTTCGGCGTCAAGAAGTAACCCCCCTGGGAGCCGGGGCCCGACAGGACCGGCTCCCAGAAACTCTCAGGAAGCAGTACCCCGGCCGGACTCCGGAGGCTCCGACGCCTCCGGGGCCCGGCCGTTGTGCGTGACCTCCGCGGCCGGAAGGTCCGCCGTGGGGACCTCCGGCGCCGGGAAGTCCGGCATCAGCCCGCCGGAGTCCTTCTTGAGCGAGACCCAGCGGGTCCCCCTGGCCGTCTTCTCGTGCCACGGGTCGGTCGGCAGGAAGTCGTACGGTTCGAAGGCCGCACTCTCCTCGTCCGCCACGGGCGCCGAGGGCGGGACGGGCGAGGGCACCGCAGCGGCCCCGGCTCCGCCCTCGTCCTTGCCCCGGCGGCGCCACCACCGCCCATTGCCGCTGTGCCAGCTCCGCTCCGGTTCACCGGCGGCCCCGGTCTTCCCTTCCGCCGTTTCCGCGGCTCCGGCCGACATGCCACTCGCGTCCTGCCCGGAGCCCGCGTCCGTACGGTCCCGGCGCCACGCCCAGCCGCGCTCCCGCAGCCGCCACGACCTGAGCAGCAGCGCCACCGGTACGCCGAGCAGGGCCGTCCAGACGAGTGCGGCCGGGCCCACCAGCCACCACACCGGGCCGAACTCCGCCAGCGCCCCCGTACCGAGCGGACCACCGGACGCCGCCGTCAGCAGCGCCGTACCGGCACCGCAGCCCACCGCGGCCAGCACCGCCACCAGCACCGTCTCGCGCCCGCTCCAGACCTCGTCACGTGCCGCCCGGACGGGAGCCGCCCGCCCCGCGGTGAACCAGCCGACCGCCAGACCGGCCGCCAGAGGCACCGCCAGGGCCGCCCAGTCGGCCACCGTCCCCGGGCCCGGAACGGGCACGGCGGCCAGGAGGGGAAATTCCACAAGCGCCGGGCGCCCCTCGACGGCGTACGGCGTGACCGTGGACGCCGCACCGAGGGCGAAGCCGGGCCCCAGGCCGTACGCCGCACCCCACATCGCCGCATTCGGTACGAGGGCCAGGGCCAGCAGCAGTACGGCAAGCCGCCCCGACCAGTCGTCGGAGAGCGCCAGGAACGAACTCTGGGCGGCCTGGACATGCCACACCAACGCCACCGCGACCAGCAGCACGCCGCCGCCGAGCAGCACCGTCACCCCGGCAGCGGCGGACCGGAACGCCGCTTCCGCCCGGGTACGGAACAGGGTCCGCGCGACACCTTCCTGGAGCCTCAGCGGCGCCCAGGACGGCAATGGGCCCAGCGGCCGCCCCGAGGCCGTCCACACCCCGGCGGCCGCGGAAACGGCCACCACCACGGCGAGCGGGAAGCCGAGCGAGAAGCGGTCCGCGGGCATCGACCCGCCCCGCGCATAGGCGGCGACACCTGCGGCGACCAGCAGATATCCGGCGGTCACCGCGCAGAACGCACCGCCCGCCGAGGGAGCGGAGCGCCCCTCCCCGAGCTCCAGGGCGTCACGGGCGGCCCGGTGCGTCAGCCACACGGGGCCGACGACGAGCAGCAGCGGGACGGTCGCGACGGGGGCCGGAATCCCGCTGAGGGTGTCGGTCCTGACCAGCTCGGCGCCGTGTGCGAGCAGCCAGAGGCCGGCCGCCACATGGAGGGCGCCGCCGGGGCCGCTGTCCGGGTAAGGGGAGCTGATCCACAGCACCATGACCAGCACGGCCAGCGAGCCGAGCCCGAGGCCGGCCGCGATCACTCCACGGAAAAAGGAGGAGGCCAGCGCGGCGGTCCGGCTCCGCTCGGCCGACAACATGGGGCTGCGCTCGGTCACTTGGGTCACGCCCGCCATGCTCCCAACGACACGCGCTTATTTCGCGTAACAGGCGAATAGCCGCTGTGTCGCTCAATATACGTTTATGTACTTTTTCACCCAGTGGAGCGCTCCCGGGGGCGCCTCATGACCCAGAGCACGGCCGCGTCCGCCGCCACCACCCCGCTGCCCTCCCCCAAGGAGCGGCGCAGGCTGCGCGAGGAGCAGTCACTGAGTGAAGGGCAGGTGGCGGCCGCTGTCGGCGTCACCCGGGCCACCGTCCGCTCCTGGGAGACGGGGCGCACGAGCCCCAAAGGGCGTAAGCGAGAGGCGTACGCCCGGCTGATCGGCTCCGCCGGGAAGCCGCAGCCAGCGGCGGAGCGGCCTGCTGCCCCGGCCGACCGAACCCGACCATCAGCCCCGAACGCCCGGCCGAAAACTGCCGCCGAACGGGCGGCCCGGCCGTCGCCACCGCCGACCGTGCCCCGCTCCCCGGTGCGGGGCACACCGCAGCCCTCCGTCGAAGCCCCCGGGAGCGCCACCATGTCCCCGACCGAGCCCGACACCGGCACGGACGCCGAGCACCTCACCACGGCCGATCCCCCAGAGGCCGGTGAGACCCCAGAGGCCCCGGCCGGCATCGCCGACACCTCCGGCATCTCGGCCGAGGAGGCGTTCGACGCCCTGTACACCCACGCCGCGCCGGGACTGGTCCGCCAGATCTACCTGCTGTCCGGCCGGCGCGGCCTGTCCCGGGAGTCCGTCGAGCAGGCGTTCCAGCTGGCCTGGCAGCGCTGGCCCGAGGTCGCCGTGGACCGTGACCCGGCGGGCTGGGTACGGGCCGCCGCGTACGAGTACGCGATGTCGCCCTGGCACCGGCTGCGCCGCGCCCACCGGCACCCGGACGCACCGACCGAGCCGCAGCGCCGGGCCCTGTTCGACGCGCTGCTCGACCTGCCCCCGTCGTACCGTCGCACCCTGCTGCTCTACGACGGGGTGGGCCTGGACCTGCCGGAGACCGCTGCCGAGACCGAGGCGAGCACCCCGGCGGCAGCGGGCCGGCTGATGACCGCGCGGGCCGTGGTCGCCGAGCGGCTGCCCGAACTGGCGGACACCTCGTCCCCTGACGAGGCGTCGGCGCTGCTGCACGACCGGCTCGGCGCGCTCGCCCTCGCCGAACACGTACCCACACCGGCCCCGGCCCGCGCGGTCCGCACGGTCAGCGAACGCAAGGTCCGGCTCTGGACCCGGGCGGCCATCGCCTTCGTGGCGGCCCTCGTCGGCGTAACGGCCCTCACGCTGCACACGGCCCCCACCCAGTACGAACAGCCGCTGGCGCCCGCCGAACGCGTCGGCGGCGTGCCACCCAGGGGCGGCCCGCAGAAGCTCACCCCGCAGGACGTGAAGCTGCAGAAGGCGCTGCGCGGCGAGCTCGCGCACGGTCCGGAGCGGCTGGTACCGCAGATTCCGTGACGGCGTTCCCTACGTATCGCGCACGAAAACGGCGCGGGCCCGCACCCTTCGTTCAGGGTGCGGGCCCGCGCCGTCTGTGCGGTGACACGGTGGCGCGGCGACAGTCCGCCGCGCCGCGTCAATCAGGCGCCGAGGATCTCGCGCGCCAGCTTGGCGGTCTCGGTCGGCGTCTTGCCGACCTTCACGCCGGCGGCCTCGAGGGCCTCCTTCTTCCCCGCGGCGGTGCCGGAGGAACCGGAAACGATGGCGCCGGCGTGGCCCATCGTCTTGCCCTCGGGGGCGGTGAAGCCCGCGACGTAACCGACGACCGGCTTCGTGACGTTCTTCGCGATGAAGTCGGCGGCACGCTCCTCGGCGTCGCCACCGATCTCGCCGATCATCACGATGAGGTCGGTGTCGGGGTCGGCCTCGAACGCCGCGAGGGCGTCGATGTGCGTCGTACCGATGATCGGGTCGCCACCGATGCCGACGGCGGACGAGAAGCCGATGTCACGGAGCTCGTACATCATCTGGTAGGTCAGCGTGCCGGACTTGGACACGAGACCGATGCGGCCGGGCTTGGTGATGTCGCCCGGGATGATGCCGGCGTTGGACTGGCCCGGGGTGATGAGACCGGGGCAGTTCGGGCCGATGATCCGGGTCTTGTTGCCCTTCTCGCCCGCGTACGCCCAGAAGGCGGCCGAGTCGTGAACGGCGATGCCCTCGGTGATCACGACGGCCAGCGGGATCTCGGCGTCGATCGCCTCGACGACGGCGGCCTTCGCGAAGGCCGGCGGAACGAAGAGCACGGACACGTCGGCGCCCGTCTTCTCCATCGCTTCCTTGACGGAACCGAAGACCGGAACCTCGGTGCCGTCGAAGTCGACGGACGTGCCGGCTTTGCGCGGGTTCACGCCGCCGACGATGTTGGTGCCGTCAGCCAGCATGAGCTTGGTGTGCTTCATGCCCGTGGCGCCGGTCATCCCCTGGACGATGACCTTGCTGTCCTTGGTGAGGAAGATAGCCATGGTGTTGGAGTCCCTCGTCCCTTACTTCGCAGCCGCGGCGAGCTCGGCGGCCTTGTCGGCCGCGCCGTCCATGGTGTCCACACGCTGCACGAGCGGGTGGTTGGCGTCGGAAAGGATCTTGCGACCCAGCTCCGCGTTGTTGCCGTCGAGACGCACGACCAGCGGCTTCTCGACCTTCTCGCCCTTGGACTCGAGCAGCGCCAGAGCCTGGACGATGCCGTTGGCGACCTCGTCACAGGCGGTGATGCCACCGAAGACGTTGACGAAGACGGACTTGACGTCCGGGTCGCCGAGGATGATCTCCAGGCCGTTCGCCATGACCTCTGCGGAGGCGCCGCCACCGATGTCGAGGAAGTTGGCGGGCTTCACGTTGCCGTGGTTCTCACCGGCGTACGCGACGACGTCCAGGGTCGACATGACCAGACCGGCACCGTTACCGATGATGCCGACCTCGCCCTCGAGCTTGACGTAGTTGAGGTTCTTGGCCTTGGCAGCAGCCTCGAGCGGGTTGGCTGCGTCCTTGTCCTCGAGCGCCTCGTGCCCGGGCTGGCGGAAGTCGGCGTTCTCGTCGAGCGAGACCTTGCCGTCCAGCGCCAGGATGTCGCCGGAGGCGACCTTGGCGAGCGGGTTCACCTCGACGAGGAGCGCGTCCTCGGCGACGAAGGTGTCCCACAGCGTCACCAGAACCTCGGCGACCTTCTCGGCCACCTCGGCCGGGAACTTCGCCTGGGCGACGATCTCTCGGGCCTTCTCGATCGTGACTCCGGAGTTGGAGTCGACCGGGACCTTCGCGAGGGCCTCGGGGGTCTTCTCCGCGACCTCCTCGATGTCCATGCCGCCTTGCACCGAGGCCATGGCCAGGAAGGTGCGGTTGGTGCGGTCGAGGAGGTACGAAACGTAGTACTCCTCCAGGATCTCCGGAGCGGTCTCGGCAAGCATCACCTTGTGGACCGTGTGGCCCTTGATGTCCATGCCGAGGATGTCGGTCGCACGGGCGACCGCCTCGTCGGGGGTGGCGGCCAGCTTGACGCCGCCGGCCTTGCCTCGGCCACCGACCTTCACCTGCGCCTTGACGACGGACTTGCCGCCCAGCCGCTCGGTCGCCTCGCGGGCTGCCTCAGGCGTGTCAATGACTTCACCGGCCAGCACCGGTACACCGTGCTTGGCGAAGAGGTCCCTCGCCTGGTACTCGAACAGGTCCACGCGCGTCCGTCCCTTTTAGTGGTCTCGCGGTTCGTTCTTCTGCGTGGGCAGTGCCGCGAAGGGCAACGTGACTGCGCTGTCACCAGGGAGGCGCACACGGTGTCCGAGTACGCGGCATGTCCATCCGGCAGGTTATCCCCGTGCTCCGCAGGACCCTAAATTGCAGATCACAGGAGGGCGGTGATAACCGTCACAGATCGCCCTCCCGGCCGGGTCGCGGTGGACAGAACGGCCGGTGACAGCCCCGTACGAGGACGAGCGCGGCGCCGGGCGGTTCCCCCCTCACCTACGGTGCGAACCGAAGGGGCGGGGAACCGCCCGGCGCCGTGAACGGTCACCGATCTTTCACCGGACCCGGGGGGCCGGCTTCCGGATCAGATCCGGTAGGCCGGGTACGCCGGAGTGGTGAACGAGTCCGCCGCGTCGGTCACGAAGGCGGGCGCGACCGAGGTCAGACCGGCAGCTCCGTACGCAGCGTTCTCCGCGGCCGGACGGGCGCTGTCGTCCACCGCGCCCACCACTCCGCCGGCGAACGGCCGGGCCTGACCACCGACGCCCTGCGCCAGCGGCTGCACCTGGGCGGTGACCCCCTGCGCGAACGGGGCGACGGCGTCCTGCGTCACGCCTTGCACCGGCGGCAGTACGTCGGCGACGACACGCGCGGCGATGGGCTGGACCTCACCGGTCACGCCGTACGCCAGCGGCTGGACCTCGCCCGCCACGCCCTGCACGAACGGAGTGACGGCCTGGCCGACGAGGCCGTCGGCGAAGGGGCCGACCTCGCCGACGACGCCCTGGACGAGCGTGCCGAGGTCGCCGAGCGCCTGGCCGACGACGGGGAGCAGCACGGAAACGGCCTGTCCGACGATGGGCGGCAGCACGGCGTCGGAGGTCTGGCCGACTGCGGGACCCGCCTGGGCGGCCGCCGTCCGGGCCGTGCCGCGGGCGGTGTCCTGGGCGTCGCCGAGCACGGTGGGGGCCGTGTCCTGCGCGTAGCCCGGGATCTGCTCGATGGGCCCGAAGAGGTAGTCGATCTCGGCCTCGGGGGCCGCCGGGAGGTCGGTGCGGGTGGTGACGCGCTCGGCGGCGCCTGTGGCCTTGCCGGTCACCGAGCTCGTGGCCTTCTCCGCCGAAGACCCGGCCTGTCCGACCACCGGAGCGGTCCTGTCGGCCGCGGCGGTCTTCACTGCCTCCGTGCTGGTACCGGCGGCGTCAGCGATCCCGTCGACCGCGTCGACGGCGTCGATCCCGCTGACCGCGTCCGTCGCTTCGGCAGCGAGGTCCGGGGTGGACAGCGGTACGGAGACGGGCAGTTCGTCCGCGCTGGCCGCAGCGGTGCCGAGGGCCCACATTCCGGTGGCGGTGGCGGCGACAGCGATGGAACGGCGCATGTTCTTGTGCATGTGTGTGTCAGATCCTTCGAATTCGATCGGCGGTCCGGAACGTTCCGGACGGCGGGCAGACCTGTTCCGCCCCCGCGCGGCAGGTCGAGGCGGGGAACGGCCTGCCCTAGCCGGGGAATTCGAGGATCTGGCCCGATCGGTCGCGGACCGGGGCGGCGGTCGCCGGAAGGCCGACGCCGCGTGTGAGCCCGAAGGAGGGCCCGTGCGCAACGGGTGCGGCCTGCTGGTCGCCGCTGCGCGGGGTGTGGGTCTCGGCCGCCGGCGTACGGCCTGTGCCGCCGCAGGGGTCGACGGGCGAGCGGCCGTGACCCTGCCGGAACTCCGGCGCGGCTGCCCGGTCGGTACCGTCACCGGCTACGACCGGGCCGGCCGGCGGGGCGTAGGAGCCGCAGGAGATGGTGTCCGCCGCTGCGCGTGGTGCGGTGCCGGGGTGGGCGGAATCCGCGGAACCGTCCGAAGGGACGGCGGGCGGTGCGTCCGTGGGCCCGGGCAGCAACGGCACGAGCGGTACGGACGGTGCGGACGGCATCTGGTTCGGAAGGGGCGGGACGGGCGGGAGTGCGCCGGATACGGAGCCGAGGACGCCGGTGAGTCCTTGGACGGTGTCCTCGACAGTGTCTTGGACGGTGTCCTGGGCGGACTGCGTGACCGCGTCCCGTACGGGACGGGTGACACTGCCACGCACGGTTTCGACGGCCGCACCCCGCGCCCGCTCGGGCGCCTCGGGGTTCGTGTCCCGAACCCGCCGGGCCGCCGTGGGTGCGGACTCCTCGGCGCGCTCCGTGACCCGGTCCGCCGTCGTGTCCGCCTCCGCCGTCACCGCCGACCCCGCGTCAGGAGGCTCCGGGGCGAGGCGAGGCGTCGCGTGTGCCTCGCCGCCGAAGAGGAGGCCGAGTGCGAGCAGCGCCCCGAGGAACAGCACCACGTGCAGCGCGCGTCGGCCGCCGGTCCCGCGCGCAGGGCGCGGGCCGTCAGCCGGACGGGCAACAGCGGTGGTCATGTCGGGGTGAGCCTTCCCAGAGGGCGCGGACTGCGGAATGCAATCCTTCGCGGGCGACGGGGCGATGCTTGCACGAACCTCGGGGGGTCACGCAAGTCCCCTGTTACTGATGGGTCTCCTTGTCCGGTATGGGCAGTGGGCGCCTTTCGATCGCCGCCGCCATGATGTCCGGGAAGAGATCGGGGGTGCAGGCGAAGGCGGGCGCACCCAGTGCGGCGAGCGCGGCGGCATGCTCCCGGTCGTACGCGGGCGCCCCTTCGTCGGAGAGCGCGAGCAGCGTCACGAACTGGACACCGGACGCCTTCATCGCGGCGACGCGCTTGAGCATCTCGTCGCGGATGCCGCCCTCGTAGAGGTCGCTGATGAGGACGACGACGGTGTCGGCGGGCCGGGTGATCTTCGACTGGCAGTAGGCCAGTGCCCGGTTGATGTCCGTGCCACCGCCGAGCTGGGTGCCGAAGAGGACGTCGACCGGGTCGTCGAGCTGGTCGGTGAGGTCGACGACTGCCGTGTCGAAGACGACGAGCCGGGTGTCCAGGGTGCGCATGGAGGCGAGTACCGCCCCGAACACCGAGGCGTAGACGACGGACGCCGCCATGGAGCCCGACTGGTCGATGCAGAGGATGACGTCCTTCTTCACGGCCCGGGACGCGCGCCCGTACCCGATGAGCCGTTCCGGAATGACCGTGCCGGCGCCGTCCTTTCCGGGAATGGGCAGGTAGTTCTTGAGGTTGGCCCGGATGGTCCGGTCCCAGTCGATGTCCCGGTGACGCGGCCGGTTGATCTTCGCCGAGCGGTCCAGAGCGCCGGTCAGTGTCGCCTTGGTCCGGGTGGAGATCCGCTTCTCCAGATCGTCGACGACCTTGCGCACGACGGCTCGTGCCGTCTCCTTCGTCGTCTCGGGCATCGCCTTGTTGAGCGAAAGCAGGGTCCCGACGAGGTGGACATCGGCCTCGACGGCCTCCAGCATCTCCGACTCCAGCAGCAGCGCCGACAGCCCGAGCCTGTCGATCGCGTCACGCTGCATGACCTGGACGACGGAACTGGGAAAGTACGTACGGATGTCGCCGAGCCAGCGCGCGACGGACGGGGCCGAGGCACCGAGCCCTCCCGAGCGCTCCGAGCTCCCACGGCCGGCGGCCTTGCCCCCGCCGCCGTACAGCGCGGTCAGCGCGCCGTCCATCGCGACATCGCGGCCGGTGAGGGTGCAGCCGGTGCTCTCGGCGCTGTCGCCGCCCAGCACCATCCGCCAGCGCCGCAGCCGTTCGTCGTGGGCGGATGTCCCCGTCGTCGTCTCCCCCGCCTCCGGGCTTTCCGATTCCGTCGTCGTCGATTCCGTCGTCGTCACGGTCCGGGTGGTCATGCCGTCGCCCCCAGCGGTCGCTCGGTGTGGTCGTTGCGTGGAGCGGGCCCGGTGTCGAGGCCGAGCAGCAGGCGGAGCACCGGCACCACCGCGTCCGCCCGCGGCTCGTCGAGTCCCGGTCCGAAGCCGGACGGGGCGGCCTCCGCGCTGCCGCGGTGCGGCCCCTCGGGAACCGGGCCCCGGCGGACCAGCTCGCCCAAGGTGCGCCGTACGCCCGGCTCGTAGGCCGAGAAGGTGCGCCGCAGCAGGGGCAGCACACCGGTGAACTCCGATGCCCGCACGCCGGTCAGCCAGGTGTCGATCAGGCTCAGCAGACGCTCGTCGTGGACGAGCAGCATGCCGCCGCCCGCCGCTCCTCCGACGAATCCCTCGATCCAGGCCGCGGCGTCGGCGGGAGGGGTGCCGGGTGACAGGGCGAGGCCCATGAGCCGCGCGGCCTCGTCCTGGGTGAGCTGTCCGTCGTCGAGCAGGAGCCGGGCAGCGCGGCCTCGGATGACGCCCGCGACGGTGTCCCTGGCCGCCAGCTTGCGCAGCACGGCCGCCCAGCGCTCGCGCAGCCCGTCCGCGGCTCCCGCTCCGGCTCCGACCCCGACTCCGGCGAGCAGCCCGATGGCGGTGTGCACGCCGTCGATGCGGCGGCGCAGCTCCTCGGCTCCGTCGTTGTCGAGACCGGTGCAGGCCGGGGGCAGACCGACGCAGATCCGCTCGGCGAGCCCGACGGCGACCGCTCCGAGCGAGGCCGTGTCCGTGGCCCGCACGTCCCCGTACCGCAGTGAGCGGGCCAGGGCCGGCAGCGCCTCCGCCAGATGGCTGACGTCCGCGTCCAGGGCGGCCCGGTCGGCGAGGGCGTTCATCACGACGGGAAGCGCGTCGGCCAGCTCGGCGAGGAGGCAGCGCTCGGCGAGCGCGGTGACCTCGGCGAGCGCGGTGGCCGAAACGGCCTCCGACTCGGCCTTGGCGGTCGCGGCGGAGAGCACGGTGGTGCCCCAGACGCCGGCCTCCGCGACCCGTACGTGCAGTTCCGGTTCCCAGCGCAGCCGCCAGGTCTCCCGGAAGGTGCCCGTACTCCCCCGGCCTGCGGCGCGGTCGCCCCAGCCGACGTCGAGGAGGCGGAGCCGGTGCAGGAGTCTGCTGCGGGCCGCGTCGGTGTCCTTGCGGAGGTCGAGCTCCAACTCCCGCTCGGACGCCTCCGGTTTCAGCCGGAGGGTGCGCTGCTGCCGGTTCAGGTCGCGTTGCAGCGGGACGGCGGGGGCGCTGTCCGGCACCTCTCCGAGCGTCTCGCCGACGACGAGCCTGTCCCGGACGAGGGCCAGGGGCACATCGGAGCCCTCGCACATCACGGCCCGGATCGCGTCGGTCGTCTCGGTCAGGCCGGGAAGCGGGCGGCCCCGCACCGCCGCCAGACCTCCGGCGAGCCGGACGGCTTCGATGACATGGGCGGAGGAGATGAACCGGTCCTCGTCGCGCAGGAGTCCTGCGACCTTCGTCATCCACCGCTCGACCGGCCGGTCGGGGACGCCGAAGAGGTGCCCGTACCAGCCGGGTGAGTCGATCCCCGCGCCGTATCCGCTGCGCCGGGCGAGCCTGCGGTGGGTCCAGGGCACCCAGGTCAGCTCCGTTTTGACCTTCGGGACGCCCTTGAGGAGTGCCTTGTCGGCGGCGAGCGTGGTCTTCGCAGCGAGCGCGGGGACGTGCCAGGCGCCGCAGACCACGGCGATCTCGTCGCCGAACTCCTTCCGTGCGGCGCGCAGTTGGATGCGCATATACGCCTCGCGGACCGCGTCCCTGGGGTGGCCGCCGTCCCCGTACACCTCACGCAGGGCGGTCATGGCCTCGGCGAGGACGGCGAAGGATGCCAGCGGGTCGCCCGCACCGCCGTCGGGGGCGCGGTGCTCGACGACGTCTTCCCACCAGCGCTCCGGATCGTCGTACCCGGCGGTCTCGGCGAGCACGCCGATCGGGTCGACGGCGGGCGAGCCCGGCGGCTCCTCGGTCCCGGGCTCCGCGAGGGCCAGGGAGTGCGTGGCGGGGAGGTCGATGAAGCGTGCGGGGACCTCGTGCGCGAGGGCCCAGCGGATCGCCACCCACTCGGGCGAGAACTCGGCCATCGGCCAGAACGCGGCCCGCCCCGGATCGTCCACGGCATGGGCGAGCAGCGCGACCGGCGGCTTCATCTGCTCGTCGGCGGCGAGCGGCAGCAACGCGTCGCCCTCGGGCGGCCCTTCGATGAGGACGACCCGCGGGCGGGCGGCCTCCAGTGCGGCCAGAACCGCACGGGCGGACCCGGGACCGTGGTGACGCACCCCCAGCAGCAGCGGCCCGGCGGACGCGGTGGCCCCCGTCATGCGGAGACCTCACGGCAGGCGCGGTAGAAGTCCTTCCAGCCGTCCCGCTCACGGACGACCGTCTCCAGGTACTCCTGCCACACCACGCGGTCGGCTGCCGGGTCGCGGACGACCGCGCCGAGGATTCCGGCCGCCACGTCGCCCGGGCGCAGGATGCCGTCGCCGAAGTGCGCGGCGAGCGCGAGCCCGTTGGTGACGACGGAGATGGCCTCGGCCGTGGAGAGCGTCCCGGAGGGCGACTTGAGTTTGGTGCGGCCGTCGGTGGTGATGCCGCTGCGCAGTTCGCGGAAGACGGTGACCACGCGGCGGATCTCGGCGAGGCCGTCCGGGGCCGCCGGCAGGTCGAGCGAGCTCCCGATCTGGTCGACGCGGCGGGACACGATGTCCACCTCGTCGTCCGGGGTGGCCGGCAGCGGGAGGACGACGGTGTTGAAGCGGCGGCGCAACGCGCTGGACAGTTCGTTGACCCCGCGGTCTCGGTCGTTCGCCGTGGCGATGAGGTTGAAGCCCCGGACGGCCTGGACCTCCTGCCCCAGCTCCGGCACGGGGAGCGTCTTCTCCGACAGGATCGTGATGAGCGCGTCCTGCACATCGGCCGGGATACGGGTCAGCTCCTCGACCCGGGCGGTCATGCCTTCGGACATGGCCCGCATGACGGGACTGGGAACCAGCGCGTCACGGCTGGGCCCGTGGGCCAGCAACTGGGCGTAGTTCCAGCCGTAACGGACGGCTTCCTCCGGGGTGCCCGCCGTGCCCTGGACGAGCAGCGTCGAGTCGCCGCTCACAGCGGCGGCGAGATGCTCGGAGACCCAGGTCTTGGCGGTGCCCGGCACGCCGAGCAGCAGCAGGGCCCGGTCGGTGGCGAGCGTGGTCACGGCCACTTCGACGAGGCGGCGCGGACCCACGTACTTCGGTGTGATCACTGTTCCGTCGGCGAGGGTGCCGCCGAGCAGATAGGTCGATACCGCCCACGGCGAGAGCTTCCAACGGACGGGCCTCGGCCGGTCGTCGGCAGCGGCGAGCGCCTTCAGCTCGTCGGCGAAAGCGTCCTCGGCATGCGGTCGCAGAGCCTCGTTCGCGACGGCGGTGGTGGTTGCGGACACGGTCATGGATCCCCCTCCAGATCGTTCGGCCCGATGTGGTTCCCACCGTGCACCATGGCACTGACAATCGGCCTCCGCCGCAGGTCAGAGGCGATTGTCAGTGGTGCGCCCTACCGTCGTTCCCATGCTGCTATCTCACGGGGGAGAACCCTCGCGCACCTCTGATCCGGTGGCGCGCTGGACGGTGGAGCAGGTACAGGCCCTGGCTCCTGACGAGGCATCACGCAAGGCGGGAAACAAGCTGGGTTCGGCCGGTCCGTGGTCCGAAGTGGGCCACGAGGCCGCGGGCGCGGTATGGGGGCTGTGCAAGGGCAGCGGCAGCAAGCCGTACCGGACCGTGATCGACACGGCCGGGCCCGCGTACAAGTGCAGTTGCCCGAGCCGCAAGTTCCCCTGCAAGCACGCGCTGGGACTGCTGCTGCTCTGGGCGTCCGACGGCGCGGCCGCCCTGCAGGGCGAGGCGCCGGACTGGGCGCAGGAGTGGCTGGGCGGCCGCCGCAAACGCGCGGCGGAGCAGTCCGCCGCGGACGGGGCGCCCGCCTCCGGACCGGCCGATCCGGAGGCGGCGAGGCGTCGCGCCGAGCGGCGGGCGGCCCGGATCACCGGAGGCGCACAGGAGTTGGAGCAGCGCCTCAACGATCTGCTGCGCGGTGGGCTCGCCGCGGCCGATCAGGCGGGATACGGACAGTGGGAGGAGACGGCGGCCCGCATGGTCGACGCCCAGGCCCCGGGACTCGCCGCGCGCGTACGGGAATTGGGGGCGATACCCGCCTCCGGCTCCGGGTGGCCGGTTCGGCTGCTGGAGGAGTGCGCGCTGCTCCACCTGCTGGACACCGCCTGGCTGGGCGTCGACCGGCTGCCCGACCCGCTGGCCGCGACGATTCGTACGCGCGTGGGGCTGACGTCCGCCGCCGACGGGGCACCGGTCCGTGACCACTGGCTGGTCCTCGCGCAGTACGACACACCGGACGGCAAGATCGTCACCCGCCGCATCTGGCTGTACGGGAGGGAGTCGGGACGCACCGCGCTGCTGCTCTCCTTCGGGGCGGCGGGGCGCTCCCCCGGCCAGGCCCTGCCGGTGGGCGTGACGATCGACGCCGAGCTCACGCCGTATCCGGGCGGCGGGCAGCCACGGGCTGAGCTGGGGCGGCAGTTCGATCCGCCGGCCACGAGGGGGACACCACCGGCCGGGGGGCCGACGGCCGCAGCGCTCGCGGCGTACGGGCACGCGCTGCGGGACGATCCCTGGCTGGATTCCTGGCCGGTGACGCTGCGCGATGTCATACCCACGCCGTCCGAAGGCGGTTGGCAACTGACCGACGAGGACGGCACATCGGCCCTGCCGCTCGCACCGTCGGCACTGTCCGGACCGGGACTGTGGAAGCTCGTCGCGCTGTCGGGCGGCGGCGCCGTCACTGTCTTCGGCGAGTGCGGTCACCGCGGCTTCGCCCCGCTCGCGGCCTGGACGACGGGCGCGGGCGACGACAGCGACGGGCAGCCCGTCCCGCTCATCTGACCCATGCGGCCCTGCAACCCCTGGACCTGTGAACCGGCATATCCGGCTCCGTGGCTCCCTGAGACCTGGACGGGACCGATGACCCCACCACACACGAACACGACCACGCCGATGCCGATGCCGTGGGAGGAGCTCGTCACATCGGCGCTGCTCGGCACCGACCGCCGACCGCCGGCCCCCGGGCCCGGGGGCGCCGACGGCCCCGTCGCCCTGCTGGACGCGGTGGCGCTCCACACCGTGCGCCGCAGAGCCGGGCTGCTGCCTGCGGCGCCGGCCGAGCGGCCGGAGCCCGCGCCATCCGACCCGCGCCCGCCGCTCCCCACCGCCGCCCGGCACAGACTCGTCCAGTTGCTCGCCGACCGCGCCGCACCGTCCGGGGGCAGCGGGCGGCGCGGTACGGCTCCCGATCTCACGGAGCTCCTTCCGCAGTGGCTGGCCGCGGCCAACCAGCACGGGTTCCGGGCACCGGCGGTCGTGCTGCCGGCTCTGCTGGACGCGGCGCGTGCACGCACGGACCTGCGTGCGCACGTCCTGGGTTTCGCCGGTCCGCGCGGGCTGTGGCTCGCCCGGATGAACCCGGAGTGGAAGTTCGCGCTGCGCGGCGCCCCGGGCGGTTCGCTCCCGTCCGTCGCGACGGACCCGGACGCGGTGCGGCGCCTGTGGGAGGAGGGCCTGTTCGCCGAACGGGTCGCGCTCCTCGGAGCCGTACGGAGACGGGAGCCGGCTGCCGCGCTCGCCCTGCTCGCCACCACCTGGTCCACGGAGCGCGCCGAGGACCGGCTGATGTTCCTCGACTCGCTGCGGACCGGTCTCTCCGGCGCGGACGAGGCGTTCCTGGAGCAGGCCCTGACCGACCGCAGCCGCAACGTCCGTGCGACAGCGGCCGAGTTGCTGTCCGCGCTGCCGCATTCGGCCCTCGCCGAGCGCATGGCCGCCCGCGCCACGTCCTGCGTGAACCCCGACCGTACGGGCGAGGCCGCGTCCATCGCGGTGGAGGCCCCGCACGAATGCGACGCGTCGATGCAACGGGACGGCGTCGTGCCCGTGCCGCCGTCGGGACGCGGGGAGCGGTCCTGGTGGCTCGGCCAGCTGGTGGAGGCCACTGGGCTGACCACCTGGCGTGAGCGGTTCGGCGGGCGTTCCGCGCAGGAGATCGTCGGGCTGCCGGTCGCCGACGGCTGGACCGAGGAACTGCACGCCGCGTGGTGCCGGGCCGCGGTGCGGCAACGGGACCCGGAGTGGGCCCGCGCCCTGCTCGGCACGCCCTCGACACCCCCGGCCCACGGCCCCGGAACGGCTTCGCTGGCCGAGCGGTCGAAGCTCCTCGCCACCTTGCCGAGCGAGGAACGGGCCCTCTGGGTCGCCGACTTCATCGCCGCGCACGGATTGTCGGAGGCGTTCCAGCTGCTCGGCGTCTGTGCGGTGCCCTGGGCGGAGCCGCTCGGCCGCTCGGTGGTCGACGCCCTCGACATAGCCCGGGACGCCGGGAGTTACCCATGGAGCTTCAGCGGAGTGATGGGTCTCGCCGAACGCTGCCTGGATCCGGCCGAGGCGGACCGCCTCGAAGTCCTCACCACCACCCCGGACGAGCCGGAAGGCGCCTCACCGGGTGCGGGAGGCTACTGGTCGGAGGCGTTCCAGCGCCTGGTCTCCACATTGCGCCTGCGCTCGGCCATGGGCAGGGAGCTGACCCCAGGGGCGCCGTGAACCGGGGCGGTCGTGCCGCCCCGCGCGGCCGACGGGCCCGGTCGGTCCGTCAGCCGTGCGCGGTCGGTCAGGTACCCGCCGTCTGACGGACGTTGGCGTTCACCCAGTCGACGATCGACGTCGTCGTCGCACCCGGGGTGAAGATCTCCGCGACGCCCTGGTCCTTCAGCGGCGCGATGTCCGCCTCCGGGATGATGCCGCCGCCGAACACCTTGATGTCCTCGGCCTCGCGCTCCTTGAGCAGCTCGATCACCTTCGCGAAGAGCGTGTTGTGCGCACCGGAGAGGATCGAGAGGCCGATGGCGTCGGCATCCTCCTGGATCGCCGTGTCGACGATCTGCTCGGGCGTCTGGTGGAGGCCGGTATAGATGACCTCCATACCGGCGTCCCGCAGCGCCCGCGCGATCACCTTGGCTCCACGGTCGTGGCCGTCGAGTCCCGGCTTGGCCACCACCACACGGATCGGACCGGTCACACCCATCACTGCCTCCACATGGATCTCCCGCGCCTGAAGGGCCGGGGATGTGAACGAACGTTATCTACAGCATCCCGCAAGCCGCCGTTTCGCGGTGGACGGGGAGGGGGAAATCACACATGGGACATGTTCGCTACGCGTCGTTCCTGAACCATGTGGCCCATCCGCCGCACGGGGACGGTCGCAAAGGGAGCCGCTGCGAGGTCGCCGTACCACCGCGCCGTCAGCCGCACGGCACGGTGGTACGGCTCCACGGCCGATCACCCGACGACCGCCGCCCTCGCACCGACACCCCATGAGGGCATACGGGACCGGAGCCGCTTCCCGTAGGTCATTGCAGGAGGTCGGCCATGAAGGTCCTGTCCTTCCTTTCCCCACCACTGCGCACGCTCTCCGCCCGGCTGTCGTCGGCGCTGGTCAAAGCCACCGTGCTGGAGCTCGCGATCCTCGCCGGGCACATCCTCATCTACCCCTCAGGCATCGCCCCGGAGCGCTGGGACGCGACACCGGCACCGGACCCGGCAGCCCCTGAGCCCACCGGCACGAAGCCCACCGGACCCACCGTCCTGCTCGCCGACGGGGGAACCGACCGGCCGCCCGTCGTGCTGCTGCACGGGTTCATCGACAACCGCTCGGTGTTCGTCCTGCTGCGGCGCTCGCTCGCCCGGCACGGCTGGCGCCATCTGGAGTCCCTCAACTACTCGCCGCTGACCTGCGACATCCGCACGGCGGCGGAGCTGCTCGGCCGGCATGTCGAGGAGATCTGCACCCGCACAGGACACCGCGAGATCGACATCGTCGGACACAGCCTCGGAGGGCTGATCGCCCGCTACTACGTGCAGCGGCTCGGCGGCGACCAGCGGGTGCGCACCCTGGTCACGCTCGGCACCCCGCACAACGGCACATCCGTCGCCCCGCCGGCGAGCGCCCACCCCATCGTGCGGCAGATGCGCAGCGGCTCCGCCCTCATCGCGGAACTGCGCAGGCCCGCTCCCGGCTGCCGGACCCGGTTCGTCAACTTCTGGAGCGAACTGGACCGGGTGATGGTGCCGGTCGAGACAGCCTGCATGGACCACCCCGACCTCGACGTGCTGAACGTGCGTGTCACCGGAATCGGCCATCTCGCCCTGCCCGTGCATCCGGCGGTCGCCGCCGGCATCCGGGAGGCCCTCGAGTCCCAGGAAGCCACCACCAGCAGCTCCGGGACCGCTTCGGTGGCCTGAACAGGCCGCCGTGACGGCCTGAATCGAGAAACCCAAATAGAACGCATTTCGAACGTAGGGCCAAGCCTGCGCCTGCTGTCCGCCGAAAGACGGCCGATTGCCCGTTTCCTGAACGGCTGGAACCCGGCGAAGATTGTCGTCGTCACGTACCGCCGGGTACAGTCGCGGCCACTGCTTTCCCCTGGAGTCCCCCACGGACACCGGAACAGGTCCTGCTGCCGAGGCGAGAGAGAAGTTGGTGAACGACCAGCACCCCCACGCCGGGTACGTCGACTACGACAACAACCCCACCGGCAGCTTCGACACCGATCCGCTCTTCGGCGCTCTCCCCGGTCATCACGACGGCAGTTACAACAACAGTTACGACAGCAGTCCCACTCACGGCTACGAGGCCGGCGGCGGCTACGCGAGCGGTTACGACACCGCCCAGGGCGCCACGTACGGCTACGACAACGGCTACGCGGCCGCCGGGCAGGGCCACAGCGGCGAGTACGACTCCACTCAGTGGGACACGGGCGCGCATCAGACCGCCTCGTACGACTCGTACACCGCCCGCCCGCATGAGACGCACCAGCCGCAGCCGCCTCAGCAGCAGTACGACAGCACCGGGCAGTGGGACACCTCCGGATGGGTCCAGGCCGGTCAGGCCGAGCAGTGGGCGACGACCGACACCGGCGCCTTCCCCACCCCCACGTTCGCCGCCACGAGCTACGGGACCGGTGCATACGCCACCACCGGATTCGTGGACGCGGGTGTCGACACCGGCGCCTACGACGCCACCGCCTGGAACTCCGGCGCCACGCCCGGGCAGGCGCCGTACGAGCCCGAACAGGTGTCGTACCCCGCCTACGAACAGCAGCCGGCCGAGCAGCAGGCCACGTACGAGTCCTACGAGCCGTACGAAACAGCCGAGTTCAGCACCGCCGACGTCCACGCCACCGAGACGGACGAAGCACACGAGACCGCGGCCGAGCACGGGACCGACGAACCCGACCTCGTGACCGCCGCCTCGCACTCCTCCACCATCCCCCGCCCGGCCGGCCGCGCACCCCGCGGCGGTGCGGGCAGCCGCGGCCGACGCCGTACCCCCGCCAAGCGGTCCGCACTCCTGACCGTCGCCGTTCCCTCGGCCTGCGTCATGAGCGTCGCGGGTATCGCGGCCGCCTCGGTCAGTGGCATCACCGGCGGCGAGGAGAAGAAGGACGACACCACCTCGATGGCGGCGGCCGACCCCGGCACCGTCAAGCCGGTGGCCGCCAACAACAAGCTGGACACCCAGCTCGCCAACCTCAGCGCCGACGCCGACGACTTCGCCGACCGCGCCAGCCGCACCCAGGAGCGCATCGACCTGCGGGAACGGCAGGCCACCGAGAAGAAGAAGCGCGAGGCGGAGGCCGCACGCCGCGAGGCGCTGCGCCCCAAGTTCGCACTGCCGGTCGAGCAGCACGGTCTCAGCGCGTACTACGGCCAGGCGGGCGTCAACTGGATGTCCGTGCACACGGGCATCGACTTCCCCGTCTCGTACGGCACTCCGGTGCTGGCCGCGACCGACGGCACCGTACGCACCCAGTGGAACAGCGCCTACGGGAACATGGCCATCGTGACGGCGGCCGACGGCACCGAGACCTGGTACTGCCACCTCAGCAGCACCAAGATCCGCTCGGGCTCCGTGCAGGCGGGCGACACCATCGCGTACTCCGGGAATTCCGGGAACTCCACCGGCCCGCACCTGCACTTCGAGGTCCGGCCCGGCGGCGGCTCGGCGATCGACCCGATGCCGTGGTTCCGGAGCCGCGGCCTCAACCCGAACTGATCACCACGTACTGATCACCGCGCCGTAGATGATTGTGGCCCCGTCCTCGGAGGACGGGGCCACAATCATGTGCGACGCGGACTACAGCTTCTCGACCGGCGCGTACCGCAGCAGGAGCTTCTTCGGCCGCTCGTCCCCGAAGTCGACCGTGGCCTTCGCCTGGTCGCCGAAGCCCTCGACCGCGGTTACCGTCCCCAGACCGAACTGGTCGTGTGTGACCCGGTCCCCCACCACCAGCGTGACCACCGGCTTGTCGGCGGTGCGCCGGGTGGCGAAGCCCGAAGGCCCGGACTTGGAGCGCGAGGACGACAGCGAGGACGTGATCCCCGACGTCGGCCCTGCCGGAGCGGCCATCGGGCCCTTGCGCTTCCACTCCAGATGCTGGTCCGGGATCTCCTCCAGGAACCGCGAGGCCGGGTTGTACGAGGGCTGGCCCCACGCACTGCGCATCGCCGCCCGGGTCAGATACAGCCGCTCGCGGGCGCGGGTGATGCCGACATAGGCGAGCCGCCGCTCCTCCTCCAGCTCCTTCGCCTGTCCCAGCGCCCGCATGTGCGGAAAGACGCCGTCCTCCATGCCGGTCAGGAAGACGACCGGGAATTCCAGCCCCTTGGCCGTGTGCAGCGTCATCAGCGTGATGACGCCGGAGCCGTCCTCGTCCTCGTCCGGGATCTGGTCGGAGTCGGCGACGAGGGCCACCTTCTCCAGGAATTCGGCGAGCGTGCCCGCACCCTCCTCCTCCGCGCGCTCCTGCTCGAATTCGAGCGCGACGGCTGCCAGTTCCTGAAGGTTCTCGATGCGGGTCTCGTCCTGCGGGTCGGTCGACGCCTGGAGCTCGGCGAGATAGCCGGTGCGCTCCATGACCGCTTCCAGGACGACCGCCGGGCCCGCCCCGGACTCGACGATGGTGCGCAGCTCCTCCATCAGCGTGTTGAAGCGCTTCACGGCGTTCGACGAGCGGGCCGCCATGCCGTACGCCTCGTCGACGCGGCGCAGGGCCTGCGGGAAGGAGATCTTCTCGCGCATCGACAGGGCGTCGATCATCGCCTCGGCACGGTCACCGATGCCGCGCTTCGGCACGTTCAGAATGCGGCGCAGCGGGACGGTGTCCTCAGGGTTGGCGAGGACCCGGAGGTAGGCCAGGACGTCGCGGACCTCCTTGCGCTCGTAGAAGCGCACACCGCCGACGACCTTGTAGGGCAGGCCGACGCGGATGAAGATCTCTTCGAAGACACGGGACTGCGCGTTCGTCCGGTAGAAGACGGCGACGTCGCCCGCCTTCGCGTCGCCGGCGTCGGTGAGCCGGTCGATCTCGTCGGCGATGAACTGCGCCTCGTCGTGCTCGGTGTCCGCGACGTACCCCGTGATCCGGGCACCGGTGCCTGCGTTCGTCCAGAGGTTCTTGGGGCGGCGGCTCTCGTTGCGCTCGATGACCGCGTTGGCCGCGGACAGGATCGTCTGCGTGGAGCGGTAGTTCTGCTCCAGCATGATCGTGGTCGCGTCCGGATAGTCCTCCTCGAACTGGAGGATGTTGCGGATGGTCGCGCCCCGGAAGGCGTAGATCGACTGGTCCGCGTCACCGACGACACACAGTTCGGCGGGGGCCTCGGCCTCGCCGGACGGGCCCACCAGCTCGCGTACGAGTGTGTACTGCGCGTGGTTGGTGTCCTGGTACTCGTCGACCAGGACGTGCCGGAAGCGGCGGCGGTAGTGCTCGGCGACATCGGGGAACGCCTGGAGCAGGTGCACCGTCGTCATGATGATGTCGTCGAAGTCCAGGGCGTTGGCCTCGCGCAGCCGTGCCTGGTAGAGCGCGTACGCCTGGGCGAGCGTCTTCTCGAAGCCGTCCGCAGCCTGGCCGGCGAAGGTCTCCTCGTCGATCAGCTCGTTCTTCAGATTCGAGACCTTGGCCGTGAACGCCTTCGGCGGGTAGCGCTTCGAGTCGAGGTCCAGATCGCGGCAGACGAGCGCCATCAGCCGCTTGGAGTCCGCGGCGTCGTAGATCGAGAACGACGAGGTGAAGCCGAGCCTCTTGGACTCGCGGCGCAGGATGCGCACGCACGCGCTGTGGAAGGTCATGACCCACATGGCGTTGGCGCGCGGTCCGACGAGCTGCTCGACCCGCTCCTTCATCTCGCCCGCGGCCTTGTTGGTGAAGGTGATCGCGAGGATCTGGCCGGGGTGCACCCCGCGCTCGGCCAGCAGATGGGCGATCCGGTGGGTGAGCACCCGGGTCTTGCCCGATCCGGCACCGGCGACGATGAGCAGCGGCGAACCGGCGTGCACGACAGCGGCGCGCTGCTCGGTGTTCAGCCCGTCGAGCAGTGCGGCGGCGTCGATGACGGGACGGGGGGCTCCGTCGCGGTAATACCCCTCGCGGGGCGGCGGGGGCGCGTCGAAGACGCCCTCGAAGAGACCCTCCGGCACCGCTTCGGGTGCGTGGTCCTCGGGAGGCGGCGGGGGCCCTTCCTCCGAGTTCTGGAGGCCGGTCAGGAAACTGTCGTCAAAGAGGCTGCTCATCGCATGACGAGTCTAGGCGGCGCCACTGACACCCCGGGGCCGCATTCCGCAGGACGACTCCGGGGCATGCGCGTACGGAGACGGGCCGGCCACGCCCCGTAAGGGAAGAGAGGCCCTCACCGGCCCTGCCCTTATGAATTCCCACAAGGTCACGAACATGTATCGGGCATATCGAACATCAACCTTCACAGGGACACCACGTGTTGGCTAGCGTGCTCCGTCGGGTGGCCCGTACCCCCTTGAGGCGAACCACGCCGAGCGGGCACCCACGCCGAATCCGGGCTGCCCTGACGGGCATTCGGAACCGGGGACCCACACGCAGCACCGGGGTGAATCGGTCCACAACCCCCACACGGACCGTAGGGCAGCCTTCCGTTCCGCCCGAACCCGACAGCTAACCCGGTAGGCGGTCCACGGAAGGAGATGCCTGCCTTGGCGTCGCATCGCAAACCGCGCACCCGCATGCGCACCACCTCACCCGGCGTCGGACTCACGACAGCCGCGCTGGCCTCTGTGACTCTGCTCTCCACCCAGACCGCGACGGCCGCGCCCGCGGCGCCCCGGCCGAGCATCGAGGACGTACAGAAGAAGGTCGACGACCTCTACCGGCAGGCGGGCACCGCGACCCAGCAGTACAACAAGGCGAAGTCCGCCTCCACCGAGCAGCGCACGAAGGTCGACGGCCTCCTGGACGCCGCGGCGAAGCGGGCCGAGAAGCTGAACGAGACGCGCCGCGAGCTGGGTCATTTCGCTGCGGCGCAGTACCGGAGCGGTGCGGTCGCCCCGACGGCCACGTTCTTCCTCGCGGACGACCCGCAGTCGTACTTCGACCAGGACCAGCTGATGGCGCGGATGACCAGCCAGCAGCAGAAGACGGTCTCGGACTTCCGTACGCAGCAGAGCGAGGCGGCGAAGAAGCGCGCCGAGGCCACCAAGAGCCTGGAGACGCTCACCGAGGCGCAGACGACGCTGCGCACCAGCAAGCAGCAGGTGCAGGAGAAGCTGACCGAGGCGCGCACCCTGCTGTCCGAGCTGACCGCCGAGGAGAAGGCGCGGCTCGCGGAGCTGGAGCGCAAGAAGGAGGCCGAGGCCAGGCGCAAGGCGGAGGAGCTGGCCCGCCAGCAGGCCGCCGCCGCGGAGGCCGAGCGCCAGGCGCAGGAGGAGGCGGCGGCGAAGGAAGCCGCCGAGGACGCCGCGCAGGAGGCCGACCGGCCCGACACCGGCACGGACACCGGGACCGGCAGCGGTACGGACGCGGACAGCACCTACGCGGCGAAGGCGGACAAGGTCCTCGCGTTCGCCGCGGCCCAGATCGGCAAGCCGTACGTCTGGGGGGCGACGGGCCCCTCCTCGTACGACTGCTCGGGGCTGACGCAGGCGGCCTGGAAGGCGGCGGGTGTCGACCTGCCGCGTACCACCTGGGACCAGGTCGAGGTCGGCACCCGGGTGGCCACGGCGGATCTGAAGCCGGGCGACCTGGTGTTCTTCTACGACGACATCAGCCACGTCGGCATCTACAAAGGCGACGGCATGATGATCCACGCGCCGAAGCCGGGGGCGAACGTGCGCGAGGAATCGATCTACTACATGCCGATCTACGGAAGCGTGCGGCCGGCGTAGCGGTCCGGGAAAACGTCCTCAACCTCCCCCATAGCCTCAAGGCCATGGGGGAGGAACTCCCTCGACGGGCTTGATATGCCCGCCCGTCCGGCTGCCGGGTTCCGGCCGAGGTCGCTCAGGTCCAGAGCGTGGCGATGAAGATATTGGCGACCGTCAGACCGCCGACCGCGGCGAACTCGCCCTTGCCTGCCTTCTCCTCGTCCCGCCTGACGTAGACGAGCGCGAGGATCACGACGAGGATCAGCAGCTTGATGCCGATCTTGACGTTGTTCACGGTCTGATCGTCGGCCTGATTGAGGCCGACCAGCGCAACTCCCGTGACCAGCATGGTCAGTGCGCCGTGCAGCATGGCCGGTACGAAGCGGGCCGTGTCGGCACCCATCGCCTTCATCTGGGTCAGGAAACCGCCGAGCAGCGAGGCGATCCCGATGATGTGCAGAGCGACGAAGACATTGATCAGTACATCCATGACTCCGGAGCCTAGCGGGGCCCTTATCACCCCTCGCCGGTCAGGTAGCGCTTCCTCACGACTTCGCTCGCGCCTGTACGAATTGCCTTACTCTGGCGCTATTTTTTCGGCCACACAGAGGTAGCGAGACGTCACATCAAGGCAATAGCTGTCATGACGGCTCTTTCCCGTGTCCTGGGTTTAGCGTCCTTTCCCAGGTGACCGATTTCCACCGCCGTCCCGTACATCCCGTACGTCCCCCACGTAAGGGACGGCACCCGGTCACCTCCCGGGCCCGTCGGTAGCTCCCGACGGGCAGCCGAACAGGAAGGATGCCGCCCTCGTGGCAGCACACCGGAAAGCCGCTCACCGGAAACCCAAGCAGCGCCCGTTCACCGGCCCTGCTGCCCGCACCGCCGCGACCCTGGCCTTCGCCGGGGCCGCGACCGCCACCGCCTTCGACGGGGCGGCGCACGCCGAGCCGCAGCTCACCCCGGCCCAGGTCAGGGCCAAGATCGACCAGCTGTACCACGACGCCGAGGTCGCCACCGAGCGGTACAACGGCACGAAGGAGAAGGCGACCGCGACCGCCAGGTCCGTGGACGCGCTGCGCGACGAGGCCGCCCGCCGCACCGAACGCCTCAACGCCGCACGCCACACGCTCGGTTCGCTGGCCACCGCACAGTACCGCTCCGGTGGCCTCGACCCCGCCGTACAGCTGGCGCTCTCCTCCGACCCCGAGCAGTACCTGCAACGCGCCTCGTATCTGGACCGGGCCGGTGACCGCCAGGCCGGTCTGCTCAACGGAATCCGTCGGCAGGTCACCGACGTCGCCCAGCTCCGCGCCCGGGCCGAGGGCGAGCTCGCGACGCTCACCGCGCGCCGGGCCGAACTGACGAAGCACAAGGAGACGGTCCGCACCAAGCTGGCCGACGCAAGGCACCTCCTCGACACCCTGACCGCCGGCCAGCGCGCCGACTACGAGCGTGCGGCCGACGCGGGGCACGGCGGCGCCGCCGTCCGCGCCGACCGCAGCACCCCGCGCGGAGCGGTCAGTGCCCCCAACACCCGCGCCGCGCAGGCCGTCGACTTCGCTTACGGAGCGCTCGGCAAGCCGTACGTCTGGGGCGCCACCGGCCCCTCGTCCTTCGACTGCTCCGGCCTCACCCAGGCCGCCTGGCGCTCCTCGGGTGTCTCCCTGCCCCGCACGACGTACACCCAGATCAACGCCGGACGGCGCGTCTCCCGGTCCGAACTGGCCCCCGGCGACCTGGTGTTCTTCTACTCGGGCATCAGCCATGTCGGGCTGTACATCGGCGGCGGCCAGATGATCCACGCACCGCGCCCCGGTGCCCCCGTCCGCATCGCGCCGATCGACCAGATGCCCTTCGCGGGAGCGACCCGGGTGGCGTGAGAGGCCGCGCGGATCGGAGCAGCCGCGGATCAGACCAGCCTGCGCGCCGTCGCCCACCGGGTCAGCTCGTGCCGGTTGGACAGCTGGAGCTTCCTGAGCACCGCCGAGACATGCGACTCGACCGTCTTCACCGAGATGAAGAGCTGCTTGGCGATCTCCTTGTACGCGTACCCGCGGGCGATCAGCCGCAGCACCTCGCGCTCGCGCTGCGTCAGCCGGTCCAGGTCCTCGTCGACCGGCGGTGCGTCGGTCGACGCGAAGGCGTCCAGCACGAAGCCGGCCAGCCGGGGCGAGAACACCGCGTCGCCGTCCTGCACCCGGAAGACCGAGTCGACCAGGTCCGTACCGGTGATCGTCTTGGTGACATAGCCGCGGGCGCCGCCGCGGATGACGCCGATGACGTCCTCGGCGGCGTCCGAGACGGACAACGCCAGGAAGCGCACCGGATTCTCGGCCGCGCCCATCATCGGGGCGCAGCGGCGCAGTACCTCGACGCCACCACCGCCCGGCAGATGGACGTCGAGAAGGACGACCTCGGGGCGGGTCGCGGTGATGACCGTGACGGCCTGGTCGACGTCGGCCGCCTCGCCGACCACCTCGACGCCGGTCTCCTCGGTGCGGCCGATCTCGGCCTGGACCCCGGTACGGAACATCCGGTGGTCGTCGACGAGCACGACCCGTACCCGCCGCTCCGGGCCCCCGGTGGCTTCGGTGTTCTCGGTCATTAGCTCGCCCTCTCCATCTCCAGCTCGACTTCCGTGCCCCCACCGGGCACCGAACGCAGCCGGGCCGTACCGCCGTTGCGCTGCATCCGGCCGATGATTGATTCTCGTACGCCCATCCTGTCGCCCGGGACCGAATCCAGGTCGAATCCCGGACCCCGGTCCTTCACGGAGACGAAGACGGTGCGGCCCTCGACTTCCGCGTACACCTGGACCGCGCCGCCCTCGCCACCGTACTTGGCGGCGTTGACCATCGCCTCGCGTGCGGCCTGCATCTGGGCGGCCAGCTTCTCGTCGAGGGGGCAGTCGCCGACGACGACGACCTCCAGGGGGACGCCGTGCTTGTCCTCGACCTCGGCGGCGGCGCGCTTGACCGCTTCGGCAAGGCTCGACGGTTCGTCGTCCTCGTCCTTGCCGGTGCCCTCGGGGTTGTACAGCCAGTTGCGCAGCTCGCGCTCCTGGGCGCGGGCCAGTCTGCGGACCTCGCCGCCGTCGTCCGCGTTGCGCTGGATCAGGGTGAGCGTGTGCAGGACCGAGTCGTGCACATGCGCCGCGACCTCGGCACGCTCCTGGGCGCGGATGCGCATGAGCCGTTCCTCGGAGAGGTCCTGCGTCATGCGTACGAGATAGGGGCCGGCCAGCAGGGCGATGCCGGTGAGCACGGCGATGGCCGCGGTCAGGACGTTGCCGAGCTGCGCCGCCGAGCCGCGGACCACCATGAAGACGGCGAGGCCGAGGCCGACGAGGGCCACACCGGCGAGACCGCGGGCCAGTTGCAGCACCCGGCGGCGACGGCCGACCTCCATCCAGCGGGCGCGCCGCGCGTTGTCGGCCTGGCGCCAGACCAGTACGGAGCCGGCGCCGATCAGGAGCGTCGGCCAGATGTAGCGGTCGGCCTTGCTGCCCATGTCGACGTTGCCGACGAAGACCATGGCGCCGACGAGCAGCGCGATGAGTGCGAAGAACTGACCCTTGTCCGGCTTGCGGAGCCGGCGCCGGCCGTCCGGCGCGGTCTCGAAGACGGAGCGCGGTGCGTCCACCCCGCCGACGCCGAGCGGGACGACGATCCAGAACACGGCGTACAGCAGGGCGCCCAGGCCGTCCGCGAAGAACAGCCCGAGGAAGAGGAAGCGCACCCAGGCGACGGGCAGCCCGAGATGCCCGGCCAGCCCGCGTGCGACGCCGCCGAGCAGCCGTCCGTCGGCGCTGCGGTACAGCCTGCGTACGGGCGGCTCCTCCGGGTCGGAGGCGAGGGAGCTTGCGGCTCGGGTCGTGGCGGCTGGCATACGACGATCGTCACACGTACGCACCGGTGGTGGCATCAGGGTCGGCCCCTACTCGACCCTGACGCCCGTACGGGAGCGCGTCACAGCCCCCAGGGGTCGCCGGAGGCAATATCAGGGACCTGCCAGGGTCGGGGCGGGTGCCGCGGAGGCGTACGGACCGTCACCATGGGGACATGACCGCTACCCAGGACGCCTCCCCAGGTGTCACGCCGCCTCCCGAGCCGAAACCGCAGCTGCACCGCAGCTCCCGGCAGAAAGTGGTGGCCGGGGTGTGCGGCGGGCTCGGCCGGTACTGCGACGTCGACCCGGTGATCTTCCGGATCGTGCTCGGCGTCCTCTCGGTGACCGGCGGCATCGGACTGATCTTCTACGGCTTCGCCTGGCTGCTGCTCCCCCTGGAGGGCGAGGAGGAGAACGAGGCGCGCAAACTGCTGTCGGGCCGGGTCGATGGAGCCTCGCTGATCGCGCTGGTCCTCGCCCTCGTCGGCTGCGGGCTGTTCCTCTCCATGCTGCACAACCGCGGGATGCTGGCCTTCGCCGCGATGCTGTCGCTCGCCGTCATCGGCTCCACCGTCTGGGCGCAACACCGCAGGACGACCCCGCCCGACGCCCCGCTCGACACGGCTGCGGCGCAGACGGCCGGGGGCACGGCGGGCCACGGTGCACCGCCGGAGGTGAAGGCTCCGCCGACGCCGGGCAGCCCCTCCTGGTGGCGCGATCCGATCGTCAAGGACGGCACCTCGGGCCCGATCGGGCCCGGCTATCTGTGGGGACCGCAGGACGCGGGGCCGGGCCCCCGGGCACCGGGAGCCCGGACGGCCACGCCGGATGCCCCGTACAGCGCCCCCTACCGTCCTCCGGGGACCCGGGGGCCGCGCTCGATCGGCGGCCTGGTCTTCACCCTCGCGCTGGTCGCGGGCGGCGTCGGCACGGGCCTGAGCTGGGAAAATCATCCGCTCGGGACGAGCCTTCAGGTCGGGCTCTGTGCCGCGCTCGCGGTGTTCGGGATCGGACTGCTGGTCAGCTCGTTCCTGGGACGGACCGGGTTCGGCACGCTCTTCCTGGCGGTCGTCACGGCCGGGCTGCTGGCCGGTGCGTCGGCCGTGCCGAAGGACATCGGCACGGACTGGGTCCGCACGGAGTGGAGTCCGGCCTCGGTCGCGGCGGTCCAGCCGCGGTACGAGCTGGGCTCCGGCGTCGCCAGGCTCGACCTGTCCGAGGTCGTCGTCCCCGTGGGCGACACCGTCGTTACGGAACTGGAGGTCGGCGCGGGCCGCGCGGTCGTCGTCGTACCGAAGGGTGTGACGGTGAAGGTGGACGCCGAGGCGGGCCTCGGGGACATCCAGCTGCCGGCCCAGAAGCCCGACGACGTGGATGTGGGCCCGGACCAGACCCGGAAGCAGACCATTGCGCCGCCCGGCGGCGCCGAGCCGGCCGGCACGGTCGAGCTGAGACTGGAAGTCGGCATCGGACAAGTGGAGGTCATCCGTGCTGCGTCATGAGTTCCGGCCGGGCCGCGCGGTGGCGGGCGTCGTGATGCTCGCCCTGTCCGCCGGATACGCGGCGGACGCGGCGGGTGGGTGGGACGTTCCGTGGACGTTCTTCTTCCCGCTGTTCTTCGGCGGCCTCTGGCTGGCTGCGACGGCTACGTGGGTGAGTTACAGGGTGCGCCGGCGCCGCGCCGCGAGGAAGGCGTCCGCGGAGAACGCGGCGGCGCCGGCCAGCACCAGCGGCAGCCAGGCCATGAGGTAGATCAGGTCGTTGCCGTAGTAGTAGGGCTTGGTCTGCCAGCTCACGGTCAGCCACAGGCTGAGCGAGATCATCGCTCCGCCGAGCGCGGCGAGCCGTGCGAACAGTCCGAGGAGGGTGCCGATCCCGACGAAGAGTTCGCCGATCGCGATGGCGTAGCCGAAGCCCACCGGGCTCTTGAGCGCCAGATCGACGAGCGCCGGAATCGCGGACGAGTCCCGCACCGCGTTCATCATCTCGCCGATGGAGCCGGTGCCGTCGGCGGACATGAAGCCGCTGTCGGTCAGCTTGTCCAGACCGGCGTAGACGAAGGTGACACCGAGGAAGATCCGCAACGGCAGGAGCGCGTGCTGTCGCGCGCGGTCCCGGAGGCTGCTCGGTTCGCTCAGTCCGTAGGTGTTTCCATAGCCGTTCATGGCTGACCCGCCTTCCATTGACCCGTCACCAGACGATACGTACGCGGGGATCGTGCTGCTCACCGGGTGTGGGCCGGTCAGCAACCATCCCTGGCCCTGGGCACCAGCGCCCACGTCTCGGCCACCGTCGTGGCCACGTCGGGCACCTCCAGACCTAGTACCCGCAGACTCTCGGCGATGTCAGTGACGGTGGTGTTGAGGCGGTGGGCGCAGAGCAGGAGGTGTTCGAGGCTCACGGGCTCGTCGAGAGGCAGCCACTCGCCGTTCTGGGCGGCGTCCTCTCTCAGCATGAGCAGGTCGTCCAGCCGGGGCTGCTCGTGCGAATGGTCCTCGGGCACGATGTCGGCGCCGGCGGCCCTGAGGTGTCTGGCGATCTCGTACGGAGAAAGACGCGAGAGACACGAGACGATCCGGACGAAGGCCGGACGGACGGAGAGGTCTTCGCGGATACCGCCTGAGAGCCTGTTCATGCCCACGGTGTACGCGGTGTAGCGGTGCAGCATCGCGTCCAGCCAGGAACCCTCGCTTCCGTGGATCCGGTCGCCGGTCAGGGTCTGGACGCCGATTCCCAGGAATTCCAGCCGTGAACGGGCCTCGTCCACCGTCATCCGGGCCGCGTCCGCCGCGGCCACCACATGACGGCAGGACACCCTGGCCGGACCATCCACCCAGGCCCGATGGGGGTCACCGTCCTCCTTCAGCAGGATCCGGTCGGTGTCCTGTGCCTCGGGGAGACAGTCGCGCCAGGCATCGGGGAGGGCCAGTCCTCTCAGCCGCATCGCTTTCACGGTGGTGTCGAGGTCCCATCCCAGATCGGCAGCCACCCGGATCACATGGCCGAACGGGACCTCTTTGCCCCCGGTCTCGACGCCGGTGCCGTACCCGATCCAGCGTCCCGCCAGCTCCCGTTCCGTCCGCTCGTCGAACGGCTCGAAAGGGGACTCGGACGGAAGGTCGGCCACCGTCACGCCGAGGGCGCGCAGCCGGTCCCTTACGGCAGTGACGGGCCGTCCGAGACGGCCGGCCCTGATCGTCATATGGGCGACGGGCACCGGAGTGCAGGGATCGAGGCCCCGTCGGCGGCCGCTGTCCGAACTGCGGGCGTCGGTCAGCAGCAGCAGATCGTCCTGACCGAGGGCATCCGGAATGTCGCCGAAGGGGACATCGACCCCGAGGTCGCGCAGCCGCCGCGCGACCTCATGAAGCGGCATGTCCTCCGTCCCCCTCAGGGCATGCAGGTCCAGCATCGTGGCCGGCTTCCGCAGATCGAGCCGCTGTTCACCGGCGGCCGGGAGGACGAGAAGCTCGGCGTCGGCCGGCGAAGGCTCCTCGCCCTCGGCGATCTCGGCATCCACGCGGGAGCCGTACGCCTCCAGCAGCCGGGCAGCACGGACCTTCGTGCAGTTCTTCACATGTGCCATGCGGTGGACATCCGCGAGGGAGGACACCGGAGGGCTTCCGTTCGGGCCCGGCCGGCTGAGCCGCCAGCCTTCGCTGAGCTCGCGCAGGCGGGAGAGGCGCGGGTTGTCGTAACCGTGCTTCGCCAATATGCGGAGCACCTCGTGGACGGTCAGCCCATGTGCCTCCGCCAGGTCCGCGACGGCCCCGCTGTCGAGGCCGGAGGCGATGCTCCAGCCCATGTTCTGCGCACCGGCCGCGCGGAGCAGCGTGGTCTCGACCGATTGCGGATCCAGGAGCACTGCGCAGAGAGAGGTGCCGTACCCGAGGTCCTGGAGCAGGCCCAAGACCTCCTCCAGGGCCGACGGCTCGTAGTCACCGCACACGCTCAGCAGCGCGCGTGCGCCGATGCGGCCGCCCGGGGGGACGAACGGCCGCACGCCATCGCCGTCCACGCTGGTCAGCCGGCTCAGATCCGAGGCGCTGAGGGCAGTGGTCCGGTCCGTCAGCGGGAGCCGCAGGCCGAGTTCGGCGAGGCGCCCGGCCGCCCACTCCGGTGACTCGTGGAGCCTCTGGGCACGCTCGTACAGGACGCCGGGGGCGACCCATCCGTCCCACAGGGCGGAGACCTCCCGCGTCCCGCTCGACTGACGCCCGAGGAGCTCGGAGTCCGAGGGTGCCGCCGGGCGCAGACGTACCCTGCCCAGGTCCTCGGGACAGGTATCGCCCAGCGCAGCACGGACGTCTTCGGGGAAGTGGGCGGTGTAGCGCCAGAACGCGAGATGGCCGGGCAGATGGCCCGTCAGTTCCTGCGTGTTGTAGTCGGCCCTCGGCCGTCGCCGTTGCCGGCCCCCCACCCACAGCGCCCGCAGCTCACGGTCCCCCACCAGATATCCGGTCCGGGACAGTGCGGCGACGCCGCTGTCCTCGTAGGCGAGCTCCGCGCCGACCCTGACCAGGCCGGTGACGACCGCGTCGGCGATCCGCGGCTCGTCCTTCGCGAGGCGCTCCAGCCACGGTTCCGTGAGCAGTGTGCTGTTGCTCAGCGCCTCTGCGGCATCCTTCTTGCCGAGCAGCGAGAAGACGGCGGGAGCAACCTCGTCGAGGATTTCGGACCGGTTCACGGAGAGCCGTGGCAGGCCCTTCTTGCCCGACACCAGGAGCACCGGACCCCGGAGATTGACGACGGCCCCACGCACCTCCAGCCCGCCCGTCTTGCTCCGCGCCTCGGGGCCCTTCCCCCGGAACCAGTGCCCCCGCACCGCGATGCCGTCGACCAGCAGCGCCCCACCGCGCTCGCACCAGAACACCTTGCCGCCGTCCACCGGAACGATGGCCCCCTCGGCCTTGATGGCCGGGTCCGTCCCCGTATCGGGTTTACTGCCGTACTCCTCCGGCTCCCAGGTCTCCGCATCGCTTTCCTCGTGTTCCGCCACCGTGTGGAAGCGCGCCACGCCCAGCACGGACCTCAGCACCTTCACGCACGAGAAGTTCTTCAGGTCCTCGCGCAGATAGAGGCGGATACGGGTGCCGCAGTCGTCCAGGACGAACTTCGGGTCCTCCTGGCACTGGGCCACCTGGAAGAGGTGTTCCGGCCCGTCGATCGTGACGCGGAGCGCGGTGGGCTCCGGGTTGCCGTCGGGCCTGAACTTGCGCGTGATCACTTCGATCTCGTCGGCGATCATGAAGTAGCTCAGGACGCCGATGCCGAAGCGACTGTTCTGCTGGATGGTGATGCCGCGCTGCCGCCAGGCGAGCATCTCCTCCTGGAACGAGCTCAGATGGGAGAGCCGGGCCCCTCCCTGCGCGAAGGAGTGGAGCAGCTCACGGCGGCCCATGCCCGAGCCGTTGTCGACGCAGTCGACGTACCAACGGCCCCGGGCGCGGTCGAACTGCTGCGTGAACTCGATCCCGCCCCGCCAGCCCGGGGTCTCCCCCTGCTTCGCCAGGACCTGTTCCCTGGCCTCGCGCACCTGGCAGGCGTCCATCGCGTTCTGGTAGAGCTCGCGGATGGCGAGATGGCGGTCCCCGTACAGCGCCTCGCCGGTGAGCAGATCGCGTACGCGCGTGGCGTCGAGGCCGAACCGGGTGGCGATCGGATAGAACCGCGGCTCCCCCGTCTCGCGGTCCAGCTCGGGCTTCACCTCGATGTCCGACGCGCGGCTCGGCAGATCGGCGAGCCCGGGAATCCGCAGATTGCTGCAGAACAGTCCGTCCAGGGCCTGTACCTGCTCCTGGAGGGCGACCATCAGCGCCTGGTGGCCGCACTCGGCCGCCAGCGTCAAGGTGCCCCTGTTCTCGGTCGGCATGGACCACTGGGCGCCGTCGACGGAGAGCCGTACGCGCACCAGCCCGATGGGCTCCCGGCCTCCCAGGTGTTCGACGAGGACCGAGGGGAGTTCACTGCGGTCGAGCGCCATGAGGCGGGCGACGCAGAGCATGAGCCCGACCCGCTGGTAGGAGGGTTCGTCCTTGCGTGCCTGCGCCGCCAGGACGGGCGGTTCGGCCAGCACACCGCCGCCGTGCCGCATGGCCCGGAACAGCCAGGACACGATCGGCGGGCTGCACTCGTCCTCCAGCTCGTCGGTGCCCTCCAGCATCGTCCGGAGGAAGTGGACGAGTTCGCCGGAACGGTCGTGCGCGTTCCCGGGATCGCAGCGGGTCTGGTGCAGCACCCATGCCTCGGCGACCCTGCGGTCCCGCTGCGAGGCCCCGGAGACCACCTGGCGGTCCGCCCGCGGGCCGCCGGCTCCGCCACCGGGGTCGGTCTGCCGCTGGAGCCGCGGGTACTGGTCCCACTCGGTCCGCAGGTCGCGGTAGTCGGCCCGCGCCGCCAGCCGGACGCGGAAGCCGAAGTACAGCGCGGGCGCCACCGCGAGCAGCGCCGCCTCGGCCGGGGTGAACGCGGCGACTTCCGCGCGGTCCACCAGCTCCGCCAGACGTTCCGAGGTCCGCAGGTCCGCTTCCCAGTCGAGCCACGGGTCGTCCCGCAGCCCCTCCCGCTCGTCGGCCAGCTCACGGTCGAGCGTGCGGACCACGGTCTCCGCCTGTGCCCGCCACTCCTCGGCCTCCAGCGGGTCGGTGACCTTGGCCCACACCGGGTGCTCGCGCACCAGCCGGACCCGCCGCCCCTCGGTGGACCGTTCGGGCAGGACGACGAACCGGGGCCCGCCCGCCTCGCCGCCGAGCCGGGGCACCTGCGGGGGCGGCGGATTCGACTGCCGGGTACGGAGATCGGCCATCGCGGATTCCAGCAGGGCGCACAGCCGGTCGGCGAGGAGTTCGCCCTGGGCGTCGGCGAGCACCTCCCGCATGGCCTGCGTGAAGAGGCTGAAGCGGGCGCCGTCCGGGCCCGCGACGGCTGCGGTCCGGTCCGGCTCGCACGCCATCAGATAGCCGAGCTTGTCCGTGCCGGCGGGCACCTTGAACGCGCTACCGTCGTCCTCCAGCCGGTCGCGGCAGGCGTCCACGACGAAGAGGACCTGTCCGGCCTCGCTCCGGCCGGCCTGCTCCGCCCAGTCGCCCTCAAGGTTGACGTTGGTCGTCGAGAGCGCCTGCTCGCTCCAGGTCTCCACGGAGGAGTCGGTCCCTGCGAACCAGTGCTGCCCGGCGTGGTGAAAGCCGTGACCGCTGAGGAAGACCATCAGATGCTCGCCGTCGCGCCCGTCGGCGATGAACCGGCCGATCGCCTGGACGAGTTCCTTGCTCTCGAACTTCCGGCAGCCGCTCGCCGGATCGATCGCGTAACCCTGGTCGGTGAGCGCGCTCCGCAGATCTCGGTACTCGTCGTCGAGGTAGTCCAGCGACTGCCAGGCCGTGGAGACGTACTCCGGTACGAAGAGGAGCAGCGCCCGGTGCGAAGGGCCCGTCCCGGTCGGATGTGCTGTTGAGCTGTCCACTGTCATACCGGTCACGTATCCCGTCGCCGCCGCCTGCCCGACTCCTGGAATCGTACTGGCGGTGGGCCAACCGGTGTATCTCCGCGCACAGTTGTCAGTCGGTCACATCGATGACGACCCGGTTGGTCTCCACTCCGGCCGCGGTGACGACCTGGACGTCCACGACGCCCGGCTCGACCTCCACGGGCACCGGCACGGTGAGCACGGTGTCGGTCGGGTTGGCGAAACCTCCGGCGACGGGGATCAGCGGGACGTGGACGTGGACCCGGCCGATCCTGACGACCATCCGGGCCAGCCGGTCCGGGCTTCCCGCCCCGGGCGGTACGAAACCGGCGCCGCGGATCTCGATGTCGTCCCCGGTACGGATCGGGGCGTCCAGGTCCCCGGCCTCACGGGTCCGTACGACGGAGAGAATGACCGGACGGCCGCCCTCCGCGTACTTCCCCGCGAAGTACGTCGCGGCGGAGACCGCCACCAGGAGCGCAAGCCCCCAGGGCAGATCGGGCAGTTGCTCGGGGCGGCGGGCCAGCCGGACCGCCGCGAACAGTACGGCGACGGCACTGACGAGCACGTACTGCACATCCGTGAAGCTGCCGCGCCCGGAGTCGTCGGTGAGCAGGTCGGCGGCGCGCGGCCGGTCGGCCTTCAGCTTCTGCAGGCGCTGCGCCAGGACGCGTACGGTCACCACTCCCCGTACGAGGACGGCGACGGCGCACACCAGCGCGAGCACGGTCAGCACTCCGGCGGAGCGCACCAGGTCCAAACCCTCGATGAGCTCGTCGCGGTCCGCGTGCGCGGAGGCGCCCGCCAGCTGGAGTGCGAGGACGAGGACGGAGAAGACGGCGAGGAGCACCCAGGACGCGGCGACGGTACGGGAGGTGGAGAGCCGGTTGTCCTCGCCGATCAGCGGGGCGAGGAGGCCGCCGCGGGCCCGGTGGAAGCGGGCGGCACCGGTCAGCAGGCCCGCGGTGACGAGTCCGGCGACCAGACCGGCGGTGCGGGCGGTGGACCAGCCCGCGCCGATGGCGGTGGCGGTCTCACCGATGACGAGGGCGCCGACCCCGCCCCAGACGATGAACAGCGTGCGCTGCCAGACCTGGTGGAGCCAGGCGTCGCCCGCCTCCCGGCCCCGGTCGGCGACGGTACGGGCCGATTCGGTCAGCTCGTCCGACACCCACTGCCGGGACGCGGAGGCCGACTGGGCGACCCCTGCGGGCAGTCCGTTGCCGGCGGCCAGTTCGTCCCGTTTGGCGAGGAAGGCCGCGACCGCTCGCCTGTGCCCTTCGCGTGCTCCGTGCGGGCAGTCGCCGCACGTACAGCCACCGCCGTGCGTGCTGCTCTTTCTCGCCTCGTCCAACGCCACGGAGAACGCCGCCCTTTCCGCTCAGTTCCGGATCAACTCGCCTGCAATTTCTGCGAATTGTGCCGTACGGGGCAGCCGTCGCCCGCATCGGGGCGAAGGGGCAGCGCGTTTCGTCAGAATGTGCGACTGATCCGCTGCCACAGGGGCTGGTAGTTGATCCAGGCCACGAGGTCGCTGCCGAGCTGTTCACGAGTGGCGACGGCGTCCCGGTGCTCGATCAGGACGGGCTTTCCGGCGGCCCGTGCGGCCAGCTGGACCTGGCAGGAGCGCTCCATCGTGAGGAACCACCAGGCAGCCGCGTCCACCGAGTCCCCTACGGTCAGCAGTCCGTGGTTGCGCAGGATGATCGCCTTGTGGCCGCCGAGCGCGCTCGCGATCCGTCGGCCCTCGTCCTCGTCCACGACCACGCCCGTGTACGCGTCGTAGAGGGCATGGGCCTCGTAGAAGGCGCACGCCTCCTGGGTGATCGGCTCGATGAGTTCCCCGAGCGTGGAGAGGGCCCGCCCGTGCAGGGAGTGGGTGTGCGCGACGGCGACGACGTCCGGGCGCGCCCGGTGCACCTGGGCATGCACGGCGAACGCCGCCTGGTTGACGTGGAAGCGCCCCTGGATGACCTGGCCGTCGCCGTTGACCAGGATCAGGTCCTGCGGTGCGAGGTCCTCGAAGGGCGCCCCGAAGGGATTGACCCAGAAGCAGTCCGTGAGCTCCGGGTCCCGCGCGGTGATGTGCCCGGAGACGCCCTCCTCGTACCCGTACTGCCCGAACAGCCGCAGCGCACCTGCCAGCCGCTCCCGGCGGTACGCGCGCTCCTCGCCCGGCGACGCGTGGACGGGTGGCATGGCGAACTGCAGCTGCTCGACAGGTAGGGGTGCGGGCGTGACGGTCGGCTCGGACATGGCGGCTCCTCTGGGCTCCCAGGGCGTACGGAAACGGAAGTTACCGCCGGTCGCCCCAGGTGACCAGAGCGATCACGCACCGATTCGGGTACGGGTCAGGCGCTCAGCACGAGGTAGGCGAGGCCGAGCGTTCCCCGGTAGCCGCCGTAGTAACCGGTGCGGCGGGCGTCGACAGCGGCGACGACCCCGTCGTGCAGCGGATGCGTGGGGTTCGCCAGGGCCCAGCGCTCGCCCCGCCCGATGTTGGCGTTCGACTCGAAGAGGTCCCATTCCCGCTGGTCGGCGACGGTCACCTGGAGCGGGCGCAGTCCGGCGGCCTCGGCCTGCCGGATCAGTCCCAGCAGAGTGGGGAAGTCGCCCGGTTCGGCTTCCAGTGCCTCCAGTACGGCGGCCGATGGCTCCTTCTCCCAGAACCCGTCGCCGAACAGCACCCGACCACCGGGGCGCACGGACGCCCGCAGGGCCTTCAGCGCCTCCGGGGTTGAACCGGGCCAGGCGTGCGCGGCACCGATCGACACGGCCAGGTCGTAGTCGCCACCGGTCCATTCGGCGGCGGGCACCTCGTGGAAGCGGACCCGCTCGGCGAGGCCCCGCTCCTCCGCGAGGCGCCGCCCGCGCTCCACGGCTTCCGGGTCGGTCTCCACGCCGTCGCCGGTGGCGCCGGGGGCGGCCTCTACGAGCCGCATCAGCAGCTCGCCCCAGCCGCTGCCGAGGTCCGCGACCCGCGCCCCTTCGGCGGGATCGCAGGCGGCGACCAGCTGGGCGGCGTGTTCTTCGGATAGCGGGGTGTTCCAGGTCAGACGGTCGTTGTGGGCGGCGGACATCAGGGTGCGGATCTCATCTGCGGACATGAGCGCGGAGCCTTGCACGGGTCCGCGGGCGGCGCCACCGGTTTTCGGATCCGCCCGGAACGCGCCGACGCCGCCGCGGTTCGACGAATCGCCGGGGGCCGCCGTCGACGGAGATGGTTCCCGCGTCGGGCGGGTGGACCCCTGTGAGCACCTTGATGAGGGTGGACTTGCCGGCGCCGTTCTCGCCCATCAACGCGTGGAC
>NZ_JBHUUV010000025.1:0-119704 GCF_042670885.1 Streptomyces sp. NPDC057136
GGGCTGTGGTTGGGGGCGTCATTCCGCGCGGCCCCGGGGCGGGGGTCACCCACCGTTGGGGTGTGGGGGGCCCGGTTTTTCCCGCGCGGGGCGGGGGGGGCGGGCATCCCCCCCCGGCCGGACCGTCCCGACGTCAGGACATCCGCACCCCACGGATCTCCCAGCCCTGCGAGCGCAGTCGCTCGGCCGCCGCCGCATTGCCTGCACCGATGAGCCGCGGCGCCGCTCCCCCGCCCCACATCCCCAGTACGGCCGGGGCTTCGGCGGTTCCGTACCCCTGCAGGTCCAGGCCGCCCCGGCAGGTCGTACCGGCCTTTACCCGCACCTCGGCGCTCGGCGGGAGGTTGATCTCCCGCAACTGCCCCAGGCTGTTCAGCGGCCGGTCCGCGCTGCCGGTGCCCGCGCGGGGCGCCGTGCAGTCGACGTAGTACGCCGTCTGCTGCGCGGGGGCCTCCGCCGCCGCGCCGTACACCGACACGGACGCCAGGTGCACCGGTCCGCGCGCGGAGGTGAACCGTATCCGCATCGCGTCGGTGGTCACCGGGGCGGGCAGAGCGAGAATGCGCTGGTAGCCGACCGTTCCGGTGGTCGCGACCTGCGTCCACGACCCGTCCGCCGCACGGGCCTCGACGGTCGTGGTCCGCACCTGCTGCCCGCCGTCGGCGATGTCCTCGTTGATCACCAGCCGGTCGACGGTCCGCGCGGCACCGAGGTCGAGGGTGACGCTCCGGCCGGAGCCGTCGGGCAGGACCGCGGCCGTCCGGTTGTCGCCGTCGGTGACCTGCGGCGCGGGCGTGCCGTCGGTCGTCGCCGTGGCGCCGAGCGCCAGGTCCACCGGCATGTCCTTGCGCAGCGCGGTGTTCCACTCCGCCAGCCGCTTCACGTCCGCGTCGGGGAGACGGCCCCGGCGGTCCGGGGGGATGTTGAGCAGCAGCACCGAGTTGCGGCCGACCGAGCGGTAGTAGATGTCCCGGAGCTGGGACACGGACTTGGGGCTCTGGCTGTCGTGGTAGAACCAGCCCGGTCGGATGGACACGTCGACCTCGGACGGCCACCACACCAGCTCCTTGGCACCCGCGTCTGGGGCCTTGACCAGAGCTTCGTCACTGCCGATGTCGGCCGCCGTCCCGCTGGGAACGACCCGTTGCTCGCCCGTGGCCTTGCTCTCGACGGGGATGGTGCTCCACTCGTTCTCGCGGGCGAGCCCGCTCTCGTTGCCCACCCACCGGACGTCCGGTCCGGCGACGGCGATGGCCGCCTGCGGGGCGAGGGCCCGGATCAGGGCGTAGTAGGCCGTGAAGTCGTAACTCTCCCGGCTCGCGTTGGGAATACCGCCGTCCGCCCCGTCGAACCAGACCTCGTCGACCGGGCCGTACTGGGTCAGCGTCTCGTAGAGCTGGTTCAGGAAGTACGCGCCGTAGTCGGAGGCCTTGAAGGTGAAGGAGGGGATGTCCTGGCCCGCACGGTCATCACCCTCGACAAGGGTGGGGATGGTGCGTTCGGACTTGGCGGAGCCGTTGGCGAAGACTCCCTCGTGATACTGGTTCCAGTCCGAGGGCGAGAGGTAGAGGCCCACCTTGAGCCCGTACCGGCGGGCGGAGTCGGTGAACGACTTCAGTACGTCGCCCTGCCCGTCCTTCCAGGTGCTCGCGGCCACGTCGTGGCCGGTGTAGCGGGACGGGAAGAGCACGAAGCCGTCGTGGTGCTTGACCGTCAGGATCGCGTAGCGGAACCCGTTGTCCTTGAGCGAGCGGGCCCATTGGTCGGTGTCGAGGTCGGTGGGGTCGAACAGGTCCGGGTTCTCGTCGCCGTGACCCCATTCGTTGCCAGTGAAGGTGTTCATCCCGAAGTGCAGGAAGGCCGTCCGCTCGGCCTCCTGCCATGACGTCTGCCGCTGCGAGGGCCGCAGCGCCGAAGCCTTGGAGAGGACGGAGGCGGCGCACTCGCCCGAGGTCACGGAGATCCGGTTGGCCGGATCGATGACGCTGCGGGTACAGGGCAGCCCGCCGAGCTGGAGGTCACCGGCCTGTGCACCGGTGGTCACGGCCACGCCGTACGCCGTGCCGGCCGCGCCCATCAGGAAGTCCACGGTGCGCGCCGCGACGCTCACCCCGGTCACCGGTACCGGCTCGCCGACCGCCTTTCCTGCGGCGAACAACGTCAGGGTCCCGTCACCTGTGGCGTCGAGGTCGCTCAGCAGCCCGAGGTGATGGAAGGTCAGCCCGGACCGGTCGGCCGGCGGCGGCAGTTCGCGCGTCGCCTCGGCCGTACCGCCCCGGAGCCGGACCGTATCGCCGTCCATGCGTTCGAGCCGGACGGCCCCCGCGATGTCGATCAGCGTGGCCGGGCCGGACAGGGCGCCGGGCGCGATCACCGCCTCGGCCAGGACCGACCTGCCGAGCGGGGCGTCACCCAGGGTGGAGCCGTCCCAGCTCAGCCCGCTGCCGGCACCGGCCAGCTTCAGCGCACCGGCCTGCTCGATCTCCCCGCCCCGGACGGCGAGCCGCCCGTCCACCACTTCACCGGCGGCCGGCTCGTACGCACCCGAGGTCACGGCACCGGAGAACGACGTGTGCAGATGATGACGCAGGTAGGAGCCCGCGTTCTGGTAGTTGAACATCGACGGCGAGAACTCACCGCTGACAGGGGCGAACCGGGTCTTGCGCACGCTGCCGGCGAAGCCGCGGTTCAGAGCGCTGGGGTGGACGTCGTTGCCGATGCCGACGAGATCGGGCCGATTCACGTTCAGGGCCGCCCTGCCCTCGGATGCCTGGACGTCGGGGAGTTGGGCCCCGTCGAGATAGGCAACCATCGACGCGCCGGTGGCGGTGGGCAGATAGGCGAGGGAGAAGACATGCTTGGCCCCGGGCGCGGGGACCTCGGCCTGCCCGATCCGGCTGGTCCAGGCGCCGCCGACCTGGGCGTCGTACGAGTAGCGCAGCTTGCCGCCCTGGTAGCGCACGACGAGGTTCCCGCCCACGGCGAGCAGGGTGGCCAGTTCGGACTGGGTGGCGCCGGGCCGGAACTCCGCCTCGACGACGAAGCCGCGGTCGAGCGTCGCCGTTCCGAAGGCGGCATCGGCGGGGGTGAAGCCGGCGCCCGCCCCGCCGCCTCCGAGTACGAGCCCGCGCTCGGGATCGAGGGTCTCCGAACCGGCGCGGCGGGCGAGCGTGCCCCCCAGGGTCTCGCCGGTGGCCGCCGTATACCTGTTCCCGTTCGAGAACGAACCGCTGTAGGAGACGTCGAGGAGCGAGGCGTCCTCCGCCGCGACCGCTTGCGGTCCGGGTATCCCGAAGGCGGTGAGAACCAGTATCAGAGCCGACAGCAGCGCGGTTCCCGCTCTGCCGACCCCCCTTGGGTACTGCGGCATACGAGCCCTCCCTGGGCCGGCGGGCCGTTGGGGCCTGTCGGCTCACTGGACGCCGCCGCCATAGATCCGATGTCTCTGGGAAACTAGAGGCCCTGGGAGCCGCAGACAAGCCCTGTCACCAGATTTGATCGGACATCAGTCGGATGAATCGGCTGACACCCGAGAGACACTAGGCGCCGGGCGTACCGCTCGGGGGCGGTCCACTCGGCGGTCCACTCGGCGGTTCGCCCGTGCCACCGCTGGGTCGCCCCTGCCCGGCCCCCGAGTTCTCGCTGTCGGGGTCGACGCCGAGGGTGAGCGTCGCGGTGTATCCCTGGGCCACCGAACCGGTGACGGTCGTCAGCCCCTCCCTGGCGCCACCCCCGCCGTAGACCATGTCTTCGTCGAGCGCGGTCGCGGTCCCGGTGTGCTGGGAGTAGGGCTCCTGCTTGTAGACCTCGTCCCCGTACTTGTCGTCGAAGAACAGCTGGCCGGTGAAGTTCGCCTTGCCACCCTCGTAGGTGTCGCCTTTCTTCGCGCCACCGGTGTGCACCTTGACGTGGATGTGGGTGGCGCGCGGCGTGTACCAGCCCGGGTAGATCGTGGTGATCTCGACGGCCCCGTCGTCCCCCGTCAGCTGATAGCCGCGCAGATACGTCTTGTCGTTCGCATCGCCGGCGTCCTCGCTCTCGGCCGGGGCGCTGCCACCGGGGTTCGCCGTCGTGAAGCCCGAGTAGTAACCCCACGCGTCGCAGTGCCAGATCTCCACGGCCGCCCCCTTCACCGGAGCGCAGGACGCGGTGGTGTCCTGAACGGTGAGCCGCACGGTGAGCGGCACTCCGTCCTTCCCCTCCGTGATGTCCTTGCGGAACAACTGGCCATCGAGGTAGTACGGCCCCTCGGTGACGTTCGCCGAGAGAACGCACCGCCCGCTCCCGGAGGGAGAGGGGGACGCAGAGGCGGACGCAGCGGGCGCGGGCGCGCTCGACGTCTCCTTCTCGGAGGAACCCGAGCAGCCGGTCAGGCCCAGGCCCGCGGCCCCGAGCACGGCGCCGCCGAGGGCGAGTACCCGGCGACGGTCCATCTCACGTTCTGTCATGAGCGGACCGTAGGCCGCCGACGCCGGCGGCCGGAGCCGCGCGCACCGGGCGCCTCCGCGATTCCACCCCATTGCACCGTCCCCGGGCCCACCCACGGCTCGGCAGACCCGCTCCGGCGTGCGGGAAGGGCTTCGGAAATGATCGAGACCCCGCAGCCGAGCCCGTGGCGATCCGCGGTTCACTGCAACGAAAAATGCCCGCCCCTGGCCGAAGCCAGGAGCGGGCACTCTCTACAACTACGCAGAATTCGCGAAGCGAATCCGCTACGTGTCCGAGGATCGACTCACTGCATACGCACATGCCGGTGGTACCGAGCGAATTCCCGCTTTCCTGATCACCACCAGAAACGCCAAGCACTTCTTCTATCGATCAGAAACGCATGGGGTTCTCGTCCAGGACGTAGCGGACGCGTGGTCCGCCGAAGTAGCCGCGGACAAGGTGTGGCTGGCGTTGGCGTCTACGGAAAAACCGGCGGGTCTCAGCGGCGAGTTCAGCCCGATTGCGGGCCCGGTGCCGCCTGGGCAGGCTGCGCGAGGCCGGCGTTGACCAGTTCGTCGGGGTTGAGCTCGGATGAGCAGGGGGCAGGACGTGCGTCTCGATGCTGTCGGGGTGCGGCCGTCCAGTCGCGGACCCTCTTCGAGCGGTGGGCGGAGTGTCCGTCACCTCGTCGATGCCGTGGCCGCGGCCGGTCAGTTTGGCCCGGACGATCGACTGCCTTGATGGATGCGGCTGTCGACTCGTGGTGGGTCGGCCTACCGAAGTGCAAGACGGTGGGTCATCGCCTCGCTGTGCTGTGCTGTGCTGTGCGCGATGTTGTCGGTGTTGCGAACATCGCGGGGCAGGAAGCAGCCCGGCCGGCCGTCCCAGGGCACGACCAGTTCGTCTCAGCCGCGGGGGACCGTACCGAGGACATCGCGCGGGAACTGCGGGTCACCTCACGGTCGGTACCGCGCTGGTGCGTGCGTGGCGCACGGGTGGGGCGGAGCCTCGCGGCCCAGGCAGCCGATGGCCACGGAGAGACTGAACCCTTCGGGCCGCCCCATGGCCCGCCCAGCGGACAGTCGAACACCGCGAGCGCCGCCTCCGCCTCACCGGCCCGTGCCCGCACCCCGGCAGCCTCCACGACGGCACTTGGCAGGCATAGCGCCGATCGAAGAAACGCCCGGAGAAGCGCGCCGTGCTGGATCAGCGCTCCGGCACGAGCGTGCCGCTGCCAAGGCCGACGCGTGCCAGGGTCGTCACCTCCTGACTGAGTTCCGTCACCCGGCGCATCCGCGTCTCGAACTCCTGGAGCGAACGGAATGCAGCTCCGTACCGGCGTTGCTCCGTGATGTCCATCTGCGGGATACGGGCACCCTTGCCGTCGAACCGGAAGGTGCCGCTGGCACTCGTGGAGCGACGGGTGTTGGAGGCGCTGCGCAGGAAGCCCTGGAGGTAGTCGGTGTCGAGTTGTCCGCTGGCCGACACCGGCTCCGGGTCGCCGTACTCCACGAGACCGGCTCTCGCGAGCTCGCCGACGCTGACGGTGGGCCCGTCCAGCACGTCGGCGTCCCCTCCTCCCGCGAGCGACGGGAGCAGTGCGACGATCTCGCGCAGTTGGTCTGCCAACTCTGCGCGCAGGGAGAGGTATTCGGCCCCGTGGTCGCGGTGCGACTCCCCCACATGGCGGCCAGGTGTCAAGTCCACCACGTCGTCCAGCAGGTCGATCAGTGGTACGTCAGCCAGCTGCCCGGCGCCCGCTTCCAGGGAGCCGTCAGGGTCATTGCCGGTGAGGTCGATCATGCGGACGGAAGTGACGGTGTCGCCGCGGCTCTGTGGACGACGCAGTTGCCAGACATGTACCGGCAGCGCGTGCGCGGCGGCAGTGCCGGGCGGCAGCGCGACGACCTGCGTGAGAATGCCGCGCCGAATCAGCTCGGACCTGATCCGCCGTCCCGCCTTGCGGTAGGCGACCGAGGCTGGCATGACCATGAGCACCCGACCGCCAGGGGCTGTGTGGGCGTAGGCGTGCTGGAGCCAGGCCAGTTCCGCTTCGGCCCGCGAAGGGGTGCCCAGCTCCCACCGGGAGTCGAGCAGGAGGCCCTCCCGTCCCCAGTCCGTGACGGCAGCGGGCGGATCGCAGAGTACGAGATCGGCGCGCAGGTCGGGCCACTGGTCGTCCCGGAGGGAGTCGCCGGTGGCCACGGCGACCTTGGGGTGGCCCGTGAGGTCGGCGCGCGACCGGGCGAAGGAGGCGCTGCGTGGATCGAGGTCCTGTCCGTACCTCGTCGCGCCGTCGGCGGGCCCAATGGTGAGAAGGAGAGACCCGATTCCGCACGCCGGGTCAAAGAGCGTCGCGTCACCTGCCACCTCACCCGCGAAGTGGCGCAGCGCCCGTACGACGCGCAGTGAGGTGACCTGGTCCGAACCGGTGCGGCGGACCGAGTCGGTGAAGCGCTCGGTGAGGGCTGAGGCGACGTCGGAGACCGTCGCGTCAGCCGCGAGTGCGCGCACCAACTCGACCGCTTTTTCAGGCAGTCCGGGCGGCGCCGGTGCCGACGGGTCCTTCAGTACGCCGAAGACGTCGTCGAGCGCGCCGATCATCTGGTCGCCGTACGCGCCGCGCAGGGCCTGCCAGAGCTGGACCTCGACGGACGGTTCCCGCCCCTTCTGCTGCCGGTCCAGCCATGCCTGTACGTCGGCGAGAGCGAACACGGGGCTGTGGGCGCCGCCGCCCGCCGGCGCGGGAAAGTCCTCATACCGCCGCCGCCAGTTGGAGACGGCGGCGCGGGTGACACCGGCGATACGGGCGATCTCGGCGCCGGTGACCAGCGGGTCGGCGGGGAGAGCGGCGTCTTCGTTCATACGGGGCACCGTACACGCAGGCGTGAACAGATTCAATAAACACTTGCGTTGACGGTGTACACAGAATGTAGTGTGGGAGCCCTGCGGAGCAACCGGCGCTCCACCGCTCAGGGAGGCACCCGTATGCCCCGACTCGCCCTGTCCGAGGACTTCTTCACCGATCTGATCTCCCTTCAGCGCCCCGTCCAGAAGGAAGTGCGGGACGCCGTGCAGCACTTCCGCTCGCTCGACGCGCACACCCTGCACTCCAGCAAGGGGTTGCACCTGGAGAAGCTGGAGCAGGCACGGGACTCCCGGATCCGTACGATCCGCATCACCAAGGGCGTGCGTGGGGTGCTGCTCGCGCCGGACGACGGCAGCGATCTGTACACCTTCCTGCGCGTCGCGCCGCACGACGCGGCGATCAAGTGGGCGTGCAAGCGTGTGTTCTCCGCGAACAACGCCACCGGGGGTCTGGAGGTCCGCAACATCGAGGTCCTCGAACAGCTGGAGACCTATCTGGCGTCGGAGGCTCAGAAGACGGCGCGGGGATCGGCCACCGGTGCTCCGGAACCCGAGCGGCTGTTCGCGGCGCACTCCGACACGGTTCTGCGCGACCTGGGCATCGACGAGCAGGTGCTGGGCCTGGCCCGGTTGTGCGTGGACATCGACAATCTGCGGCTGATGAAACCCCCCATCCTTCCCGCCGACCAGTACGAGGTTCTGGAGTTCCTCGCGGAGGGGTTCGGGCCCCAGGAGGTGTGGGAGCAGTTGATCGCGCCGCGCGGCCAGACGGTCCGTTCGGCCGACGAGCGTGAGCCCGTCACCCTCACCCAGGCAGTCCGCAACACACCGCACCGGCTGGTCGAGGTGTCAGGGCCGCAGGAACTGGAGCGCATCCTGACCGAAGACCTGGTGCGCTGGCGGGTCTTCCTGCACCCGACGCAGCGCCGCCATGCCCTGCACGCGGGATTCAACGGGCCCGCCCAGGTCACCGGAGGTCCCGGTACCGGCAAGACCGTGGTGGCCCTGCACCGGGTGCGACACCTGCTGCGCCAGGGCGGTCCGGACGACCGCGTCCTGCTGACCACCTTCACCCGGGCCATGGCCGCCTCGCTGCGGGACAGCCTGGCGCTGCTGATCGGGGACGCGGACGCCCGTCTTCTCGACCGGGTGGACGTCACCACGGTGGACTCGTTGGCCTCCCGGATCGTCCGCGATTCGCGCGGCAGCGTGCCGAAGGCGCTCACGGCAGGCAGCGAGAAGACTGCGTGGGAGCGGGCGCTGCGGGGCGAAGCGGGCGGTTGGACGCCCCAGTTCATGGTGCAGGAGTACCGCAACGTGGTGCTGGCTCAGGGCATCCGTACCAAGGAGGCGTACCTGGCCTGCCGGCGGCCGGGCCGCGGAACCCAGCTCGGGCCTGTGCAGCGCGCCCAGCTGTGGGAGGTGATGGACCGGTTCGCCAAGGACGTACTGGCGCGTGACCAGGCCACGTACACCATGATCTGTGACCGGGCCGCGGGTCTGCTCGCGGCGTCCGGGCCGCGCTACCGGCACGTGGTGGTGGACGAGGCGCAGGACCTGCATCCCGCCCAGTGGCGGGTGCTGCGCGCGGTGGTGGCGCCGCAGGCCGACGACCTGTTCCTGGTCGGCGACCCGCATCAGCGGATCTACGACACACGGGTGTCGCTGCGTTCGCTGGGAATCCACATCACCGGCCGCTCCGCCCGGCTGCGGGTGAACTACCGGTCCACGGAGGAGATCCTGCGCTGGTCTGCCTCGCTGCTGGACGGCCAGCCGGTGGTGCGCCTCGGCGAGGACGGGCAGGACGACGCGTCCGTTGACACGCTGCGGGGTTACCGCTCCGAGTTGCACGGCCGGATGCCGGACGCGGTCGGTCACTCCTCCCAGGAGCAGGAGCTGACGGCCATGACCGAGCAGGTGCGGGCATGGATCGACGGTGGGGTGAAGCCGTCGGAGATCGCGGTGTGCGCTCGCTTCAACACCCTTGCCGACACCGTGATTTCCCGGTTGCGCCGGGAGGGGCTGCCGGTGGTGGCCGTGAAGGACGATCCCGGGCCGGAGGCCGAGGGGGTCCGGGTCGCCACGATGTACGCGATGAAGGGGCTGGAGTTCCGTTGCGTCGCGGTGGTCGGCCTGACGTCGTCGGTCCTGCCGTACGCCCAGCAGGTGACCCCGGCCTCGGTCGACCCGGTGCAGCACCGCCAGGACCTGCTGGCCGAGCACTGCCTGCTGTTCGTGGCGTGTACGCGGGCGCGCGACGCGCTGGTGGTGTCGTGGAACGGGGAGCGCAGCCCGTTGCTGGACCCGGTGGCCGGCTGAATCTGAATTGCGCGCGAGGGGGGCGGCCAGCGCCGTTCGTCGCCCCCCTCGCACCGTGGTCAGGCGTGAATGGCCCGTATCCGGACCGTCCGGGCCTTGCCGTCGGTCTCGTAGGTGCAGTCGGCTCCGACCCGCTGGAACACCAGACAGGCTCCCAGCGGTAGTGCGGGCGGTACTGCCCTCGCACCGTCCGGGGCGAACTCGGCGAGGACGTATGTGGTGTCCGTGTCGACCTCTCCGTCGAATTCCAGCTCCAGCAGGGCGCCCGGTACGGCGACGGTGAGCGGCTCACCGTCCACCGAGACCTCGTCCACGAACGCCCGCAGGGTGTCCAGATGTGCACGCCTGCGCTCCCGCCGGTCGGCCCGCAGCCGGCGTTCGTCCGGAGCGACCCCGGCCGTCGACGGATCGTCGGCGTGCAGCGCGCTCTGGAGCTGCTGGATCTCGGTGAAGAGACGCGTGTAGACGGAGACGGGCACCGACGTGACGGGGAACGCCCCGGGGAGTCCGGGCAGCGACTCGTTCGTCAAGGGAACTTCCTCGGCGTCAACTTCAACTTCGGCTTCAGCTTCGGCAAGCGCCCATCCTTCGGGGACGGGTACTTCATAAGCATGCCGCCCGTCCCCGGCCCCCAAGTCGTCCGGCTCATCACTCGTTCCCCGTACGACGCCCGGCCCGGCCTGCGCCTGAGGCTCGATGCCCAGCCGTGCCAGCTCAAACCACAGCGGCGCGAGGGCCTGTTCCCGGTCGAAGGCGAAGCGACTGCCCCGGATACGTACGAACACCCAGGCCACGCGTTCCAGATCGCGCTGGCGGGCAGCTGCCGTACCCGCGTCCTCGCCCTCCGCGAAGGCATCACCGTCGCAGGCGACCGCGAGCCTCCGGGTGCCGCCCTCCACGACGAGGTCGATGCGGTGGCGTCCGACCCGGTAGCGGGGCCGTACCCGGTAGCAGCGGCCCACCAGTTCCAGATACACCTGCTGCTGGAACAGGGTGTCGAAGGACTCGTGCCGGACGTCCGGCAGCACCTCCCCCGGCACGGCGGCCACTGCCTCGGGTTCGGCGGGCTGGCCGACGTGGTCGATCCACTTGCGGCGCAGGTCGTTCTCGTGGAACTGGCCCACGGTCACGCTGTGGAAGATCCACACCTGGTCCCTGGCCCGGGACGCCGCCACGTTGAGTCTCTGTTCGTACGACTTCCCGGTGAAGCCGCCCTGCGCCGTTCCGCTCTTCGTGGTGGCCGAGTTGACGCAAGAGACGAACACGACGTCCCGCTCGTCGCCCTGGAAGTCCTCGGGCTTGCCCACCCTGATGCCCCGGTCCTCCCGGTCCTCGTACGAGAGGCGCTCGGCCAGCAGGTTCTCCAGCTCGGTGAGGTGGCCGTTGCTGCTGCGGAGGCTGATGACGCCCATGGTCAGCCCGGCGTAGGCGGGGTCCTCGCAGCACTTCACGACGGCGTCCACCAGGGCCCGCCCCTCGGCCTTGTTGACGAGCCGGGTACCACTGCCGGTCTCCGCGGCGCCCTCGACGTACACCGTGCGCACGGGAGCGAGCCGGTCCGCGCCGTACTGCCGCAGAGGCTGGAGCTTGTCCGCGTAACAGAGGTGGTTGGAGAAGGAGATGATCTCCGGCATGCACCGGAAGTGTTCCTGGAGCATGAGCGTGCCGCGGCCCGCCGACAGCGCGTGGCTGAGGTCGAAGAAGCTGGTGTCCGGGCCGAACAGGCTCCGCCGGGTCTCGGTGAGGGTCGGCAGCAGGCGGTCACGGAGCTGGAAGTACTCCTCGTGCTTGAGTCCCACGTTGGCGGGGCTGACCTGCTTGTCGTCGCCGACCACCACCATACGGTTGGCGAGCCAGCTCAGCAGCATCGCTTCCAGGCCCGACTGGCTCGCCTCGTCGACGATGACGACGTCGAAGATTCCCGGCCGGTCCAGCGGTACGGTCTCCGCGACCTGGTGCAGCGGCATGATCCAGGCCGGTACGGCGCCCTGGGCGGCCCGCAGCGCTTCCTGGGCGTCGCGGCGGTACCGGTGCTGGTACTTGCCCTTGATCTTCCTGACCGCGTGCTGGTACGCCGAAAGCGCCAGCGACTGGTCTCCGGTCAGCAGGCCCAGGCACCGGTGCCAGGCACGGGCGGTGGCCAGTCTGGCGAGGGTGATGCGGGCCTCGTCGTCGGCCTCGGTGAGCCGCCTGCGCAGATCCTGTTCGACACCTGGTGCGGTCATCCGCTCCATCCGCGCGCACCACGCACTCCACGCCCACGCCTCGTGGAGCGTCGGCAGCCGGGTGTCCCAGGCGGGGTCCTGCGGGTAGTCCTCGATACGGCGGGCCAGGTCCGGCAGCACGCCGTGCACCTCGTCGTACGCCGACTGCCGTGCTGCCCTCAGCCGGACCGCCTCGCGGACCTCAGCCAGCTCCTCGCAGAACGCCCGGTACCCCTCCGGGTCGCGAGCCCGGACCGCGTCGTGGGCACGCGCGACCGCGGTGGAGACGCCGGGCCGGTCGAGCCAGGCGTGGAGGAACTGTTCGGCGTCGGCGACCAGTTGCTTGGCCGCTTCGGCCTCCCGCAGGGTGGTGGCCACCCTCAGCAGGGAGTGCACGGCCTGCTCGACGGCGGGCTCGTGCCAGGGGGCGGTGGCGAGCTCGGGCGAGGTGGCGGCTGCCGCAAGCACGTCGGTCCGGGCGTCGGCCACTGCGAGCAGGGCGTCCAGGACCTTGAGGTCCTGCTGGAGCCGGGCGAGCCGCGAGCTGTGCCCCTGCCAGGGGGTGACCGGGTGGCCTCCCTCCCGCTCCATGCGCCCGAGGTGCAGTTCGAGCTGAACCCGGGCGAGCGCCACGGCGGCGGTGGCCTGGTCCGTCGGGGCGCGGCCGTCGACCTTGACCCCCTCCACGAACGGGGCGACCGCCTTGCCCAGCTTGCTCGTCGTGCCGAACATGCCGGTCAGACGCTGTCCCTGGCCGAGCCCGTCGTGCAGAGCGGTGGCGAACCCCAGCGCGGTGTTCGGGTCGAAGGGTTCGAGTCCGGTGACGAGTGCCGTGCCCAGCGCGTCCACACAGCCCTGGGCGGTGCTGAGTGCGTCGGCGATTTCCGCGCGGCGGCTGCGGATCTCCCAGTCGAGGCCAGCGGCGGCCTGGCCGAGTGCGGCCAGGGCCCAGCCTCCTGTGGGCCGGGCGAGCGATGCGGCGCGGGCCCGGGCCGCCGAGAAGGTGTGCAGAGCCTCGTTCAGCTTCCGCTGCGCGGGTTCGTCGAGTCCCCGCACCTGCCTGTCGTAGGCCCGCGCGGTGGTGTCCTGCGCGGCTTCGGCGTGCGCCGCCTCCGCTTCGCGTGCGATGGCCACCGCAGACTCGAACTCCGACGCGGTCGGCAGGTCCGTGGGGCCGGGAACGTCGGCGGCCAGGGCGCGGTGGTGCGCGGTGAAACCTCGGACGGCGTGCAGCAGGCGGAGCGCCGCGGCCGGTTCGAGGGCGGGCGGGCCTTCCGGTACGGGGCCCAGCCACTCGTGCTGCGAGCGTTCGGCCGCGAGACGTTCGGCGATGTCCTGGAGGCTCCCTCGGTAGTCGCCGATCTCGGCGGAGTACCGGAAGGTCTCCGCTTCGCGGACCGCCGCGAGATCGTCGAGGAGCTGTCTCTGTCGCGTACGGGCGGCGTTCAGCCGTGCCTGGAGGGTGTCGATCTCCCGCTGGGAGGCCTTGGGGTCGTAGCCGGAGTAACGGGAGAGGATCGTGTGCACGGACGCCTCCAGCTCACGCTGGGCGGCGGCGCCGTCCTCGGTGCGGCTGACGCACAGGTCGCGCACGGACTCCGGAAGTTTGTCCCGCAGCACGCGCAGCGCACGCGGCGTGTGGCTGGTGATCAGTACGCGCTTGCCCTGGGCGAGCAGGTCCGTGACGAGGTTGGCGATGGTGTGGGTCTTGCCGGTGCCGGGCGGGCCCTGGACGACCACGAGGCGGTTGTCGTGGAGCCGCTCGGCGATGGTCCGCTGCTCCTCGTTCGCGGACAGGGCGAAGAAGACCTCGGCGGGCGTGTGCGCGGGCCGGTCGCCACCCAGATCGGCGACGGTCTGTGCGCCGCCGCGTCCGGCGATGTACGCGAGGAGTTCGGTCGGCGGCATGCCCTGCTCGACCTGGCCCGCGACGGCCTGGAGGGCGTCGAGCATGGACCGGCGGTTGCGTTCCAGCAGGACGAGAGCGGGGGCGAAGCAGACCTGGGGCACGTCGAGGCTGCGGGGCTTCTGTCTCTCGATCCCGGGCAGGTACTGGGCGGCGGAGTGGACGGCATTGGTCCAGCTGCCCAGCGCGAGGTGCAGGGCCTCGACGTGCTCTGCCTCGGAGGCGTCGGCGGCGGTGTCGAGGGCGTGTGCGATCTCCTCCCTGACATCGCTCTTCACGCGCTGCTCGCCGTCCAGCATGCCTTCTTCGAATCGCACGCCGGGTGAGCCGGGGTCGGGGGTGGCCGTGAGTGTGCCGGTGGCGGGGTCGAGCTGGAGCGTGGCCCGGTGTACGAACAGGTGCCGTTCCACGCGCTGACCGTCGAGGGACTGCCAGGTGAGTCTGCCGACGCCGAGGACGAGTTCGTAGCTCTCGCCGAGGTTGGCGGCGTCCTCGTGCATCTTGTGCAGCTTGTCGTAGAGCCGTACCAGCGGGTCGATCGCACGTCGCCGTTCGGCCCACGCGCCCCACTCGGCACTCCACTCCGTGTACCGCTTCTCGATCTTCTCGCGGTCGGGGTGGTCGTCGAGTTCCGTGTACGTCTTGTCCAGGAGCACGCCTCTCGCGTAAGCGATCGGCTCGGCCTCGATGCGACGCCTCAGCAAAGGGGCCTGCCACGGCTGGAAGTCTCGGACGAGCGTGGTGTCCACCCAGGGCGCGAGGACGCGGTGCGGCATCGGCGGTTCCTCGCGCCGGGGCCGCTGCACCGTGAGCCACGCGGGCCCTCCGTGCGCGTCGGACAGGGGGCCTTCGGTCATCACGACCACGCCCGTGTCGTCGGGGAGCTCGTCGAACCAGACCGCCCCGGCCGCGGTGTCCAGCGTGCGCACCGGCCGGACCCGGGTCTCCTCCGCCTCGGCAAGGAAGCGGAAGATCTGCTGCACGCGGCGGACGTCGAGGTCGCCTCCCCGGCCGACGGAGGGCGGGGCCGGGGGTGCGAGCCGGTCCGCTGCGGGCAACCCGGTGGAGGTGCGCCGGACGGCGGTTGTGTCCACGGTGTCAACGACCTGCGGGTGGTGGGCGGGAGCGGGGACGGGGGCAGCCGGAGCAGCGGTCACCGCCACCGTGCTGAACGTAACGCTGGGGCGTTCCCCGTCCTCGGACGGGATCACGACCTCAAAGTCCAGGTGCTCACCCGTACCGGGCGGCACGCTGAACCCCCACCTCAGGGAGGTGGGGGCCCCGGCCGCAGGCTGCCTTGCGGGTCCGACGGATCGAGTTGGGAATGGTCGTACTCCTCGACCTGCCGCGCCATGCGGCCTCGCGGACCGCAGGTGACGAGCAGCCTCAGCCCTTCGAGGGCCAGCCAGGACCTGCCGCCGTTGGTCAGCACCAGGGTGCAGGCCACGAGGTCGTCGCCTGCCCGGTGGTCGATCAGGTTCGCCGGGTCGCCCGGACGGTACGGGCGTACGTCCTCGACCCGTACCTGGAGTCCGTCTCCGTACGTGTACGTCGTCCCGACCTGCCAGATCGCATCGCTGTCGGCATCACCGCGCTCGCTCACGCCCACTCCCAAACAAACAGGTAGGAGCGAGTCGTCGCACCCTACGAACCCATCACCCTGCACAGCCCCGGCACCGGACACGGGCAACGGGTCGTCATGGTTGCAGAACTGACGCTCACTCAGACGCCAGCATTCACATAATCTTCCCATGCCCTGACGAGGCTTGACGAGGCTATCAACTTCGTGAACTTAGTTCACAGCGTTACGGTGAGAGGGGTTTCAGGATGTGGCGGCGCTGGAGTTCCCTTATGTGGTCGGCGGCACGCTCGGGGGCGGAGCCGCCACGGATCAGCACCCCGGCTTCGAGGTTCTTCTGGACGCCGGACTGGGTGAGGTTCGCGCTTCCCAGGAACAGGGTGCGTCGGTCGGCGACCGCGAGTTTGGCGTGCTGGCGGGCACGGGGCGACTCGCGCACCGCCGGGTCCCAGTGCCACAGGCGCAGGCCCGCGATGCCGGCGAACGCGGCGGCAGGCTCCGGACCGCTGAGCAGTCCGCCCGCACCCCGGTGCGTCTCCACCACGATGTGCACCTCCACCCCGCGCGCCACGGCCGCGTTGAGCGCGGTGGCCAGGGGCGGGTAGGCGCGGGCGGAGTACGTCATGGCGAGGAGTTCGGTACGGGCGGAGGCGACCACCTCGATCAGGACCTGGGCGGTCGCCCGGACCGGGACCCCGGGGGTGGCGGGGCCGCTCCACACCGTACGGACGTCGACCTCGTCGCGCCGTCGGGTCCAGCCCGCGACGTAGCCGCGGAGGTAGGCGGCGGCTTCCGGGTACGGGAGGTCTGCCTGGTCGGCCGCGCGGTAGAGGGCGGTGACCGGTTCGACGGAACCGGCGAACCGGACGGACGACAGGGCGTGTTCGAGGCCCCGGCCCCTGGCGAGGACCCCGGCCACGTCCTTGGTACGGGACGGGCCGAGGGCGTCGACCAGTACGTGGGCCGCGGCCTCGAACGCGCGGCGGGTCACGGCCGGAGCTCCACCGGGGTCAGTACGAGGTCCGCCGCGTCGCCTTCCGCGGAGGCGTCGCCGAGGGGGACGAGGAAGCGGCGGTCCAGGTAGCGGTTGCCGCGTTCGCAGGTCGTCTCGGAGACGAACAGGCAGACGTGGCAGGCGGCCCCGTGCAGGAAGTCCGCCGGGTGCTGCGGGAGCCGCTCGGAGCACAGCGGGTCGGACGAGCAGCGCGAGGCGTCGCCCAGGGCGCGGCGCACGATGCGCTGGAGCGGGTCGGGGTCGGCGAGGGAGACGAGTCCGCCGAGGGTGCCTTCGGAGTCGGGGACGGCGGTGTAGATGAGGATGCCGGTGCGCGGGTCCTCGGCGTCGCTCGCGTAGATCCGCTCGGCCAGCGAGGCGGAGTTGTAGCCGCATTCCAGGGCGATGGTGCGGATGAGGAGGTGGGAGAGGGTGTGCAGGGCCAGGTAACGCGGGCCCGGCCAGCCGTGCATGTCGTCGAAGCCGCTGGTGATGCGGTCGGACTTGCGGTTGGTGCGGAAGCGCCGGTACGCCTCGCGGTGCGCGTCCATCGCGGCCGACTTGACGATCCGGCCCTCCCACTGCGCCATGAGCTCCTCGCGGACGCGCAGGAAGATGCCCTCGCCGCGCACTTCGCTGGCAGGCACCCACTGCTGGGCGCCACGGCTGAGCCGGACCGGCGTGGCGATCTCGGGGGCCTCGGGGTCGGGGGCGTCGAGCCGGGTGAATCCGGTCAGGGCGCGGGCTTCGCGGAGCCGCTGGACCTGACGCACATGGGAGAAGAGCCCGTCGAGAGCGGCGGGGACCTTGACGGTTTCCAGCGCGAAGTCGTCGGTAGGGGTGGGCAGTTGGTCGGCGGCGAGGACGGCCCATTCCGGGCCCAGGAGGTCGGCTGCCACGGCGGCCGGCGCGGGCACGACGTCCCACGGGTCCGCGTCGAGGAAGCGCTGGCGGGCCTGGACCGCGTCGATGATCACGCCCGCGTCGTACTCCTTGAGGTAGCCGTACGCCGGGAGCGAGGAGATGAGGTCGTACGCGGCGGTGGAAGTGATGGCCTTCAGCTCGGGCCAGCGTTCCTCGACGAGTTCGGTGACGCGTTCGGTGTTGCCGGGGGGCAGGGCGAGGGCGCTGAGGGTGATGGGGAACCACTGGTTGGAGGCGCCGGCGACCATCAGGATGGCTTCCTGGTCGCAGCCCTCGCGGTCGAAGGTGCCCAGGTGGGGGTGGCGGCCACGGCAGGCGGGGAGGTTGCGGCGGCCTTTTTCGCCCATGGCGTCGCGGATGTTGCGCGGGGTGCCGCAGGCCAGGCATTCGAGGGTGACGTTGGCGGCCTGGTTGCCGCCGTGGTCGCGCATGCGCAGGCGGGGGCGGGGGGCGTGGGTGCATTCGCCGCCGTGGTGGACGAACGGGAGGTAGGGGAATTCGTCGAGGTGGCCCGCCGTGCAGACCAGGGTGAAGCGGGCGGCCACCGCCAGGGGCTTCTTGCCCTTGGTGCGGCAGTCGTGGACGAACTTCGCCTCGTGCGGGGCGCGCGGGTTGTTGTTGACGAAGGTGAACGCCTCGGTGTCGATGGGCGCCAGTTCGTCGCAGGCGGTGCAGCGCAGCCACTGCGGGAACGGGCTCACCGGCACACCGACGCCCTGGGCGGCCAGGCCCTTGGGGTCGTTGTCGCCGCCTTCGAGCCAGGGGGCGGCGCGCAGTTCGGTGATCTGGTGCTCGCCGTAGAGCTGGAGGGAACGGTTGACGGCGGCGCGCAGCCGGGGTTCCTCGATGACTGAGTCGGCGAGGCCCGCGTGGCTCCAGAAGTCGGTTCCCTTGACGAGGACGGAGAAGTTGGGCAGGTCGACGAGGGAGCCGACGCCGGCCGTGAACATCAGGTGGCTGGGCCGGGCCGAGCCGACCTTCCGGAAGTAGCTCATCGATTTCCCCGTCCCTTGCCGTTGCGCTTGTCGTTCGCCGTGCTGCCGGTGCCCGGCTGCTGTCCGTACTCGTCGCTGCCCACTGGGCTGTCGCCCAGGTCCGCGCCGTCGTCCCCCGCGCCCGGCGCTCCGCCCGCGCCGAAGTTCCAGCGGGGGCCGCCGTGCGAGGGCTGGTCCAGGAAGATTCCGTTCGGGCCGCTGCCGGGGAGCAGGAGGTTGAGTTCGTTCTCCGTCTCGCGCATGGACATCGGGACGGTCAGCACGTCCCAGCGTGCTCCGTCGGCGCGCCGCAGGAGGGGTGTGAAGCGGGCGTCCTTCTTCTTCTCCTTGCGGTAGCCGAGCGCGCCGCCGGCCGAACGGCGGCTGCGCCATTCGTCCTTGAGGGCCTGGATGCGGTCGGACAGGTACTCCCTGGCCCGCTCACCGTCGACCCGCTCCGCACGCTCCAGGAGACGCTGTTCGACGCGTGCGGCGATCTCGCCGTCCAGGTCGAGGGTGGCGGCGTCGCCGTTGCGGGAGTGCTCGTAGGCGGCCTGACGGAGTGCCGCGACGTAGGTGGGGGCGGTGCCCCGGTCGAGGGCGCGCCGGGTGAACGGGGTGACCGAGAGGGCTTCGACCTGGCGGTAGAAGGTGGCGTGGTAGTGCCCGAAGTCCTCGAAGTGAGCCAGGTCGCGGGGACGGGACCAGTTGTACAGGGTGACGACGAGGCCGGGGCGCTTGCTGTCACGGCCGACGCGGGAGGAGGCCTGGATGTATTCGGCGGTGTTCTTGGGCTGGCCGACCACCAGCATCAGCCCGAACCGGGAGACGTCCACGCCGACCTGGAGCATGGAGGTGGCGAGCACCACGTCCACGGCCCGCTTCTGTCCGGGGGTGGGCAGGGCACGCGGGTCGCGCTTGTCCCTGCGGGCTTCGAGGGCTTCGGCGATCAGAGCGCGACGCCGCGCCGAGGTCTCGTAGTCGGGGTCGAAGCCGGACTCCAGGCGCTTGAGGGTGGCGCCGATCTCGGCTGAGGAGATACGGGAGGTCAGCTCCTGGATCTCCAGCATGCCGGTGCGGGAGACGATGCGGTCCGCGATCGTGTGCCGGCCCTTGCGGCTGCCGTTGCGGCGTACCCGGGTGGTGATGTCGTCGTCCAAATAGCGGCGCATGCCGGCCAGTTCGCGGGTGGCGTTGAAGTAGCCGACGAGCGTCATGTACGGGTCGGCCGGGTCGCCGTAGTCGTCGAAGAGCTGCTGCGCGCCGAGCAGCAGGATCTCGGCGACGCGGATCTCGGCGGCCTTGAGGCGGGTGCCGTGGGCGCAGATGCCGAGGTAGCGGCGGCCGGGGTGGCTGCGGCTGAGCTCGACCTGCCGGGAGAAGAAGGTGTCGCCGACGTCCACCACCTGGGGCGGGAAGACGGCGACCTGCCGTCCGAAGACGCCGCGCACCTGGTCGGCGGCGCGCTTGGTGGTGGCCGTCGAGGCGACGATCTTCGGCCCGGTCTCGACGCGTTGCCCTTCGGGGGTGGTGTGGGCCCAGGTGCAGAGCTGGTCGACGGCCGCCTCGAAGAGTCCGACGGTGGTGCCGAGTGCGCCCGAGATGAGGTGCAGTTCGTCCTGGATGATCAGGTCCGGCGGGCGCAGCCGGGTGACGGGCCTGGCCGTGGTGGCGCGCAGGTCGCCGCGGGTGGTGTGGCGGCTGCCGCAGCCGGTCTGTTCGTCGAGGTCGTCGTGGCGGTAGCCGTGGCGTTCGCACCAGGTGGTGACGCGGCCGAAGAGCAGTCCGGAGTAGCCGTTCCAGGGGAGTTGGGCGAGCTTGTCGACGGTGGCGATGACCATGGCGGGGGCGAGCCGGTAGATCTCCTCGTCCACGGTGAGGACGGGGATGCCCTCCCTGGGGGAGCTGAGCCGCGAGAACGGGCAGCGCGCTTCCTCCGTGCCCTCCCCCCGCGGGCAGTACAGCAGCACCCTGCGCCGGTCGTCGTCCTCCCGCATGTCCCGGTGCGCCTTGAGGCCCTGCCCGCACCACGGGCAGCTCAGCACCTGGATCACCCGGGCGTGCTTGTCGCTGCCGCTCTCACGGGACCCGGCGATCTGCTCGCGCGCCTCGGGGTACCAGTTCGGCGAGACGGAGGTGCCCACCCACAGGCCGATCCGGAAGGGCTCCTTCCCCCACCGCTTGGGGTGCTCGCACGCCCCGCGCGCCTCGCACTCGGCACGCTCGCAGCACTCCTTCCCGTACTCCTCGCGGCGCAGCTTCTCGGCCGCGCACACCAGGGCGGCGGCGCGCTGGAACTGCTGGGCGGTGAGCAGCCGCAGCGTGTACCGCATGAGGACGCCGACGCCTGCTTCCCCGCTGTACGCCTGGGTGCCGGAGCCGATCACGCCCTGGAGGCGGCGCAGCGCGAAGGTGTAAGCGGCGAGACCGAGATACGCCTCGGTCTTGCCGCCGCCGGTCGGGAAGAACAGCAGGTCGACGAGGGCGTCCCGGCCGGTGCCCCGGTGCGGGTGGGCGGGGTCGGTCAGCGATTCGAGGTTGAGCAGGACGAAGGCGAGCTGGAAGGGGCGCCAGCTCGCGCCCGCCGCGCCCTTGTCGTAGACGGCCTCGCGGGCGCTCTCGTACGACGCGGGGTCGTCCTCGGTGCCGAGGCGGGCCCGTTCGGCGGCGATGGCGGTGTTGCGGCGCTGGAGCGCCATCGCCCGGTTGGCGAAGCGGAACGCGTCGAGTGCGGTGTCGCCCAGGGCGTCTTCGGAGCCGAGCCGGGCGATGCCCGCGCCGATGCGCAGGCAGACGTCCTCGGCCTCGTCGATGGCGGCGCCCGCCGCCCGCCGCAGGTCCTCCGGCAGCGTGTCGGCCTTCTTCCGCTGCTCCGCCAGCCACAGCCGGTACCCGTCGGCGAGCGGCGAGAGCACGGCCGTCAGCTCGGCGCGACGGTGCGGGACGGCGAGGTCGGCCAGCGCGTCCATGGACAGTTCGAGACCGGTCAGCCGCTCTTCGGTGGCGAGGTCGGGGGCGGTGGTGTCCCGTACGTCGTACTCGGGCAGCCAGGTGGTCTCGATGCGGTACGCCCGCCGCTCGCCGGGCCGCACCGCGGCCTGCACGGCGACGTTGCGGCCCACGGCGTGCCGCAGGCTGTCGCGGTAGAGCAGCCGCAGGCGTCGCTCCTCGGCGTCCTCGGCGGCCACGCCCTTGCCCACCCCGGCGGTCAGCGGGTCGTCGACGGGCAGGAAGACGGCGGTGGTGTCGTCGACGAAGGCGGTGGCGGTGAGGGCGGTCTGGAACAGCCAGTTGCCGTCGCGGTGTTCGTTGAGTTCTTCGAGGAGGTTGACCAGCGAGACCTCGACCACGCGCAGGTCCTCGGTGCCGGGGGCGCCGGGCCGCTCCCACACCTTCACGTCGAGGACGATCCCGTTGTCGGGTTCGCCTTCGAGGGGCTCGGAGGTGAGGTTGCCTGCCTGGGTGACGTCGATGTCGCGGGTGTGGGTGACCTGTTGGCGCTCCCACACGCGGCGGGTGCGGGGATGGGCGGCCCCCGGCTGCTCCCGCTCGCCCTCGCTCTCGCCCTCCGCGACCTTTGCCACCTGCTCCCTCTTGTCCGCCTGCTCGCTCTCGACGCGGGCTTCGGTCAGTGTGTACCGACCCCAGGAGGCGGTCAGGGTGAGCGTGCCGATCGAGGCGGGCACGACGAAGGACATCCCCATCGAGGACGCCCAGATCCGTCCCGACGCCTGCGGGGTCAGCCGCTCGGGCAGCTCGCCGTCGTCGCCTTCCGCGTCCCCGCCCTGCTCCATGTCGCCCTGCTGCGCGGCGTCCCTGGCGATCCGCTTGCGGGTGTCGTCCCCGGGCCGGGGCCCGAGCATCCCGACCAGATAGCGGTCGCGCGGCCCGGCGGAACGCTGCGGCAGCTGCTCCTTCTCCCCGTCCCAGGGGCCGAGGAGATCACGGCGGATGTACGTGCCGAGGTCGCCCCGGACGTCGTAGGAGCCGCCGGAACGGAAGGTGTGCGGCACCTCGTTGAGCGGGTGCGGCACCGTGGGGGCGGGGGGAGGCGTGGACTGTGCGGGCATGGAGCGGATCACGGCCCTTTCCGTACGGGTGAGGCAATATCCAGAGACTAGCCGGGGCCACTGACAATCGACCCTGGAGCAGGATGCAGGTCATTGACTCAGTTCACAAGTGGATTGCTCGCTCGTGGGTGCGGCGCCTACCGCCGGGCCACTTCGGCCCAGACGGTCTTGGTGCAGTTGTCCCGGACGAACCAGTCCCAGCGGTCCGCATGCGCGGCGACCAGGAGCAGGCCGCGGCCGGAAGTCGCGTACGGGGACGGCAGTTCGGGGAGACAGCCGTCGGCGGGGGTGCGCGGGAAGCGGTCGGGGCGGGTGTCGGCGACCTCGATACGGACGAGGTCTGCGGCGAGGGCGAGCCGGACCTCGAAGTCACGGCCGGGGGTGCGGCCGTGGGTGATCGCGTTCGCCGCGAACTCCGCGACGACGGTGGCCACCGCGCGGGAGGTGGGGTCGATGGGCTTGATGCCGTGCTCGGCGAGGTGCTGTACGGCGAGCAGGCGGGCGAGGCGGGCACCGCGCAGGGTGGAGCTGAACTGCAAACGGAAGGGGGCGAGTTGGGTGGTCGCGGGGTGAAGTGGGGCTGCGAGGGTGGGAGTTTTCGGCCTCATAGCGTAACCGTCGCGTTACGTGGATAGCCTGACCAGGTCATCCGGGCGTACCGAATCGGTGGGTACGGGTGGGGTGTTGTTTTGTACGGGGTGCGGGCCGTGACCGGGCGTGGGCGGGGCGCGTTGGTATCGGATCGTACGGGAGTGCGGCGCGGACGTGGGAGCGTGAGGCGGATGGTTCCGAGGGGCAGTGCGGGTGGGCGGCCCGGGTCGCGCGCACGGCAGGGGCGGAAGCCCGACGACGACCGGCCGGCGGTCTGGGCCGCCTACGGCAAGCTGCTGAAGCTGTTCCGGGAGAAGGCGGGCATGAGCCAGGAGGCCCTTGCGGAGGCCGTGGGCTACTCGTACGAGCAGACTGCCTCGATCGAGCAAGGACGACGACCTGCGAAGGCACGCTTCACGGAGCAGGCGGAAGAAGTGCTCGGCGCAGGTGGCGTGTTGGCGGCCTTGCAGGTGGATGTGGACCTGGCACGACTGCCCCGCTTCTTCCAGAACTTCAAGGCGATGGAGGCCGAGGCGCTCAGCCGCTTCTCGTACGATCCGCTACTGATCCCCGGCCTCTTGCAGACGGAGGAGTACGCGAACGTCTTGCTTCACGCCCACTTCCCGCCGCTCGACGAGGAAGTGATCGAGGAGCTTGTCTCGGCGCGCATGGAACGGCAGGCGTTGTTCCATCGTGCGAACCCTCCGATGGTGTTCGTCTTCATCATGGAGGAGAGCGCACTGCGCCGACCGGTGGGTGGGGCCGCCGTGTTGAAGGCACAGCTTCAACACCTGCTGGTCTGCGCTCAACTGCGCAATGTGGAGATCCAGATCATGCCGACAGCTCGGGCTGCACACAGTGGCCTCAACGGCTCGATGGTGCTGCTGGAGACCGTGGAGTGCACACAGGTGGCGTACCTGGAGGCACAGGGCGTGGGAACCGTGATCTCGGACCGGAAGGAGGTCAGCGAGTTCTCCATGCGCTATGGCATGCTGCGATCGCAGGCCCTGGACACCGACGGGTCTACGCGCTTGATCGAGCAAGTGGTAGGAGAGCTATGAGCACCGAGCAGTCAGCCAACGGGGCGGTCGACTCCGCTTGGTTCAAGAGCAGTTACAGCGGGACGAACGGTGGGGACTGCGTGGAGGTTGCAGTCGCCCCCGATGCGGTGCGAGTCCGGGACTCGAAGCGAGGTACCGGCCCGGCGCTTCAGGTCGGCGCTGGCGTGTGGGCGACGTTCGTTTCGTTCGCAAGCAGCCGGGACGGCTCCGGCTGCTGACAGCGGAATCGCACGGCCGTGCCCTCCGCCGAGGTAACTGGCGGAGGGCACTTTCATGTCGCGATCGGCTCAGAAGAGGGCGTTGTCGGGGGTGAAGAGGCCGTCGTCGTCAAAGCCCTGGGCGCCGATCGGGCGTGCGGCGCGCTGAGCGCGCGCGTTGGCGGAGGCGGGCGGCATGTCCGGGTGCTTCTTCGGCTTCTTGTGCTTGCCGAGGAAGACCTCGTCCGCGTACGCCTGGTGGTTCAACTGGCGGAGGCGGTCGATGATTTCGGTGCGGGCGAGAAGGCCGATGGTGTAGCGAGTGCCCTGGTCGGTCTCGTGGAAACCGTGGTCGAGCGGGACGGTGAGGTGGGTGGGGTCGGCCGGGGGTGTCTGACCGGTCGAGTCGAGGAGATCGTGCCAGCCGTAGGCGGCGATGGTGGCGCGGTCGATCTCCTCGTGGATGGAGCGGAGTTCGACGATGTCGGGGTCGTCGCATTCGGGGTCGTGAACGAGGTTGTACGTGGAAGTAAGGCCAACGTTACGGCGGAGCATGAGTTCACGTCGGAAGGTATCGAGTTTGACGCCAGCTGCGTTCAGAGCACTGGTACCGGAGGGCCTTACTAGAGTTTCGAAGATATTAGATGGAGTGTATGTAAGGTCGGTGCGCTTGTTCGATCCGCGATCCAAAGCCCACCAGTAATGGAGAGCACTATCAAGTAGAGCAAGGGTGCCGTAGCTATCTGAAGCAAATACGACGAGCTGCTGATCGAAAACCACACCGGTGTTGATCATAATTGGCATCGCGGTCTTACTCACTTGAGCCATGACGATGCATCGCTCTAGGTTCGCGAGCGCGGCAGTCATCGCAGGACGTTTCTCCGCATACTGCCACCAATATTGACGGTATACTTTCCGGCTATTCCCATCCCTCTCCGGCTTTACGCGCTCTAGCACTCTCTCGTAAGGCTTGGCATACTCAGCCGCCTGACTCTCTGACCAATCACGGAAATTAATGACCCACCTTTCAGTATCGTGCACAGGGTGACTATTTACACTCTTGCCATTGAGATAGGGGAATACGACTTCTTTACACTGCTCATCCTCGGCAATCCACGAACGAGCCTCTGCTGTCGAAAGAGTGAAACCGAGCCCTAGAACGATAGAGCCTTGGAATGACATGGCACTGTTTCTATCCAATGACTCCGCCCATGACGCCTCCCGTGTCCCAGGGCTGAGTGACGTCGAGATTCCACGCGGAACGACCAAATCCCCCAGGACCCGCTCGGATGCTCTTCCGACTGCTTTCCTACTTGTCCATACGGCGCAATATTCAAGCACTGCGGAGCTGGAAGGCCACGGAGCACTCTTGATTGCCCGGCGAATTTCGATCCCCTGCTCTGCAAGCTGATCAAGCCCAACTTCCCTCGACTCGCCCCGCGCCAGCATGCTGGTGGCAACCAATCCCGTCTGCCCACCCCCGTTCAGCAGCGCGTGCGCCCGCAGTTCGAAGTACGCCACCAGGTCCGCGCTCCCCCGCCTACCACCCGCCAGGTAGTCCACGAGGTACTCGCGATACGCCTCCCCCATCGCGCCGGTGAGCTTCTGCCCGCCCAGAAACGGCGGGTTCCCAATCACCGCATCAAACCCACCCCGGTCCATAAACACCTCCGGAAACACCAACGGCCAGTGCACCGGCTCCCGCTCCATCCCCCCCTCCGGCAATTCACTCGCCAACCACTCCCGCGCCCTCTCCTGCGCAGCCTTCACGAGTTCCCCAAGCCCGCTCCTCTCCCCCTGCTCTCCCGACCCCGACTCCGCGCCTTCCTCCCCCAGCTTCGCCGCGACCTTCGCCGCCGTCGGGAACAGGTCCCGCAACCGGTCCCCGCCCTCGTACCACTCCGTCCGTCCCGAAGCGCACGTCGCCAGCGCCGCGCCCGACAGCAGGTCGCCGATCAGCCGCAGCCGGGCCGTGTGCCGTACGACCTCACCCAGCAGCTTCCGCTTCTTCCCCAGAGCGGCGATACCGTCACCAGCGATCTCGGTGATGGCCTTCCGCTCGTCCGCAACGGACTTGACCCGCTCCTCCGCCCCCGCCATCGACCCGAGCAACTCCCCCTTCCCCACGTCCAGATGGACCGCCTTCAACTGCTCCAGGCTCGTCACCCCGAGCAGCGAGTCCCCCGCAACCAGGCGGTCGTCCAGGAACGTGAACGGCCGCTTCGGGTCCATCGAGACCAGCCACAGCGACAGCTTTGCCATCTCGACGGCCATCGGGTTGATGTCCACCCCGTACAGGCAGTGCTCGATGATCTGGCGGCGCGCATCGATCACCACCTGGTCGGACTCGGCGTCGACCGCCGTCCGCGCGTCGACCTCGCTGCCCGCCCGGTAGCGGATCGCGTCCTCGTGGTGTTCGTTGTCCTCCTCCCGCTCCCACGCCTCGATGAGACGGTCCGCGAGGTAGCGGCACGCGGCGACCAGGAACGCCGCCGAGCCCATCGCGATGTCCGCGACCTTCAACTCAAGGATGTCCGCAGCCGCCTTGGGGACCCACTCGCTCCGCTCGGCGGTCTGGAGCGGGCCCGGCTCGTAGACCAGGGGTTCCAGGGCGTGCGTGACGACGTTCTCGGCGAGCTTGCGCGGGGTGTAGTGGGTGCCGGTGTTCTTGCGGAGGGCGGACTCCGTGACGTACAGACGGCCGGCCGGGATGACCAGCGGCAGTCCACGCAGGTCCTGGCGCAGAAGGCGGAAGAAGGGCAGCAGGCGCTCGGTGAGTTCGCGGTTCTTGCAGGCGGCGAAGAGCTTGTCGTCGGCCTCCTCGCGTTCGCCGCCGGTGAGCGGCGCGAGCAGCTTCTCGATCTTGCCGACGGTGCCGATGCCGGGCTTCGGTTCCTTGTACGCCTCGCAGATCAGCTTGGCGAGCTTCTTCACGTCGCCACGGCTCTGCTCGGCCATCGACTCCAGCTCGCGCAGGGGCACTTCGTGTTCCCGGCCGACCGGGCCGATGAGGCCGACGACCTCTTCGGTCGCGCGCTCGCCCCCGTACGAGAGCAGGCCCTCGTACACGTAACCGATCTGCTCGACGCTCAGCGCGCGGAAGCTCAGGGTGCGGGACTCGCGGTTCTTGCCCGTGCCGACCTGGACCTCCTGCACGGCCTGGAGCATGTGCAGGACGGTGAGGTCGTCGATGGGCAGCGGGCGGGCGTCGGATTCCAGCCACGCGTAGGTGGTGGGGTCGAAGATCGAGCCGTCGTAGGCGGGGAGGAGGAGTTCGGGGTGGTCGACGCCGCCGTGGACGGCGTGGAAGAGGGCGATCAGCCGGTGCCAGGCGGAGGTGGTGTGCTCCAGCGAGGACATGCCTTCGGCGTCCGCGCGGGCCTTGAGTTCGGTGCGCAGGAAGCGGGCGGAGTAGGAGCGGGCGTACACCTCGTTGTCGGCGGGGAGCAGGCCGCACTCCTCGGCGAAGAGGAGGAAGACGACGCGCATCATGACGGCGACGGAGCCCCGGTAGACCTGGCCCGCGCTGACGCCGTCGGCGTACAGGCCGGGTGCGCCCTTCTCCATGGCGCGGGCGTCCGCGCGGCCGATGGCGTCGACGAGGAGTTCGACGGCCTGGCGGACCTGGATACCGAGGGCGGTGGTGACCTCTTCGCCCGCCTCCAGGCTTTCGCGGAGGAGGCCGGTGAGGGTTTCGGACTCGGTGTACTGGAAGAAGCGGGAGCGGCGCAGGAGCGAGACCCAGGCGCGTACGAGATTGCGGTCCGCGCGTTCGTTCCAGCTGATGGTGTCGAAGACGGCGGTGCTGGTCACGCCGCCGACCGGGGCCCAGACCAGGCACCACCAGCGGCCGTCGGTGACCAGGCCGAGGGGGACGTTGTGCTGGCGGCACAGCCGGGCGAGGCGGTCGGCGGGGGTGGCGGCCCACGCACCACCGCCCGCTGAGCCGTCACGCAGGGTGGGCGGGGTGCCGGAGGGCAGGACCATGCCGAGCAGGCGTACGTGTTTGGCGGCGGTCGCGGTGTCCGGCTCGGCGAGTGCGTCGGTGCCGGGGTCGGTGAGACAGAAGTCGGCGCGCAGGGTCGCGTCGTATTCGTCGACGTGGACGGTGAAGCGGTCCAGGAGCGGTTCGTCGCCGTCCACGGCCCGGCCGGGGCGCACGGTCAGCGCGTCTCCCCATTCGAGGAGGTCGCGCAGGAGGTGGGTGATCCAGGCGCCCTGCCCGGCCGCCGGGTCGGTCAGCCAGTCCGCGTGGTGCGCGCGCAGGCGGTCGAACCGGTCCCGTTCGGGGGTGTCGAGCTGGGGCCAGGTCTTCAGCAGCACGGGGAGGGTGAGGAAGGGGCCCGAGACGTCGGTGAGGTCCAGCCACTCCTGGTGCTGGCCGACGCCGTCGAGCGCCTTCGCGCGGGCGGCGGCCATACCCAGGGCGGTTCGGTCGACGGGGCCGCGGGGCCTGCCGCTCGAAGCGGAGGCCGAAGCGGAAGCGGATGCGGCGGTACGGCGGCTCACTTGCGGGCCTCCTTGGCGGGAACGACGAAGACTACGGCTACGGGGAAGAGGTGCGGGGACGGATCACGGTAACGCGCCTCGATGGCGGCGAGCTCCCGGGCGCGCTCCGCGTCGAGGGTGCGCAGGCGGGCCTTCCAGCGATCCTTGTCCTCGGCGTACTGGCGTCGCTCGACCTCGCTGACCTCGTGCTCCTGGACGAGCGCCATCTGTTGGCCGATCGCGTCGCCCTCCTGGGTGAGCTTGGCGCGTACGCCCGCCTCGAAGCGGTCCAGGGTGGCGGTGATGCGGCGCTCCTCGTCGGCCCTTCGCTCGGAGAGGCGGCGCTTGAGGCTCTCGCCCAGCTCGGCGGCGCGGGCATCCAGGGAGCGGCGCAGTGGGTCGCGGAGCTTGCCGAAGTCGCCGGCGAGCTGCTGCTTGAGGTGCGGGGCGGCGTCAAAGCCGTGGGTGAGGGCGCGGGCGAGTACCTCGCGCTGGGCGTTCACCGACTCCCAGCGGCGGAAACGGCCGGTGTCGCCGAACCAGCCGCCCGCGTAGAGGATCTCCTCGTGCAGGCGGGTGCCGTCGGTGCCGGTGAGGACATACCGGGCGTACGCGCTGACCAGCGTGGTCTCCAGGGCCGGGTCGTCGCTGACGACGGCGGCGGTGCGGTGCAGGCCGACGAAGTCGGCGTTCCAGACGGCCGCGGTGAGCAGCCGGGTGGAGAGGTCGACCAGGGGGTGCTTGAGGTGGGCGAGGACCACGTCGTCGCGGCCCTCGGAGGCGACGTCCCTGTCGAAGGTGACGGGGCGGCGCTCGGCGGTGCGCAGGGGGTGGGGCAGGCTTCGGGTGGCGCGCTCCCAGGTGCCGGTGAGCTGCGGAACGTCGTAGAGGTCGCCCTCGAAGCTGTCGTGGCCGGTGGGGATGAGCAGCGGCTGGTCGTCGAGGGCGAGCGCGGTGTCGACGACGCGGCGGATGTTGGCGGGGGTGAGGCCGAGGGTGTCGCGGGTCTCCTCGTACTGCTTCTTGAGCCGTACGGCCTGGGCGGTGACGTTCTGCTCGTCGGCGATCTTCCCGCTGGGCCGTCGGCCCGACGTGGGGCGGGGCTTGGCGTTGTCGAGATCGACGGGGGTGGTGTCGCCGGTCATGCGGCGCTGTACGGCGTCGGCGATGACGGCGTTGACCTCGCCGAGGTCGGCCTCCATCTGGGCGACCTTCCTCGCGACGCGGGACAGGAACTCCAGGTCGGCCTCGTACGAACCGGCCTTGGCCTGCTGCCAGCCCGCGCCGACGAAGTGGTGGATCTCGGGGTCCTCGCGCTGGCCCCAGCGGTCGATGCGGCCGATGCGCTGTTCGAGCTTGTTGGGGTTGAAGGGGATGTCGTAGTTGATCAGGCGGTGGCAGTGGCGCTGGAGGTCGATGCCCTCGCCGGCCGCGTCGGTGGCGATGAGAATGCGGACCCGGCCCTCCTCCGACTCGTCGTTCTCGACGCTGGGCTCGGACTGAAAGCCGACACGGATGCGCTCCCGCTCGTCCTTGTCGACGCCACCGTGCAGCTGGGCGACGCGGCCGCCGTCGGTGAGCTGCTCCTGGCGCAGCAGGTCGACGAGCCACTTCTGGGTGTCGCGGTACTCGGTGAAGATCACCACGCGGTTGTTGGTCCAGAGTCCGCCGTCGGGGCGGCAGACCGCTTTGAGGTACGAGATCAGGCGGGCCGCTTTGGAGTCGGCGTTGGCCTCGTGGGTGAGGGCCCAGCGCTGCATCTCGCGCAGCAGGGTCAGCTCGCCCTCGTCCTCGTCGGGGGTGAGGCGGGTGGAGAGGGTCAGCGCGGAGTCCTCGGCGCCCGCCAGCTCCTCGTCGTCGAGTTCTGCGGCGAGGTCCGCGTAGTCCTCCAGCCATTCGGGGACGTCGTCGGCGCCGGTGACGGGGCGGGCGGTGGAGTCCTCCAGGTGACCCAGGTAGACCTTCACGGTGCGCTGGAAGGAGGCGGGGGACGAGAAGAGGCGCTTCTTGAGGAGAAGGGTGACCAGGTCGGCTGCACGACGACCACCACGGGCGCTGGAGGTGATGCGCTGCTTGCGGAGGGTGGCGAAGTCGGAGAGGAGGGTGTGGATCTCGCGTTCGCGGTCGGTGTACTCGACCTCCAGCTGCTTGGTCTGGCGGGTGCGGAACTGCGGGGTTCCGTCGGGGCGGGTGACCTTGTACTTGAGCCGACGGACGACCGTCTCGTCGCGGGCGGCCCGGTCGGGCTCGACGCCGCGCAGGAACTTCTGGTTGTCGATGAGTTCCAGGAGGGCGGTGTACGACTCGGGGTAGCCGTTGTGCGGCGTCGCGGAGAGGAACAGCCGGTGCTCGAAGTGGGGGGCGAGGCGGCGGATCAGCTTCGTTTGCTGGGAGTCGACGGCGTACACCTGCTTGGGGGCGGCAGGGGCCACGTGGTGGGCCTCGTCGAGGACGAGCAGGTCGAAGAAGCGGCGCTCGGGGCCGGGGCCGGTGTCCTGGCCGGGGGTGTCGGGCGGCAGCACCTCGTCCAGGAGGCGCTGGGCCTTGGGGCGGCGCAGCCAGGGCAGCGAGACGATCGTCAGCGGGTGGACACGGAAGGGGTTGGCGGCCGTGCCGTGGGTGCGGCGGAGGGTGGCGCAGAGCTGGGAGTCGACGATGGTGAAGTCCAGGCCGAACTTCTCGGCCATCTCGTCGCGCCACTTCAGGGTCAGCCCGGCCGGGCAGACCACCATCACGCGGTGGGCCCGGCCGCGCAGCATCAGCTCCTGGACGACGAGACCGGCCTCGATGGTCTTGCCGAGGCCGACGTCGTCGGCGAGCAGGAGGTTCACGCGGGGGGCGCCGACGGCGCGGGAGACGGGCTCCAGCTGGTACGGCTCGACGGCGACGCCCGAGCGGAACGGGGCCTGGAGGTTCTTGGCGTCGGCCGAGGCGACGGCCGACCAGCGGACCGCGTCGAGGAAGGCGGCGAGGCGGGAGGGCGAGTCGAAGCGGCCGGTGGAGGCGTCGGGGAGGGAACCGGCGGGCAGGATGCGGCGGCCCGGCTCTACCTCCCAGATCACCGAGAGGGTGTCGCCGAAGCGGCCGTCGGCGACGGACTGGAGGTGGACGAGGGTGGTGGGGGTGATGGGGGTGGGGGCGGTGGGGGCGGCCGAGGGAGAGGGGTCGACGGCCGAGGGAGAGGGGTCGACGCTCACGACCGCCCAGCTCTGGCCTCGTACCTCGACGAGGGCGCCGGGCTGCGGGAGCACCTCGCCGGACGCGGGCGCGGCAGCGGCGGCAGGGGTACGGCGGGGCGGCGGGGCGGTCTGTGTCATGGGTGAGCGACCTTCTCTGGGGGCTCGGCGTAGGGCGTCAACTGTAGGCAATGCGGTGAAAGCGGACGGAGGGGACGGCGGGAAGGGGTGGGGCGGGGGTGCGGGGCAGGTGCGCGGGGCCTACTGCTGTCGGCGCTGAGCGGCGGTCAGGAGTCGGCGCAGGCGGGCGGCCAGGTCGTCGATCTTGACGATCCGGGGATCGTCGGGCCGTTGCGCCTTGAGGTCGATCCGCAGCAGGTTGAGTTCTTCGAAACTCTCCGCGTAGCGACCGCTCTGGCCCAGGAGTGAGGAGAACATGAGGCGTGCCTGCTGGGTCGCGAGGTCGGTCGGACCGAAGAGCTCCAGCCTGCGGGGGACGATCCCCTCGTACTCCTTGAGCGCCTCGGCCGTGCGGCCGAGCTTCGCCAGGCTGAGAGCCAGAAGCGTCCGGCAGTCGAGGCGTAGTTCGTCCGCCTCGGCCGGAGTGGCCCAGAGCTCCTCGTCGAGGATGCGGACGTTCTCGTACGCCTGGCTGTAGTCCTTGGCTGCGAGCAGCCCACGGCACTCGTCCAGCCGGGCCTGGATCTCCTCGGGGCCCGAAAAGGAGCCGTAGTCGGCGACGGAGGGCGGAGGCGACATGGCGCCTGGGCGCACGCGGGGCGGGGGCGCCGGCGCGACCGGTTGACTACGGGGCGGGGGCGCCGGCGCGACGACCGATGGTCTGCGTGGAGGGGGCGCCGGTGGGAGGGCGGACTGGCTGTGGGGCGGCGGCGCGATGCCCGAGTGCGGGGGTAGGCCGGGGCCGGACGACGCGGAAGCCGGGCGGGCATCCGGTGCGGGTCGGGCCTGCGTCGGCCCTCCGGGCAGTCGCGGCAGTACGGTCGTCGTCCTGCGGGCGGCCGCCTCGGCCGCCGCGCTCATCGCCCTGACCGCGACGACCGTCTCCCCCGCCGACGGACGCGCCTGGGGCTCCTTGGCCAGCAGCTGCATCACCAGGGCCGCGAGGGCGTCCGAGACGCCCGGCTTCAACTCAGCGATCGGCGGCGGGACTTCGTACACATGCTGGTAGGCGACCGCGAGCGGGGTGTCGGCGCGGAACGGCGGGCGGCCGGTGAGGATCTCGTACAGGACGCAGCCCAGTGCGTACAGGTCGCTGCGGTCGGTGGCCGGCTGTCCGACGGCCTGCTCGGGGGAGATGAAGCCGGGGGTGCCGACCACTCCGCTGGGGCTGGTCAGGGGCGGTTCCTGCGACGAGGGGGTGAGCGCGGCAGCAATGCCGAAATCGAGGACCTTGACCTTGGCGGAGGGGGTCAGCATGAGGTTGGCGGGCTTGAGGTCACGGTGGACGAGGCCCGAGCGATGGGCCGCAGCCAGCACGGAGGCGATCTGTTCGGTGATGGAGAGCGCCTGGTCGACTGGGCAACTGCCGTGCTCCTTGAGGAGTTTGGTGAGGGTGTCCCCCTTGACCAGCTCCATGACCAGGTACAGCCGGCCGTCGGGGAGCTTGCCCACGTCGTGGATCGCGGGGACGCCGGGGTGCCCCAGGCGGGCGGTGTAGCGGGCCTCGCGGCGGAAGCGCTCCTCCCGCAGGGCGGGGGCGCTCTGATGGTCGGTGCGGTGCATGAACTTCAGGGCGATCTGTCGGTCGAGGCTGTGGTCGCGGGCCGACCACACCTCGCCCATGCCGCCCCGACCGAGCCGGTGGGCCAGCTCGTACCGTTCCAGGATCATCGTGCTCATTGCCCCGTCCCCCGTGTCACCTGTGTCCGACGTTCCCTCGCCCGGCACCGGCTGCTGGTCCCGCGCGCCGCGCCCCCGCGCTCTGTGCACCTTGCATCCTTCCACCCCACGTCCCCCGCTCCGTCACCCTGTCGCCGCCGTCAATCGAGGGGTGGCCCCTGCGGCAGTGCGAACGGCCGACGCGGGTCCTCGGGGCCGTACGCGGCGAGCGCCTGCGCATCACCACACCGGGAGGCGGGGAGGTGCGGGCCGAGCGCTGCGTACACCTCGCGGGCCGAGGCCGGGCGGTCGGCGGGAGTGGGCGCGAGGAGCGCGGCGAGCAGGTCCTGGAGGTCCGGCGGAGCCTGGATGCCGAGGGTGGCCAGGGAAGGCGGGGGTCCGGTGAGACGGCTGCGCAGCTGAACGACGGGGGGCTCCGTGCCGAAGGGCGCCGAGCCGGCGAGGAGGTGGTGCAGGAGACAGCCGACGCTGTACAGGTCGCTGCGGGCGTCGAGTTCCGAGGAACCGGTGAGCAACTCCGGCGACGCGTAACGAAAGTTGCCCGGGGACTCACCGCTCGCCGTGAGCCGCGCGCCCTGTTCCGTCATGTGCTTGACCAGGCCGAAGTCGAGAATCTTCACCACGCCGTCGCGCCTGACCATCACGTTCTCCGGCTTCAGGTCACGGTGCACCAGACCTGCCGCATGGGCCGACGCGAGACCGGAACAGATCTGGGCAGTGACCGCCGCGGCGGCGTCGGGGGCGAGGCGCTCCTGTTCGTCGAGGACGACTCCCAGAGTGGTGCCGTCGATCAACTGCATGACCAGCCAGCACAGTTCACTGGTGATGTCGGCGTCGTACACCGTGGCGACGTTGTCGTGGTCGAGCGCCGCCGACGCCTTCGCCTCCCGTTCGAAACGGAGCTTCAGGCGTGCACGGTCAGCGGGATCGTCGAACCTGTCGGAGGCCAGGGTCTTCACCGCCACACGGCGTTGCAGATGCCGGTCGAGGCCGCTCCACACCTGCCCCATGGAGCCGCGGCCCAGCGGCTGCTCCAGGCAGTAGCGCTCACCGAGGACGGTTCCGCGCCCCACGCATTCCATGATCGGACCTCCTGGTCGGTCAGTGTAGGGGCGGCCGGGGCCAAAGGGACATGCCAGCGAGACAATCACTGTGAACTCTGTCAACGTTGACCGGGTGCGGGGTGGCTGAGCTACGGTGTGGCCGTCCCGTGTCAGGCTTGTCCAAAACTCGCCCCCTCACCCGGAGAACCTCATGTCAGAGCCCCATGACGCACCCGTCACCCTGGCGGGAATCGCACGTATCGCGGGCGTCGGCCGGGCCGCCGTGAGCAACTGGCGGCGCCGCCACGACTCTTTCCCGACACCGGTCGGCGGGACGGACGCCAGCCCACAGTTCTCCCTGGCCGATGTCGAAGGATGGCTGCACGCCAACGGGAAGATCGAGCGGATCGGGCTGCGGGAGCGGTTGTGGCCGCACTACGAGGCGCTGGGCGACCGCGCGGTCATGGGTGCTGCCCTCGCCGAAGCGGGCGGGCGGATCCTTTCCACGGAGGGTGCGGAGGGCTTCGTAACAGCACGCCGCGCCGGGTCCGGCGAACCGGTTCTTCCGCCGGAGGCCGCGCGGGTGGTGGACGAGACGGTGGAGGCCGCACGCCAGGAGGGCGGCAGGGAGACCTTCAACTTCCTGCTGTCTCGCTGGCTCGACGCCCATGTGCGGCAGGTCAGTACCACCCCGGAACCGCTGGCCCGGCTGATGGCGGACATCGCCGCCTCCGTAAGGACGGATGCGGGAGCCGGGACGGGCGAGGTGACCGTACTCGACCCCGCGTGCGGGGTCGGCGGACTGCTCCTGGCCGCCGGTGAACGCGTGGGCGATCCGGAGGGGGGGCCGGGTCCCGTGGCTCCGGTTCTCCTCGGGGCCGACATCGACCCGGTGCTCGCCGCACTGGCAGCGGTCCGCCTGGGCTTCGCGGGCACGGGCTCGCCAGGCACAGGTACGACGGGTGCGAGCACCGCAGTTCCAGGTAGCGCAATCCCAGGCACCGCGCGCACGGGGGCCAGGGTGGAGATCAGGGCGGGAGACTCGCTCCGCGGCGATCCTCAGGCAGACGCGCGGGCCGACGTGGTCCTGTGCAATCCGCCGTTCAACGCACGCGACTGGGGGCACGAGGAACTGGCCACGGACCCCCGCTGGACGTACGGACTGCCACCGAGGACCGAGCCCGAACTCGCCTGGGTGGAGCACACCCTGGCACGGCTGGCACCCGGTGGTACGGCCGTCGTCCTGCTGCCCCCCGCAGTGGCTTCCCGCCGCGCGGGCAGGCGCATCCGGGGAGCGCTGCTGCGCACGGGCGCGCTGCGGGGAGTCGTCGCGCTGCCCGCCGGGGCCGCTCCACCGCACAGCGTCTCGCTCCAGTTGTGGATCCTCAGGGCACCGGGCGCCGATGGCAGGACGGCGGCGGGCGACCGGCTCTTCCTGTTCGACGCCGTCGAGCGGCAGGGGGCCGCCAAGGGCGCCCAGAGCATCGACTGGCCCCGGCTGAGCGGTCGTGTCCTGGACGCGGTGCGCTCCCATTCCTGGGACGGCGAGCGGAGGGGCGAGGCACAGGCCCCGCTGCCCGAGCGGTGTGTCACCGTACCCGTGGTGGATCTGCTCGACGAGGAGACGGACCTCACGCCGGCCCGCCACGTACCGGAGACGGCACGTGAGGCCCATGACGTGCTCGGTGAATCCTGGGGGCGGTTGGAAGGGCTGATCAGCGAGGTGCGCCGGCATGCGCGGTTCCTCGCCGGGATCGACCTGTCCGAGCGCGGTGACTCCGCGTCCACCGTCACGGTCGCGGATCTGGACCGCGCCCACGCGCTCAGGGCGCGGCAGGGACAGACGCCTTCCGGCGAACTGCTGCGCAGCGATGATCTGTTGCTCATCGACGCACACCCTCGGGGCGCTGTGCCGGTACTGAGCGTTCCCGACCTGATCTTGGACGGGCAGCCGGGCGGCTGGCTCACCAGGGATGAGGTGGAGGCCGGGGTCGCCGGCGGCTCGCTCACCGTCGCCGAGCCCGGGGACGTCGTCGTGGTGGGCGTCGAGCGGGCGTTCCGGGTCTGGGTGCAGAAGGACACTCCTCTCGTACTCGGGCCACAGCTCCACGCGCTGCGGCCGGACCCCGAACTCCTTGACCCCTGGTTCCTCGCGGGCTGCCTGCGCGCACCGGCGAACGCGCGGCAGGCCGGTTCCCACACCTCCAGCTCGGCGCGTATCGACGTACGCAAACTGCAGGTGCTCCAGCTCTCCCTCGCCGAACAAGAGCCGTACGCGGCCGCCTTCAGGGAACTCCTGGCGCTGGAGGAATCCCTACGCTCGGTGGCGGCGGTCGGCGAGGATCTCGTAAGGGGCCTCGGCGACGCGCTCGCGGCGGGAGGGCTGCACCGGCCGGGACGGTAAGACCTCGGCCCGCCGGGCCGTGTCCCGCTGAGGAAGGACGCGGCCCGGCGGAGCAGTCTCGTACACCGGCGCAACGGGGCTGGGGCCCCGGCGCGGTCTACGCCGAGTCCCCCTCCGTCTCCCGCTGCTCCTGCATCTCCCGCTGCCCCTCCGCCTCGAACCGGAGTTCCTCCAGCTCGGTGCCGAGCTCACGGCACCTCTCCGCGAGCAGCACGGCGCGGACGCCGGCCACGCGGGGCAGTGCTTCGAGCACTTTTGCCCGTGCGGCCGCCGCGGGCAACAGGTCGCCGAACGGAATGCGGCACTCCGCCGCGCCGAGCACACCCTCCAGATGGTCGGCCAGATCGTCCGGATGCACGCCGCCGCCGGACGGCACCGCGGCCAGGGCCTCGTAGAGCGTGATCGCCTCCTGGCAACGCCCCGCGATCCGCATGCCGTTCGCGGCCACCCGCAGGGCCGCCCTGACCTGCGGATCGCAGGCGCCCCAGCTCCGACGCGCGGCGGGCAGGAGCTCTGCCAGCCTGCCCACCGCGCTCGCGGGCTCACCGGAATCGGTCTCGGCCGCGGCCCCGTCGGTGAGCTCCTGGAACACCCTGCGGCTGAGGAACCGCGCATCGCGGTGTCCGCGGTTCGACCTGGGAGCGGCCTTCGGCGCCACGGGCCCGACCTGCGCGGCGTATGCCTCCGGGAGCCTCAACGGGCGTGTGGGGTCCGGTTCCAGCCGGGGAGAGGGGGCCGCGTCGCCGGGGCGCGGCGCGAACCGCCGCAGTACCTCCACGACCGCACCGGCGTCCGCGGGCCGGTCCTGCGGCTCCTTCGCGAGCAGCTTCAGGACCAGCCCTTCCAGCTCGTCCGGGATGTGGCCGATGTGGCAGGTCGGAGGGATCGGCTCGTCGTGGACGTGCTGGTCCCTCAGCCGGTCCCCGTAGAACGGCGGGTGGCCGGTCAACAGGTGGTAGAGGATGCAGCCCAGTGCGTACAGGTCGGTCTTCGGGGTGATCTGCCGCTCCAGGATCTGCTCCGGAGCCTCGTACCCCCGGCTGCCCACCGTGGAGCCGCTCTGCGTGTAGTCCGTGACGCCGGGCCAGAGCGGCTTGGCGATGCCGAAGTCGATGAGGACGACCACGCCGTCCCCATCGATGATCAAGTTGTACGGCTTGAGGTCGCGGTGCACCACCGGCAGGTCGTGGGCGTGGGCGAGCGCCTCGGCGATCTGGACCCCGATGGCGGCGGCGACCGCGACGGTGGGGGTGTACCGGTCCAGGAAGGTGTGCAGCGCCATGCCGTCGACCAGGCGCATCACGAGATAGGGCTCGCTGTCGAAAGTGCCCTGGCCGTACAGCTCGGGGATGCCCCGGTGCCGCAGCCGCCCGAGCAGCGCACCCTCCCGCCGGAAGCGTCCGCGTATGCGGGTCAGCTCGGCGTGCGCGTCGTCGCCGTCCAGCGAGGCGAGGAGTTCACCCTCCGCGCGCAGGCACTTGACGGCCACCGGCCGCCCGGCGTCCCGCAGGTCCTCCGCATGCCAGACCACCCCCATGCCGCCGCTGCCCAGACGGTCGAGCAGCCGGTACCGGCCGCCGAGCACGTCGTCCTTCTTCATGTCCGCCCCTTGCTCCGAAGCGTCCCGCGGACGTCACGACAGGAAGGCGTGACGTGTCGGGCCTCTGGGTCCGCCTGCTCTGTGTGTGACGGATGCACTCAGTGTAGGCCCGGGTTGACCATTTCATGCATGGACTCAGTTCACAGTGACCCATGTGTCATGCTGGTCTTCCGGAACTCGGCGCACCTCGCCCCGAGATGCCGCGCCACGGAGTCCTGCCGTACCGATTGGAGGAGACCATGAGCAGCTGGCCACGCCCCGCCGGGACCGGTGGGGACACCACGCTGGTGCGCACGAACCTCGGTGCGGCCCGGCTCGACCACCGCGACTGCCCGACCAGACTGAGCAGCGACGCCCGCCCAATGCTGACGGCCCATCCCGAACCGCCCGAACTCGCCGAAAGGTTCCAGGACTTCACCCTCAAGGTCTTCATGGACGCACTCGACCTGATCGAGCACGACCGCCGGGACCCGACGGAGGTCCTCGAAGAGCTCCGGCGCACGAAGGGAACCTTCGGGCTCTACCGGCGCCGGGAGGGCCACCCGTTGCTGCTGTCCTGGTCCGCCCAGGCAGTCCGGCACCATCTCGCGGCACGTACGGCGGACCAGCGCGCGCGGCGCGCCGCCGGGCTCCCGCTCACCGTCCCGGTCCGCGACGTCTGGGCGCTCGGCAAGGACCCCGGTCCGGTGGACGGGCGGGGTGCGGACACCTACGAGACGACGGCCTGGGGGCGCCGGTACGCCGCGGTCGACGGCTCCACCAGGGAGTTGTGGCTGCTGACCTTCGGCGCGGCGAAGGAGGACCGCCCCGAAGCGGAGAAGGCGGTGGCCGCGTACGTCGCGGCGAAGGGGCGGCCGGTGAGCGGAGGATGGCGCAAGCGGTACACCGTGGTCCCGGCCGAGCGGCTCGAACCGTACCGTACGGCTGTCCCCGAGCGGGTGCGGGTCATCGAATTCGGCTGCGGGGACGGCGCGTACAAGGAACTGCTCGACTGGAACCAGCAGGAGGCCAGGCGGCGCTTCGTGGCAGCGGGGTGGCCCGCGCTGAGCCGGGCCGTCGACGGGGCCGGCGTCCGCCCCGGAAGCGGCTGCGTCGAGTGCAAGGCGCTGGCGCGCTGCGACGCGATAGCGCGCACCCCCGGTCTGCTGACGGTTGCGCCGCCGCAGCCCCGCCGGCCCCGCCGCAGCCTCTCGGTCTCCGACCTGCGCGCCCACCGGGACTGCCCGGGGAAATTCCACGCGACCCGGCAGCTCAAGCTCCGTTCCGCGCGGGCCGAGAGCCCCGAGGTACGGCGAGGGCGCGTGGTCGACGACGTCCTGAACCAACGGCACGGCAGCACGCCGTACCAAAGCTGCGCGGACTTCCCCGGGCCGGCGGACCCGGCATCCTGGGGGGCCGGCTCCTTGCGGCTGAGCGGCAAGGAAGCGGTCGACGGCGCCGCCATGCTCGAACAGCACGACTTCTACTGCCCGCTGGACGGGCTCGCCCCGACGGAAGAGGTACGAGTCCAGCACCAGTTGACCTGCTACGACCCGGGGCTCGACCTCGTCCTGATCGCCACCCCCGACCTGCTCCACACCCGGCACGGGGGATGGATCTGGCGCGAGACCAAGACGGCGAGCCGGTACCTCTACGAGGGCGAGACGCTGATGAAGCGCTACCCACAACTCGCCCTGGGTGTACTGATGTTGGCCGCAGGCGTCCTGGGCGGAGACGTCGCGCGCTCCCGGGTGGAACTCGAACTGCTGCACACCGACGACGTGACCTTCGAGGAGCTGGATCCCTCGCGTCCCGGGGTCGTCGACGAGGCGCGCGAAGTGATGGCGGAACTCGCCCGCCCCTGGGCGGTCGACCAGGACTACCCGACGACCCCCGGCCGGCACTGCACCGGCTGCGAGGCCCTCGACTGGTGCCGGCCGGGCACCGCACATCTCGCGGCGACGGAACCCGCGCAAGGGACGGAAGCCGCGAAAGAGGCGACTCCCTCGCACGAGACGGAAGCCGCACAGGAAGGGGAGTCCTGATGTCCCACGCCTCGCACACCCCCGCCGGCGCGCACGGAAGCTGGCTCGACTACCCGGACGTCCGTCTCGTGCGCACCCTGGCCGGCGCGGTGATCCAGCTCGCCGACCTCGGCACCCTCTCCGCCTTCTCGCTGCCCTACCCCGCCGAGGCCCAGCGGGCCCTGGACCGGACCGTCCTCGCCTGCCTCCTGCGGGGTGTCGAGGAGGTCCCGCGCAGCCTTCCGGAACTGCTCTTCTGGTGCCACAGCCGCCCCCTGGAGGACTGGCCCCTGGACCTGCCGCCCGACGCCTTCGGGCCGGGCGACTGCCTGGTGGACCCCGAGGCACTGGTCCCCACCCAGCTGTGCCACGAATGGTGGATCAGGGGAAAGGACGGCGGCGCCGCCCAGTTCGACCGGGAGGTCGTCCACACGGCGATGCGCCTGTGCCGCAACGCGTCCTCGCCCGAGTCGTATGTGGCCTTCCGCAGGCTCCTGGTCGAGCGTCCCGTACTCACGGGGGTGGAGCGCTTCGAGACGGAGACCGACCTCTACCTCGCCCCCGTGCAGGAGCTTCTCGACCAGTGCTACGCGGCGGTCCCCGCTTCCTACGAGCGCGAGGGCGCCTACGTCACCTGCGGACGCTGCCTGACCCTGCTCACTCCACTCACCGGAGGCGGCTGGTGGTGCGAACGCGACCGGTGCCGACGTCGGGGAGCGCCCCCGCACGGACGGACGGTGCACGGGGCGGACGCGGCCGGACTGCTGCAACTGGCCCGCCCGCTACGTCAGTTCGTCACCAGTCCGGGCCGGGCCGAGGTGGATCTTGAGGCCCGGTTGACCGCTCTCGGACTCCGGGTTCAGCTCTGGCCCGGCTTCGACGCGTACGACCTGCGCATCACCTTCCCGGACGGACACGTCTGGGCCGTCGACGTCAAGGACTGGAAGCACCCCGGGTTGCTCGGTCGTGCCGCACAGCCCGTACGCGCGGAGCCGCCGTACGACGAGGCCTGCTGGGTGGTCCCCGGCGAACAGGCCGAGGCCCACCGCGACTACCTCGGCACGTACCGGCGCAATCGTCCGGCCGCGGCCGCGGGGCTGCCCCTCTTCACCGACGACCGGCTGGTCGCGCTCGCCGCCACCCGCCTCGGTGGAGCGCGGGGTCCCCAGCTGACGGACCTCGCATGACGGCCATACGCAGGAAACCACAGGCACGAACGCCCTGTGCCTGAAGGCTTCTTGAGGGACCCACTACCAAGATCACACCCCCCTTCGGAGAACGGACCAGACCGTGCGTGACAGCAGCGAGTGGTACCTCCCGCTGACCCAGGCCCTGGAGCCGGTCTGGCCCCAGGAGAACCAGGATGTGAAACCCTCCCTGCTCTGCCAGGTGGAACTCGGCATCTACCTGATGGAGAGCATCGACGCCTCCCGCGACGCCCGCGGCGTCTACACGCTGCTGGGCGGCTACCCCTTCGCCGTGGCCGTGGGCCTCGCCACCTCACCGGCACAGCGCGCCCGGCTGGACGTGGCCCGCCACCTGCTGTGGCGGCTGCGGCGGCGCCGCATGTGGCACCAGAGCCTGGAGGCGTACGCCCAACTGCCCGAACGACTGCGGGGGTACCGGATCCCGGACGGGGGCGGACCGCCGCGGCGGGTGGAACCGACCGTGGCGGGCAGCCGCTTCGCGACGTACGAACGTGCCCTGTCGCGGCTCCCGGACTTCGACCGGCGCCTGCTGACACTCGCCCCGGCAGGACAGGCGCGGTTCACCGAACGGCATATTCCAGCCTCCGTGACCATTCCCGAACAGCTGTGCTTCCCCGCACCGACCGGCCACGACCTGAGCCTTGTCCCGCGCACCACGGGCCGCCCCCTGGACATCCCGCTGGCCGAACTCGCCGACACCGCACGGTGGATGGAAGAGGCCGAAGCCGCCCGGGAGACCCCCACGGGGAACTGGGTCCAGCGCCTTGCCGATCTGCAACTCGATGTCCTGTCCGCCGACGGGGTGCGCTTCGAAGGGGCCACCGTGCTGCGCCTGGACCGGCTGCTCCACCTCGTCGGCATGGTGGGGGCGGGAAAGAGCACCCTGATGCATCTCATCGCCGTCTGGGGCGCGCGTCAGGGCCTGCGGACCACTCTGGTTGTCGGAGACGTCGCCGAACAGCTCACCCTGGTCGGCCTGTTCCAGGGCCTCGGGCTGGCCGCGGCACCGGTTATCGGCACCACCACCCGGGAGCAGCACGCCTCCCGGCTGCACCGACGGCTCGCCGCACGTGGCCAGAGCTCCCTGCTCCAGCACGACGATCCGGCCTTCGACCTCCTGAGCACGGTGTGCGTCCTGGACGCGCAGCGCGGCCTGGAGGCGGCCGAACCCCTTCGGTACGTCGACGCCCCCTGCACGGAACTGCACCCGGTGAAGAAGCCTCGCGCCACGGCCGTCGGCGACATCCCGTTGCCCGAGTACCGGCACGACACGGACAGGGACCACGGCGCGGACGGAGCCGCTCGGCGCGAAGAAGCGGCCCCTCTGCGGCCCGACCACGGCTGTCCGGTATGGAGCGCCTGCCCCCGGCACGCCACCGACCGCGACCTGGTCGACGCCCTGATCTGGGTGGCCAACCCGGCGAGTCTCCTGCAGAGCGCCGTGCCGCGCCACCTCAACGCGGAACGCCTGCGCCACCTCGAACTGGCGTGTCTGCGCAGCGACATCGTCATCGTCGACGAGGCGGACCGTGTGCAGATGCAGCTCGACACCGCGTTCGCGCCGTCCGCCACGCTGATCGTGCGCGGCCCCGAATCATGGCTGGACCGGCTCGGCATCCACAAGATCGACGAACTGGCCAGGCAGGGCCGCCTCCCTCTCTCTGCGCGCGACGTCGAACGCTGGTCGGCCTCCTTGGACATCGTCCACGTAGCCGCCAACCGCCTCTACCGCAGGCTGATCACCGAGGACGACATCCTCCGGTGGGCGGACATCGAGTACTTCAGCGCCTGGACCCTCCAGGAGAAGCTCATCAACACCTGGTACCCCCGTCTCCGCGCGGACGGCTCCCTCCCCGACGGCGTCTCCTGCGACTCCGAGGTGTACGACACGGAGGACGAGTCCGCCCCCCTCACCGCCGTGCCGAGCACCCCGGGGGCGGAGCCGTGGGATGCCCGCCGCAGTGCGGTGGTCGCCGACCTCGACGCCTTCCGCGACGACCCGCTCGGGGACCGCGGCCCGCACAGCGCTGTCACCGACACCCTGATCCGCAGGGCCGGGGACCTCCTGCACAACCTCGACCAGACGACCACCGGGCAGCGCGTCCGCTCCGTACTGGACGAACTCCTCACGGGTTCCCCCCTCCTCGACGGCTCGCTGCGCCAGGACGATCCGGCCCCCGGCCGGCCCGACCGGGACCCCGTGGACACCTGGGGAACCGAGCCCTGGCTGGAGCGGGAGGCCAGGCGTCTGGAGTTCACTCTCGTACTCGCCGCGCTCCACCAGCGCCTCGAACGCGTCACCTTCCTGTGGCCGCAGGCCGAGGCGGCCCTTCACCTGGACACCGCCGACAACGAACTGTCCCGTCGGCCTCCCCTGGACTACGCACCGGTGGTACCCGAAGCCCCCATGGGCAACGTCCTCGGATTCCAGTACCTGCCCGAGGACCCCGAACGAGGGCCCCGGGGCGACGACCAGCGAAGCGGCACCCTGCGCTTCTTCCGGTGTGCCGGGGTCGGCCGGGAACTCCTGCTCAACCTGCCCGCGTTGGGAGCCGATCCCGCCGTGGGCCGGCCCGGACCGCATGTGCTCCTCATGTCCGGCACGAGCTGGGCAGGGACCTCGACCCGGGCGCACGTCATGGCCCCGGTCGGGGCAATCCTCAAACCGCACCCAGCCGCAGTCGACTCCATTCGCAGGACCCTCTTCAGGACCCTGTTCCTCTACGACGGCGAAGGAGCCCCGCTCACCCTGTCCGGAGCGCGTCTCGACACCCGCGAGCGGGTGCTGTCCCAGATGGTCACCCAGCTCGGGAAGTCGTCCCCCGGCGACACCTCGCTCCTCGACGGCGAACTGAGGAAGATCGAGGACGGCGAGCGGCGCCGGGCGCTCGTCCTGGTCGGCAGCTACCGCGACGCCAGAATCGCCGCCGACCTCCTCGAACGCATGCCGCGCTGGCGGGGAAAGGTCCGGGTCCTGGCCTCCGACAAGGCGGAGTTGGACCACCCCGGCCCCGGTGACACGGCCACGGGGGACTTCGTCGGCGCGACCGCCGTACGACGCGGTGACCTGGCGTCATTCGCCCAGGACGAGGACGCCGAGGTCCTGGTCGCCCCCCTGATGGCCATCGAGCGAGGCCACAACATCCTCAACCAGAGCCACAAGGCGGCCTTCGGCACCGTGCTGTTCCTCGCCCGGCCCCACCCGCGCCCCGACGACCTCTCCCTGGCCGTCTTCGCCGTCAACGACTGGGTCACCCGCTTCGTCCGCGACCGGCCCGATTCCGAAGGGGGGACCTTCGGCAAACTGGTGGCCGACGCGGCGGACCTGGACGCCGCCGGGCTCGCCTTCCGCCTCGCGGCCCGCAAGGAATGGCGTCGGCTGCTCTCCCGGCGCTACATCTACTCCCGGCTCAGCGACGCGGAGAAGACCTCCTTCGCCTGGGACCAGCTCGTCACCATCTGGCAGGTCATCGGCCGCCTCGTGCGAGGCGGGGTACCCGCGCGCGTGGTGTTCGTCGACGCGGCCTTCGCCCCCGCACTCGCCGAGGCCGGGGCCCCGCCAGCCGCGGCGACCCGAAGCGGTCGCCGCCGAAACGACGACGGCCTGCTCGTCAAACTCCGCGACGTCCTCGCTCCCTACTTCGACGACGCGGCAGCCCCCCAGTCGTTCGGCGACGTGGCCGATCCCGCACTGGTACGCACTCTCTACCACCCGCTCTACGACGCCCTGTGCGGACTGAGCTCCGGAAACTGACCGGCCACTCCCCACGCGCCGACCACCGCGAACCACCCCGCCCCCACCAGAAGGAGCCTGTGACCATGGCCGCCAAGTACCGTGACGCCAGCCGAGCCGCCTACGTCCTCAAGCCCGACGCCGCCCCCTGGACCGCCCGCTACCGGGCGCTGCCCGCACCCGAGCAGTGGCACGCGAGCATCCTGGATCTCTGCAACCTCGGCCGGGATCCCGAACGCGAGCCGTTCCGTACCGCGCCCGTCGCCGGTTTCAACGGGGTCCTCCAGAGCCTCGCCCCCGATCTGGTCGTGAGGGGGCGTCCCCGGGACCCGCTCCAGCAGGCCGAGGACTTCTGGCTCTACGCGCCGTGGGACGCCCCCCACCCCCTGCCGGGCGACACCCTGGACCGGCTGACCGGCCCCTGGCTCCAGGACCTGCGTCCCGGACCCGAACACCACCGCGCCGTCATGGACACCCACACCGCGCTGCGTGCCTGCCCACCCCAGTGGCAGGACGTCACCGTCGACCTGCTCGGCTGCCCCACGACCGACGGCGGGACCGCCGCCCCGCGCGACCGCCAGTACCAACTCGCCACCGACGCGCTGGCCCGGCGCATCCTCGCCCTGGGCCCCTACGAACACAGCGCCGGCAACCTGCACTTCCGCGCCGTACCGCGCGGACCGCGGCAGCAGGGCGCCGAGTTGCTCTCACAGCCCCTCTCGCACCCGGTCAAGGGACGCGAATGGTGGTTCTCCATCGTGCTCAACATCTCGCTGCACACCGTCCCCTTCGATCCCAGGCCGCGGCTCCACCTCCACACCGGGGTGCGCCGCTGGGCAACCCGCCTCGACGCGAAGAAGCAGCGACTGCGCCTACCGTACGGCCGCGACACCTCCGTCTGTCTCCTGCCCGGCATCCCCTGGCTTCCCGGCACGCCCACCAGCGACCGGTACGCGGTGGCACGTCTGACGTGGAACCGCGAGGCCCAAAGCCACGCCTGGAAGAACAACGGCCCCGCCCACATCCTCGGCAGGCTCGCTCTCAATCGCCCCTTCCCCGATCCGGACAGTCTGCTCACCGCACCCGAGGAATGGATCGGTGACGGTCCTGGCACACGCGCCGCAGTCGTCCACAGCACGCACATGGGAGCCCACGGAATCGGTACGGGCCTCATGTCGCACCAGCGCTCCCAGATCGTCGAGTGGGCCGAACAGGCACTGCCGGAGTCGCTGCGCCGGGTTCCCTCCCTCGGCCGGGCCGGCGCGGGCAGCCCCGCCCCTGCCAATGCCCGGCCCAAGCCCCAGGGAGCGGACAAGGCCGTCGAAGCGCAGCGTGAGGCCCTCGCCCGGCGGACGGCACTCGCGGTGGCAGCCAGGATCAATGACGGGCAGGACCCCGCCGAGGCGGTCACGGGCGACAGCGTCCTGGTGGAGGCACGGCTGCTGTGGCAGTCCGCGTCCTTCCGTGAAGCGGCCGTCGACGCCCTCGCCGCAATCCTCGGCCTCGACGGAGGCGTCGGCCGCCCGGATGCCGCCACCGCCGAGGAGGTGTACGAACAGGCGGCCCCCGGAAGTCCGGTCGTCCTCGAATGGAACACTCCCGAACTCACTCTCCGCCTCCGCTGTCTGCGAACCACCTCCGGCATCGCCGAGACCCTGGGCATTGATCCCGGGGCCCGGCCGAAGGGCAAGGCGCTTGAAGCGGGGATCGCCCGACGCCGGAAGGTGGTCGAGGCGTTCCTCGCCGACGACGGCGCCGTCCCGCTCCGTCCCGGCTTCGCTCTCGTGGAGATCGACCGCCGTCAGGACTTCGCCCATCGCCTGGACGACCCCAAGTACGCGCTGCGGCTCGGCTGCGCGGACGCGGGCGTACTCACCCAGTTCGCACTCGTTCCCAAGAAGGCCAAGGGGTACAACTCCGAGAAGAACCTCGCCCACCGAGTCCGGTCGGGCTGGGAGGACGCCCTGCGCCAGTACGGTGTCCGCGTGCTGCCGGAACACACCCTCGGCGCCGCGCTTCCCGAGGACCTTCGCTACGTCGCCACGCACATGGTCAAGCGGCGCAAGGACGGCCCCACCGGACTGCCCCGCCACACACCGGTGTCCGTCATGGTCACGCCGCTCGCACCCGGCAGTGGCCTGGCGGCTGTCACGGGCTGGGAAGAGCGGACCGGTCGGTGGGTCCCGTACCCCCACTTCCTGCTTGGGCTGGTCAAGACCGCCGAGATCCCGGAGGTGACCGATTCCGCCACGCCCGTGACGGCCACGGACACCAAGTCCCTCGCAGGACGGACATCGACCGGCTTGGACACCGTCGCCCTCCCCCGCCAGCGCTCGAAGTACCGCGTCTGGCACCAGAACATGGACGAACAGCGCCGAGCCACCGCCCGCTACCTCCAGAAGATGGTCCGTTCCCTGCGGGGCCGGCCGACCGCCCTGCTCACCCACTCCCAGAACAGTCGGCTGCACTGGCCCTGGCTCCAGGACGGCCGGGCCGAACAGGACCTGATCAAGACCGGCCACGCCCAGCCGGTGGGCCTCGATCCGGACCTGAGGCTGATCCGCATCCGCACCGCGGCGGGCCGGGAGACTCCGCAGTGGTGGGGCAACGCGGCCCCCGGCGAGGTCAACGGCCTGCCCCAGGGGCTGTGGGTGGAGGCCGAAGACGCGATCCACTCCTCGGGCCGGGTTTTCTACAGCACCACTCCCAAAGCGAGCACCTTCAGGGACTCCGCCGTCGAGGCCGACAAGATCGCTCCCCGACCACTGCGACAGGGGCCGAACAAGGGCAAACCGACGATCGACACCCACATCCCCGCCTGGAACCCGGGCATGGTGGAGATCGCCGTCCTGGGCTGCCACCCGGCCGACGGCGACTCGCCCGAAGCCCTCGCCCTCGCGGTGCACCAGCTCCGTCAGGCACCCGACTACCTGGACGCCCTCTCCCTACCTCTGCCCCTGCACCTGGCGAGCCTCGCCCAGCACTACGTACTGCCGACGGTCACCGAAAGCGAGGCCGACATCCAAGCCGAAGAACCCTCCTGGGCAGAAGCGGCCACCGCAGAAGCCAAGAGCAGCGCGAACGGACACAGGGTGGTGTCCGCACTGGGCGTCATCACCGAGGCCACGGACACCGAACCGGCAGACCTGGACCCGGAATGTGCGGAGGAGCCGGGCCTCGGTCAGGCACCGGAGGACGAGCAGCTCGCTCTCTTCTCCTGACCACCGTCACCTGAGTACCGCTCAACTCCTTGGCCAGACACCCCGAGGGAACCGGGAAGAGAGGAAGCCTGCCCTCAGGATCGAACGCCCCTGGGCCACGCTCGTGACCAACGTGACCAACAAAAGAAGTGCGGGTTGAGATGAATCTCAACCCGCACTGTGCGGCAACCCGTGGGCTACCAGTTGGACCAGTTGGACCAGTTGGTGTCCGAGGGGGGACTTGAACCCCCACGCCCGATAAAGGGCACTAGCACCTCAAGCTAGCGCGTCTGCCATTCCGCCACCCGGACAAGGTGTCTGCCGTTCGCGGTGTGTTCCCCGCGGCGACAAAGAAAACAATACCAGGGGTTTGGCGTGCCTCTCACCTGCGTTTTCGGTGGTCAGTGCGGTGCGGGGGGCGCCGGGAAGCAGATCGGCGGCTGTGTGGTCCGACGCGTGTACGGTCCGTGGCGTGCCGTGTGCGGCGCGTGGTCACGGCTACCTTCGCGACCATGAGTGATCGCGGCTACCGAAGGCCCCGCCTGCTGTCCCCGGTGCGTGAGCATCTGCGCGACACGTTCTGGTTCGCACCGACGCTGGGACTGCTGAGCACCTTCGTGCTGTGGTGGGTGGCGTCCACCCTGGATACGGAGATCGTCGAGCACCTCCAGGACGCGGGGGCGTACGAAGAGGTCAGAGACCTGATCTCGTTCGCCGCGGATGCCAAGACGATCGTCACCACGATCAGCTCGGCGATGATGACCTTCATCGGTGTGGTCTTCAGCATCTCGCTGGTGGCCGTGCAGATGTCCAGCGGGCAGCTCACGCCGCGGGTGGTGCGGATCTTCGTGCGGAGCCGGATCAGCAAGCTCACGCTCACGGTGTTCCTGGCGACGTTCTCCTTCTCGTTGCTGGTCCTGACCTCCTACGAGAGCGAGACCGATCCCCGGCGGGTCACGTCCGTGCCTCTGCTGCAGAGTCTGCTGACGCTGGCGATGGTCGGGCTGAGCCTGCTCCTGTTCATCGCCTATGTGAGCTCCACGCTGCGGCTCATGCAGGTCGGGCCGGTCGTCGACCACATCACCCGCCACTCGTTCCGGGTCCTCGGGCGGATGCCGGTAGGCGCGCCCGAAGGAGCGCCGCTCGCGGCCGAGACGGGGCAGATCATGCACTGGGGCCGGGCGGGTGTCCTCCAGGACGTGAATGTGGCGCGGCTGGTGCGGGCCGCGCGCCGGCAGGGTGTCGTACTGCGGCTGATCCCGCGGATCGGCGACTTCGTGGTGCCGGGCATTCCGGTGCTCGCCGTCCACGGTGGTACCGCGCCGCCCCGGCGCACGCTGCGGTACACGATCTCCGTGGGGGTCGAGCGCACCCTGCACCAGGATCTGGCGTTCGGGCTGCGCCAGCTGTCGGACATCGCACTGCGGGCCCTGTCGCCTGCCATCAACGATCCGACGACCGCCGTGCAGTGCCTGGACCGGATCGTGCAGTTCCTCGCCGCCGTGGTGGACCGGCCGCTCGGAACCGTGCATCACCGGGACGGCCGGGGTGAGGTCAGGCTCGTCCAGGACGTGCCCGGCTGGACGGATCTGGTGGATCTCGCCTTCGAGGAGATCCGCTGGTGCGCGGTCGGCAGTCCGCAGGTTTCGCGGCGGCTGCTGGCCGGGATCGGGGATCTGATGCTGCTGGCCCCCGAGGGGCGCAGGACGCCACTGGTCAGGCACCGTGCGCTCCTGGTGCAGTCGGTGGAGCGCACGGTGCCGGAGGCGGCCGAGCGGGAGTTCGCGCTGTTCCCTGACCATCAGGGGATCGGCTGAGAGGAAGGGGCGTTATGGCATGAGGTGGTGGTCCGGGAAATTGCCCGGGAGCCGTTCCGTGCCGGGGCCTTCGGTGACGGCCCGGACGAGTAGTTCGCCGCCCACGAACGCGCCGCGCCAGGAGGCGCCGAAGCCACCGAACAGTTCGTCGCGGTCGCCTCGGGAGCGGGGGGTGCCGTGGCCAGTCTTGAAGGCGCGGATCTGCGGGGCCAGGCGGTCGTACGTGGCCGGGTCGTCGGTGGACAGGGTGGCGACCAGGGCGCCGTTCGAGGCGTTCATGGCGGCCAGGAGTTCCGCCTCGGTGTCGACGAGAACGATCGTGTCGACCGGGCCGAAGGGTTCCGCGTGGTGGAGCGGGGAGGACGGGGGCGGGTTGAGGAGCGTGACCGGGTGGAGGTACGCGCTCGTGTCCTGGCCCGGGAGGAAGCGGGCGTCCGACTCGCTGCCCCGGTGGAGCGGCACGGCGCCGCGGTCGATGGCCTCGGTTACCTGGTCGGCGAGTTCCTTGGCCTTCGCCGCGTTGATGAGCGGGCCGAAATCCAGGGTGGGGAGCGGGTCGGAGGGGTGCTCCACCGCGAGGGGGTGGCCGGTGCGGAGAGAGCGTACGGCGGGAAGGTACGCGGCCAGGAAGTCGGCGAACAGGGTGCGCTGGACGACGAAACGGGGGTAGGCCGTGCAGCGCTGCTTGCCGTAGTCGAAGAGTTTGGGGATCACGGCGGTGAGGGCCGGCCAGTCCGTGAAGTTCCAGATGCCCCAGGTGTTCAGGCCCTCCTGTTCGAGGATGTGGCGTTTGCCGAGGTCGGCGACGGCGGTGGCGATACGGGCGCCGGTGTCGCGGCCGCCGACGAAGGAGACGCAGCCGATCTCGGGTGAGCGGACGAGGGGCGCCGACAGTTCGCTGCCGCTGCCGCTGAGGAGGGTGAGCGGGACGCCCTCGCGGGCGGCGAGGGCACAGGCGAGGGTGAGGCAGGCGACGCCGCCGTCGGTGGGGGTCTTGGCTATGACCGCGTTGCCGGCCAGCGCCTGTACGAGCATGGCGTGGACCAGGACGGACATGGGGTAGTTCCAGCTGGCGATGTTGGAGACCGGGCCGGGGAGCGGGGTGCGGTCGGTGAGCATCCGGTCGATGTGGTCGACGTACCAGCGCACGCCGTCGATGGCGCGGTCGACGTCGGCCTGGGCGAGGCGCCAGGGCTTGCCGATCTCCCAGACCAGGAGGAGAGCGAGGAGCTCGCGGTGCTCGGTGAGGGCGTCGAGGGTGGCCGATACGCGGGCGCGGCGTTCGGGGAGCGGGACGTGGCGCCAGGCGCGGTGCTGGTCGAGGGAGGCGCGTACGGCGTGCTGGGCGGTGGGCGCGTCGAGGCGGGGCGGGCCTGCGATGGGGGTGCCGTCTATGGGACTCGTGGCGGGGAGGGTGCGGCCGTCCTGCTGCCAGGTGGCCTGCCAGAGGTTGCGGACGTGGTCATCCTGGAACGCCTCGGGGGCGGCGGTCAGGCAGCGTTGCCAGGCGTCGGTCCAGGAGGTGCCGGGCTTGAGGGTGAGGGTGGGGGTGAGGGGTGCGGTTGCTGAAGGTGTCATGGGTTCTCCGCTCTCGGTGCACGGTCGGGGCGGGGTGGGGCGGGCGGTGGGTGTGATGCGGCGCGGTGAGGTGGGGCGGTGCGGGTGGGGGCGCCTGCGGCGGGCCTTGTCCCCTGCCCGCCCCTTCCCGTAACCGGGGCTCCGCCCCGGGCCCCGCTCCTCAAACGCCGGACGGGCTGAAGGTGCCCCGAGGCGCGGGGCGGACGTGGGTAGGGGCGGACGATGCCCTCAAACGCTGGACGGGCTGCGTGTCGCGAGATGGGTCAGTACCAGCTTCGCCGTCTCCGTCGGCGTGGAGCCGACCCGTACCCCTGCTGCCTCCAGTGCCTTCTTCTTTGCCTCTGCCGTGCCCGATGAGCCCGAGACGATGGCTCCCGCGTGGCCCATCGTCTTGCCCTCCGGGGCCGTGAAGCCGGCTATGTAGCCGATCACCGGCTTGGTGATGTGTTCGGCGATGTGGGCCGCGGCCCGTTCCTCCGCGGCGCCGCCGATTTCGCCTATGAGGACGATCAGTTCGGTGTCGGAGTCGTTCTCGAAGGCCGTCAGGCAGTCGATGTGGGTGGTCCCGATGACCGGGTCGCCGCCGATGCCCACCGCGGAGGAGAAGCCCGTCTCCCGTAGTTCGTGCATCAGTTGGTAGGTGAGGGTGCCCGACTTGGAGACGAGGCCGATGCGGCCGGGGCGGGGGGCGATGTCAGCCGGGATGATGCCCGCGTTCGACTGGCCCGGGCTGATCACACCCGGGCAGTTGGGGCCGAGAATCCGGGTGCCCCGGGTGCGTGCGTGGGCGTGGAAGGCGACCGCGTCGTGGACCGGGATGCCCTCGGTGATGACCACGGCCAGGCCGATGCCCGCGTCGGCCGCCTCGATGACCGCCGCCTTGGCGAACGGCGGGGGTACGAAGACCACCGTGACGTCCGCCCCGGTCGCCTCCACTCCCTCGCGTACCGAGCCGAAGACCGGGATCGCGCGGCCGTCCAGGTCCACCGTGCGACCGGCCTTGCGCGGGTTGACGCCGCCGACGATCAGTGTGCCCGCGGCGAGCATCCGGCGGGTGTGTTTCATGCCTTCGGCGCCGGTCATGCCCTGGACGAGGACCTTGCTCTCCTTGGTCAGGAAGATTGCCATGTCAGTGCCCTCCCAGGGCCAGTTGGCTTGCTCGGTGCGCTGCGCCGTCCATCGTCGTGAGCTGCTGGACCAGGGGGTGTGCCCGGTCGTCGAGGATGGCGCGGCCCCGGGCGGCGTTGTTGCCGTCGAGCCGTACGACGAGCGGTTTGGTCAGGTGTACGGTCTCCAGCGCCTGGACGATGCCGTCCGCGACGGCGTCGCAGGCGGTGATGCCTCCGAAGACGTTGACGAAGACGGATTTCACGGCCGGGTCGGAGAGGATGACCGTCAGGCCGTCGGCCATCACGCGGGCGGAGGCTCCGCCGCCGATGTCGAGGAAGTTGGCCGGGCGGGCGCCGCAGCCGGCCACCACGTCGAGAGTCGACATGACGAGTCCCGCGCCGTTGCCGATGATGCCGACCTCGCCGTCGAGCTTGACGTAGTTGAGGCCCTTGGCAGCCGCGGCCGCCTCCAGGGGTTCGGCGTGCGGGTCGTCGGTGTCCGCTCCCCAACGGGACTGGCGGAAACGGGCGTTGTCGTCGAGTGTCACCTTTCCGTCGAGGGCCAGAATGCGGCCGTCGGTGGTGCGGACGAGCGGGTTGACCTCGACCAGCAGGGCGTCCTCCTGGGTGAGGACCTGCCACAGCGACTGGAGGACGGGGGCGACGGCTGCGGGGAGTGATGCCGCCTCGGCGATTTCCGCGGCCTTGGCCGGGGTGACTCCCTCGGCCGGGTCGATGGTGATACGGGCCACCGCTTCCGGCCGAGTGGCCGCGACCTCCTCGATGTCCATGCCGCCCTCGGCGGACGCGATGGCGAGGAAGGTTCCGGCCGCCCGGTCGAGTACGTACCCGACGTAGAACTCCGCCTCGATGTCCACGGGTTGGGCGATCATGACCGTCCGTACCCGGTGACCCTTGATGTCCATGCCGAGGATCTGGCGCGCGGTGAGCGCCGCAGCCGCCGGGTCCGCGGCGAGTTTCACCCCGCCCGCTTTGCCTCGGCCACCGGTCTTCACCTGTGCTTTCACGACGACCCGGCCGCCCAGCCTGACGGCTGCCTCCTCGGCGGCCCGGGGCCGGTCGACGACCTCGGCATCCGGTACCGCGATGCCGTAATCCGCGAAGAGTTGCCTTGCCTGGTGCTCGTACAGATCCATAGCCACTCCCGATCGTGCCGATTGTGAAAGTGCCGCACGCCCCCTGGACACCACCCACCGGATGCGGGATAACAAGTTTCATACAGTATTCGTCGACTGTATGCAATGTACCGCGAGAGCGGCACAGCGGCTCCCGCACTCCCCTACGAAGGGACAGGACATCGCCATGCCCGATGACAGCCACGACAGCCAGGAACTCGTCTCCGGTGGGCACTTGGTCGCCAAGGCACTCAAGGCCGAGGGGGTGGAGCGCATCTACACCCTCTGCGGCGGCCACATCATCGACATCTACGACGGCTGTGTCGACGAGGGCATCGAGGTCGTCGACGTACGCCACGAGCAGGTCGCCGCCCACGCCGCCGACGGCTACGCGCGCATCACCGGGAAGCCGGGATGCGCCGTCGTCACCGCGGGGCCTGGTACGACGGATGCGGTGACCGGGGTCGCCAACGCCTTCCGCGCCGAGTCACCGATGCTGCTGATAGGGGGTCAGGGAGCTCACACGCAGCACAAGATGGGCTCTCTCCAAGACCTGCCCCACGTCGACATGATGACGCCCATCACCAAGTTCGCGGCCACGGTGCCGGACACCGCCCGTGCGGCGGACATGGTGTCGATGGCGTTCCGGGAGTGCTACCACGGCGCCCCGGGGCCCTCGTTCCTGGAGATTCCCCGCGACGTCCTCGACGCCAAGGTGCCGGTGAGCAAGGCGCGCGTACCGCAGGCCGGGCAGTACCGGGCTTCGACACGCGGGGCGGGCGACCCGGCGGACATCGAGAAGCTGGCCGATCTCCTCGTACACGCCGAGAAGCCGGCGATTCTGCTGGGCAGTCAGGTGTGGACGACGCGGGCCACGGATTCCGCCATTGAGCTCGTACGGACGCTGAATCTGCCCGCGTACATGAACGGGGCCGGACGCGGCACCCTGCCGCCCGGCGACCCGCACCACTTCCAGCTGTCGCGGCGCTACGCGTTCTCCAACGCCGATCTGATCGTGATCGTGGGTACGCCGTTCGACTTCCGCATGGGGTACGGGAAGCGCCTCTCGCCGACCGCGACCGTCGTGCAGATCGACCTCGACTACCGCACCGTGGGCAAGAACCGGGACATCGATCTCGGCATCGTCGGTGATGCCTCGCTGATCCTCAAGGCGGCTGCGGAAGCGGCGAGCGGGCGGATCAACGGCGGTTCGGTGAAGCGCAAGGCGTGGCTCGATGAGCTGCGGGCCGCCGAGCAGACGGCGATCGAGAAGCGACTGCCGCAACTGAAGTCGGACGCTTCGCCGATCCACCCCTACCGGCTGGTCAGCGAGATCAACGACTTCCTCACCGAGGACTCGATCTACATCGGGGACGGCGGCGACATCGTCACCTTCTCCGGGCAGGTCGTACAGCCGCGTACACCCGGCCACTGGATGGACCCGGGGCCGCTCGGCACGCTCGGTGTCGGGGTGCCGTTCGTGCTGGCCGCCAAGCAGGCCAGGCCCGACAAGGAGGTCGTGGCGCTCTTCGGCGACGGCGCGTTCTCCCTGACCGGCTGGGACTTCGAGACCCTGGTCCGCTACAACCTGCCCTTCGTCGGCATCGTCGGCAACAACTCCTCGATGAACCAGATCCGTTACGGCCAGAAGGCCAAGTACGGCGACGAGCGCGAGCGGGTCGGCAACACCCTCGGTGACGTCCACTACGACAAGTTCGCCCAGATGCTCGGGGGTTACGGCGAAGAGGTACGCGACCCCGCAGACATCGCTCCCGCGTTGCAGCGCGCCCGCGAGTCGGGGCTGCCGTCGCTGATCAACGTCTGGGTCGACCCCGACGCGTACGCCCCCGGAACGATGAACCAGACCATGTACAAGTAGCCGCAGCAGAGGAGCCGTTGGCATGACCAAAGCTCTTGAGGGCGTGCGCGTCCTCGACATGACGCACGTACAGTCCGGTCCCTCCGCCACGCAACTGCTCGCCTGGCTCGGCGCCGACGTGGTGAAGCTGGAGGCGCCCGGCGGGGACATCACCCGCAAGCAGTTGCGCGACCTCCCCGACGTCGACTCCCTCTACTTCACGATGCTCAACTGCAACAAGCGGAGCATCACGCTGAACACGAAGAGCGAGCGGGGCAAGGAAATCCTCACCGAGCTCATCCGGCGCAGCGATGTGATGGTGGAGAACTTCGGGCCCGGCGCCGTCGACCGGATGGGCTTCACCTGGGAGCGCATCCAGGAGATCAACCCGCGGATCATCTACGCCTCCATCAAGGGCTTCGGCGAGGGTCCGTACACCAACTTCAAGGCGTACGAGGTCGTCGCGCAGGCCATGGGCGGCTCGATGTCCACCACCGGATTCGAGGACGGGCCGCCGCTCGCCACCGGTGCGCAGATCGGTGACTCGGGCACCGGCGTCCACGCGGTGGCCGGCATCCTCGCGGCGCTGTTCCAGCGCGAGAACACCGGGCGCGGACAGCGGGTGAACGTGGCGATGCAGCACGCCGTCCTGAATCTGTGCCGGGTCAAACTCCGCGACCAGCAACGGCTCGCGCACGGGCCGCTCCCCGAGTATCCGAACGCCGAGAACACCGAGGGCGCCGACGAGGTGCCACGCAGCGGTAACGCGAGCGGTGGCGGACAGCCCGGGTGGGCGGTCAAGTGCGCGCCGGGTGGCCCCAACGACTACGTGTACGTCATCGTGCAGCCTGTCGGCTGGCAGCCACTGTCCGCTCTCATCGGCCGGCCGGAGCTGGCGGACGATCCCGAGTGGGCGACGCCGGAGTCCCGGCTGCCCAAACTCGGCAAGATGTTCCAGCTGATCGAGGAGTGGTCGGCCACCCTCCCCAAGTGGGAGGTGCTGGAGCAGCTCAACGCCCACAACATTCCGTGCGGTCCGATCCTCTCCACCAAGGAGATCGTCGAGGACGAGTCCCTCGTCGCCAACGAGATGGTCGTGCGCGTCGACCATCCGCAGCGCGGCACGTTCACCACGGTCGGGAGTCCGCTGAAGCTGTCCGACTCCCCCGTCGACGTCGTGACCTCACCGCTGCTGGGTGAGCACAACGCGGAGGTGTACGTCGGCGAACTCGGCCTGAACGACGAGGAATTGCGGCTGCTGAAGACGAACGGAGTCATCTGAGCATGGCCGGATCAGTGGAACCACAGGAGCGGGAACGCGTACGGGCGCTGCTCGAACGCGTCAGGGCCGAGGGGCGCGACGCGCTCACGGCCCCGGAGGGGAAAATCGTCGCGGACGCGTACGGCATCGCCGTACCGGGCGAGGAGCTGGCCCGGGACGTCGACGAGGCCGTGGCGCACGCGGACCGGCTCGGCGGACCCGTCGTACTGAAGATCGTCTCCCCGGACATCCTGCACAAGACGGATGCGGGCGGGGTCGTGGTCGGGGTGTCGGGGCCCGCGGAGGTACGGGCCGCCTTCTGCCGGATCGTCGAGAACGCGAAGGCGTACGCGCCCGAGGCGAGGATCGACGGGGTGCAGGTGCAGCAGCTGGTGCCGCCCGGGCAGGAGGTGATCATCGGCGCGGTCACCGACCCGACCTTCGGGAAGGTGGTGGCGTTCGGCCTCGGCGGGGTGCTGGTCGAGGTGTTGAAGGACATCACGTTCCGGCTGGCGCCCGTCACCGCCGACGAGGCGCAGTCGATGCTCGACTCGATCGGCGCCGCGGAGATCCTGCGCGGTGTGCGCGGGGCGCCCGCGGTGGACCGCTGGGCCCTCGCGGAGCAGATCAGGCGGGTGTCCCAACTCGTCACGGACTTCCCGGAGATCGCCGAGGTCGACCTCAATCCGGTGATCGCGGCGCCGGACGGTGCCGTCGCCGCCGATATCCGCATCATCCTGGCCACCGAGGAGGTGAAGGTCCGGCGCGTCTACAGCCGCGAGGAGATCCTCGTATCGATGCGCCGGCTGATGGAGCCGCGTTCGGTGGCCGTCATCGGGGCTTCCAACGAGCAGGGCAAGATCGGCAATTCGGTGATGCGCAACCTCGTCGACGGAGGTTTCCCTGGCGAGATCCATCCGGTGAACCCCCGGGCCGATGACATTCTGGGCCGCAAGGCGTACAAGAGTGTCACCGACGTTCCCGGTGAGGTGGATGTGGCGGTCTTCGCGATCCCCGCCAAGTTCGTGGCAGCGGCGCTGGAGGAGGTGGGGCGCAAGGGGATTCCCAACGCCGTACTCATCCCGTCGGGCTTCGCGGAGACCGGCGAGCAGGAACTCCAGGACGAGATCGTGGCGATCGGTGAGCGCTACGGCGTGCGCATCCTGGGGCCGAACATCTACGGCTACTACTCCACCTGGCAGGACCTCTGCGCCACGTTCTGCACCCCGTACGACGTCAGGGGCGGGGTGGCGCTGACCTCGCAGTCCGGTGGCATCGGCATGGCGATCCTCGGTTTCGCCCGTTCCACGAAGACCGGTGTATCGGCGATCGTGGGGCTCGGCAACAAGTCGGACATCGACGAGGACGATCTGCTGACCTGGTTCGGTGAGGACCCCAACACCCAGTGCATCGCGATGCACTTGGAGGACCTCAAGGACGGGCGCGCCTTCGTGGCGGCAGCGCGGGCCACCGTACCGAAGAAGCCGATCGTGGTGCTGAAGGCCGGGCGCACCAGTGCGGGTGCGAAGGCGGCCGGTTCGCACACGGGCGCGCTGGCGGGTGACGACGCGGTGTACGACGACATCCTGCGGCAGGCGGGGGTGATCCGGGCGCCGGGGTTGAAGGACATGCTGGAGTACGCGCGTGCGTTGCCGGTCCTTCCGACGCCGAAGGGTGACAACGTCGTCATCATCACGGGGGCGGGCGGTTCGGGCGTGCTCCTCTCGGACGCGATCGTGGACAACGGCCTGTCGCTGATGGAGATCCCGCCGGACCTGGACACGGCGTTCAAGGCGTTCATCCCGCCGTTCGGCGCGGCGGGCAACCCGATCGACATCACGGGCGGTGAGCCGCCGTCCACGTACGAGGCGACGATCCGGCTCGGCCTGGAGGACCCGCGTATCCATGCGCTGGTGCTGGGCTACTGGCACACCATTGTCACTCCCCCGATGGTCTTCGCGGAGCTGACGGCCCGGGTGGTCGCGGAGTTCCGGGAGCGCGGGATCGAGAAGCCGGTGGTGGCGTCGCTGGCGGGTGACACGGAGGTCGAGGAGGCCTGCGCGTACCTGTACGAGCGGGGTGTCGTCGCCTATCCGTACACGACGGAGCAGCCGGTCGCCGTCCTCGGTGCGAAGTATCGCTGGGCACGGGCCGCGGGGTTGCTGTGACGCGGGCCGCGGGGTTGCTGGGTGGTGATCGATGACCCGGTGACGACGGCTCGAACCACGGGGTCTGCGACGCATCGCGCGGCCGCAGACCCCGGCGCGAAGTGAGAACGGGCAGGGGGCGCCGGCCAGACTTCTTCCACGCAAGGGGTTCGATCGACATGGCGACTACAGACATCTCGACATCCGCCGCCTACAGGGAGGTGACGGACGCCAACGGGCGCATGTACCGCATCGGCGAGACCGATATGGACATCATGGGCCGCAAGCGCAAGTGGATGGTCATCCTGCCGTGGGTCGGCATGATGGGCATCAGCTCGGCCGAGTACGCGTTCGCGTCGGCCGAGGACACCCTGCACATCGCACACAGCTGGAGCAGCGGGCACATCTTCTGGATGCTCGGTGTCTGGGTGTTCTTCCAGGCGGCGGTGGCCTTCCCCGCCGGCAAGCTCAGAGAAAGCGGCAAACTGCCCGCCCGCTGGGCGATGATGTTCGGCGCACTCGGCACCCTGCTCGGATATCTGTCGCTCGCGTTCGCGCCGCATGTGGTCGTCGCGTACGTCGGGTTCGGCATGTTCAGCGGTATGGGCGCCGGCATGGTCTACGCGACCTGCGTGAACATGGTCGGCAAGTGGTATCCGGAACGCAAGGGAGGCAAGACCGGCTTCGTCAACGGCGGATTCGCCTACGGTTCCGTGCCCTTCGTCTTCCTCTTCACCGGCTTCATGGATCTGACCAACTTCCGCTGGGTCCTTGTCTCGGTCGGTCTCTTCCTGGCCGCGACGGTGGCCGTGGCGGGGCACTTCTTCCAGGACCCGCCGAAGAACTGGTGGCCCGCCGAGATCGACCCGCTGAGGCCGCCGGACGACCCGCGGGCCCGTCGCGCAATGGCGATGAACCCGCCGGCGGTCAAGCAGTACACCCCGGCCGAGGCCTGGCGGACCGGGCGGGTCGCACTGATGTGGTTCTGTCTGCTGTGCACCTCCGGCGTGAACATCTTCGGCATCGCGTTCCAGGTCGACATAGGCAAGGAGGCCGGCTTCGCCGGTGGCATCGTCGCGACCGCGATGTCGCTGAAGGCGATCGTGAACGGCACAGGACGCGGCGTGATCGGCTGGCTCTCCGACCGGTACGGACGCAAGAGGTGCCTGATCTTCGTCTGCGTCGTCCTCGGCCTTTCGCAGTACGGAATCCTGTGGTCGGCGAACATCGAGAACCTGCCGCTCTTCCTGATGTTCTCGTCGATCTCCGGATTCGGCGGCGGCGCGATCTTCCCGATGTTCGCGGCCATGACCGCCGACTACTTCGGGGAGAACAACAACGCGTCCAACTACGGCCTGGTCTACAGCTCCAAGCTGGTGTCCGGCCTGCTCGGAGCAGGTATGGGCAAGGTCGTGGTGGACAACTGGGGCCACAGCGGGGCGTTCACTCTCGCGGGCTCGATCTCACTGTTCGCCGCATTCATCGCACTGTTCCTCACCGCACCGGGCCGGCCGAAGAAGGGAATCAAACCCAACCCGATGCCCATCAGTCGCGAAACGGACTGAGGTTGGCCCCGGGGTGCGTTGGCACCCCGGGGCCGGTCACGCGGCGTCCGATCGGCTACTCGCCGCACCGCTCCCGCAGTCCGTGCAGGTGCTCGCTCGACTTGCGGGCGAACGCGAAGGACTCGACCGGGTTGTCGTGCTCGGTCTGCCAGTGGTGGTAGGTGCGGCCGCGAGGAGTCCGCTCGGTGACACGGCTGAGGAACGTCTTGTAGTCGATGTCACCGTCGCCGACGTCCGACATGCGGTACCCGTCGCGGGCCGTGTCGTCCCGGATGCCGTCCTTGACGTGGAAGAGCGGATAGCGGTCGGGCTGCCTGAGTACGTAATCGACCGGGTTGAAGGGGGCCGGTGTGCCGTCCGCCTTCTTGCCGAAGCGGAACTGGGCGGCGTAGGCCCAGTAGATGTCCATCTCCAGGTACACCAGGTCCGGGTCGGTCTCGGCGAGCAGGACGTCGTACAGCCGTACGTCCGGCTTGTCGGTCGCGAAGGAGAACTCCTCCGCGTGGTTGTGCTGGTAGAACTTCATCCCGCGCTTGCGGGCCGCCGCGCCGTAGGTGTTGAACTCCTCGGCGGCACGCTTCCAGCCGTCGACGGTCGAGCCGTAGCGGAAGGGACCCGAGGCCGTGCCGATGTGCTTGAGGCCGAGGGCCTCGGCGTCGTCCAGGACCTTGGTGAGGTTCTGGGCGAAGGTGTAGGCGCCGGGGTTGTTGTTGTCGTAGTAGCCGACGTGGCTGCCGATGGGATTCAGCCCGTGGTCCCGGGCCAGCCGCTTCAACTGGGCCAGGGTGATGGCACCGGCCGAGCCCTGGGAGTATCCGGCGAACTCGATCTCGTCGTAGCCGTACTTCTCCAACTCCGTGAAGACGGGCGCGAATCCAAGCGTGGAGACCTTGTCGCGGAGGCTGTAGAGCTGGATTCCGAGGCGGCCGGGGGGCAGAACGGCACGGCCCCTGCCGTGGGCCTCGGCAGTCGCGGTGCCGAGGAGCGTGGCAGCGGTGGCTCCGGCGACGACGCCCAGGACGTTGCGGCGGCTGAGTCTGCGCGCGAGTTCGATGTCCTTCGGGGTGCGGCTCATGATCACGTAACTCCCTTGATGAGTGAGCGGGGGTTGCTCAGTGCAGTCCGGCAAGCCGGAGGAGCAGGGACTTCACTTCGGTGGCCTGGACGCGGCCGGTGAACGCGCGGGGGGTGGAGCAGAGGATGAGCGGACCTTCGTCGTCGCTCGTGGGCAGGCGGCCGTGGCTGCCGCGGATGGGTGCGGGGTCGAGCGGGACCACGGCCATGCGGTAGCGCATGCCGAGCTTCTTGCGGGCGACGGCACTGACGGCCTTGACCCGGACGTAGGGGTCCTGGGGGTCCATGAAGAGCTCGACGGGGTCGTAGCCCGGTTTACGGTGGATCTCGACCAGTTGCGCGAAGTCGGGGGCGCGGTCGTCGTCGAGCCAGTAGTAGTACGTGAACCAGGCGTCCGCTTCCGCGACGGCGACGAGCTCCCCGGAGCGGGGATGGTCGAGGTGGTGGGCCTTCTTGCCCTCGTCGTCGAGGAGTTGCTCGATGCCGGGCAGACCCGCGAGGGCCTCCCGCGTGGCTTCCAGGTCCTCGGGGCGGCGTACGTAGATGTGCGCGATCTGATGGTCGGCGACGGCGAAGGCACGTGAGGCCATCGGGTCGAGGTATTCCATGCCGTCCTGGGTGTGGACCTCCAGCAGGCCGGCGCGGCGCAGGACACGGTTGATGTCGACGGGCCGGTCGACACGGGTGATCCCGTACTCGGAGAGCGCCACGACGGTGCGCCCCTGGAGGCGGGCGTCTTCGAGCAGGGGCGCAACGGCCCGGTCGAGCTCGGTGGCCGCGCGGTGGGAACGCGGGTCGTCGGGGCCGTAGCGCTGGAGGTCGTAGTCGAGGTGGGGCAGGTAGCAGAGGGCCAGGTCGGGGGCACGGGTGGCGAGGATGTGCCGGGTCGCGTCGATGATCCACTGGGAGGAGACGAGGTCCGCGCCGGGACCCCAGAAGTGGAAAAGGGGGAAGGTGCCGAGCTTCTCGGTGAGCTCGTCGTGCAGCGCGGGCGGCCGGGTGTAGCAGTCGGGTTCCTTGCGGCCGTCGGCGTAGTACACGGGGCGCGGGGTGACCGTGAAGTCGGTGTCCGCGCCCATCGCGTACCACCAGCAGATGTTGGCGACGGTGTAGCCGGGGTGGGCGCGGCGGGCGGCGTCCCACAGCTTGTCGCCCGCGACGAGCCCGTTGTGCTGGCGCCACAGGAGGATGTCACCCAGCTCGCGGAAGTACCAGCCGTTGGCGACGATCCCGTGCTCGGCGGGGGTTGTGCCGGTGAGGAAGGTGGACTGGGCGGCGCAGGTGACGGCAGGGAGCACGGTGGTGAGCGGTGCCTGGGCACCGTTGCCGGCCATGGCCTTGAGGTTGGGCATGTGGTCGAGGAGCTGGGGGGTGAGGCCGACGACATCGAGGACGAGGAGGGGAGTGGGGGCGGGGGCGGGGCCTGTTTCGGTGCCTGCTTGGGGTGCGGTGCCTTCTTCGGGTGCGGTCATGGGAGCTCCTTGAGGCCGAGGTCGACCAGGAGGTCGCGGGCGAGGGTGAGTTCGGCGGCGATGCCGTCGGCGAGCTGGGTGCGAGTACGGGGGCGCAGCTCGGCCGGCAGCGCCTGCCAGGTGTACGTCTCGACCTCCAGGTGCCGGGTCAGGGGCCGTGGACCTCCGACGAGCCGGGTCAGCGTGGACCGGAGCACCGGGAGGGTGGAGGTCAGCGGGGGCGCCGGGGGTGCGTGCAGCGGTACGTGGAAGTGGGAGCGCCAGGGGGTGCTGTCGGGCAGCGCGTGGCCGTTCAGTGCCTCGTCGAGGTCGTCGGTGCCGCGCAGTCCCGCGGCGGTGCTCATCCGGGTCTGGTGCAGGAAGCGGGGTTCGGCGAAGGCGGCGAGGGCGGTGCGCACGTCGGGCAGGTGGGGGTGTTCGGCGTGCAGGGCCGCGGAGAGCTGGGCCTTGGCCACGAAGACTCCGGCACCGGCGAGGGCATCGAGCGCCGTGTCCGGGTCCTCGAAGGCCGTGGCGAGGTGGCACGTGTCGATGCAGATGCCGATGCGGTCGTGGCCGATCGCGGTGAGCGGGGCGATGGCGTCGGCGGTCGTCTCGACCGTGCAGCCCGGTTCGGGTTCGAGGCCGATCCGGATGGATTTGCCGGTCAGCTCGGCGAGGGCGTCGAGGCGTTGCGCGAGGGTGGTGAGGGCGGCGCATGCGGTGCGGGCCGCGTCGGGGTCGCCGTCGTACGGGGTGCGCCAGGCGATCGGCAGGGTGGAGATGCTGCCTTCGGTGACGTCGTCGGGGAGCAGGGCGGCGAGCAGCCGGGCGAGGTCCGTGGTGTGGGCGAGCCGCTCGGGGTCGGTCCAGTCCGGCCGGTAGACGCGGTACTTGACCTCTTCGGCGCCGAATCCCTCGTACGGGAATCCGTTGAGCGTGACGACTTCGAGGCCGCGGCGGTCCAGCTCGGCGCGCAGGGAGCGCAGTGCGGCGGGGTCGTTGATCAGGGTGCGGGCGGCGTCCTTGGCGAGCCACAGGCCGATGCCCAGCCGGTCGCGGCCGAGACGTTTGCGCACCGGTTCACTGTGGTCGCGCAGCTGTGCCCGCACACCGTCGAGGGTTTCGGCGGGGTGCACGTTGGTGCAGTACGAGAGGTGGACGGTGGAGCCGTCGGGGTGGCGGAAGCGCATCGCTTCACTCCCCGCCGCGCAGGATGGAGTTCCCCTCGTGCAGGGGGTCGGGGGCGGCGATGTCGAGCTGGAGCCGGCCGCTCTGCCCGTAGAAGGCGACGGGGTTGCGCCAGAGGACCTGGTCGACGTCGTCGTCGGTGAATCCGGCCTTCAGCATCGCGTCGGCGACCTTGCGGGTCTTCAGCGGGTCGCTCTGTCCCCAGTCGGCGGCCGAGTTGACGAGGATCTTCTCGGTGCCGTAGGTCCGCAGGATCGTGACCATGCGGTCCTCGTCCATCTTGGTGTCCGGGTAGATGGAGAAACCGGCCCAGCAGCCACTGTCAGTGGCGTCCTTTACGGTCGTCTCGTTGAGGTGATCGAGCAGCACCCGCTCCGGGGGAAGGTGGGATTCGCGGATGACGTCGATGGTGCGGTGCAGACCGGCGAGCTTGTCGCGGTGCGGGGTGTGGACCAGGGCGGGCAGACCGTGGTCCGCGGCGAGCTGGAGCTGCGTGGCCAGGGCGATGTCCTCGGCCGGGGTCATGGAGTCGTAGCCGATCTCACCGACGGCGACGACGGAGTCCTTGACGAGATAGCGGGGCAGGGCATCGAGGACGGGGAAACAGCGGGGGTCGTTCGCCTCCTTGGGGTTGAGGGCGAGCGTGCAGTGGTGGGCTATGCCGTACTGGGAGGCGCGGAAGGGCTCCCAGCCGAGCAGGGCGTCGAAGTAGTCGAAGAAGCTGGCGGGCGAGGTGCGGGGCTGGCCGAGCCAGAAGGAGGGTTCGACGAGGGCACGGACACCCGCGTCGTACATCGCCCGGTAGTCGTCCGTGGTGCGGGAGGTCATATGGATGTGGGGGTCGAAGATGCGCATCAGGACTCCTCCGAGGGGACCGTGGGGGCGGGAGCGGTGAGAGCGAGTACGTGCGCGAGATCGGCGGGGACGTCCCGCCCGGCCGCGGTGCGTTCGGCGGCGAAGTCGCCGAGCATGCGGGCGAGTTCGGCGTCGCCGCGCGACCGGCGGGACAGTGCGTCGACACAGTCCACGGGGACACCTGTGAAGAGACACTTGAGGATGGCGTGGCGCCACTGGTGCGCGTCGAGGTGCACGGCGGCGTACGGGCCGACGGCGGCTGCGACGAGCCGGGTGTCATTCGTACGCAGGGCGTCCTCGACGAGCGGCAGGGCGGCGGAGCCGATATCCAGCCGGTGCAGGGTACGGAGCACGGCGCGCCGTTCGGCCGCGGTGCCCTGTTCGTAGAGCCTGGTCAGGGCGGGGAGCCCGGCCCGGGCTTCGAGGAGCAGGAGGGCGCGTACGGAGTCAGCGTGGTCGAGTCCGCAGTACCGGCCGGCGGCGGCGTACCGCAGCTCCCACGGCGGCACGGCGAAGGATGAGTCGGCGTCCGGCTGCTCGGCGGCGTGGGCGGCGGCGTGTTCGGCTTCGGCGAGGGCTTCGTCGAGCCACGCGCGTGCGGCTCCGCCGAGCTGGGCGTCGAGTTCTTTGCGGGTCGGCAGCGGGGTCATCGGCATGGCGTTGCTCCCTTCGGCGGGTTCAGCGGCTCGACGGACTGTGCTTGCGCAGGAACTCGATGGAGGTGCGGGCGAGTTCGGGCCCGGCGTGCGAATGGCGGGGCAGTTCGACGACGGTGAGCCCGCGGTAGTCCGCATCGGCGAGCGCTGCGAGGACGGGCGGGAAGTCGATCTCGCCGTCACCGAAGGGCAGGTGTTCGTGGACCCCGCGGCACATGTCCTCGATCTGGACGTGGCGCAGCCAGGGGGCGGCGTCCTTGACGCAGTCGACGGGCGAGGCGGGCTCCAGGCACTGGCAGTGCCCGATGTCGAGGGTGAGTCCGAGGGGTTCCGGGTCGCCGAGGAGCGTGCGGAGGTGATGGAAGTCGGCGAGTGTGGCGAGGAGATGACCGGGTTCGGGCTCGATGGCGAGCGGGATGCCGGTGCGGGTGGCGGCGTCGAGGACGGGGGCGAGCGCGTCGGCCAGCCGCTGCCAGGCGACGGTGGTCGTGGCTCCGTCCCCCTCCCCGGCTCCCGGTGGGGTGATGCCGCTGAAGCAGTGCACGGCGTGCGCACCGAGGTCGGCGGCGACGTCGACGGCCCGGACGAGCAGTGCGGTACGGGACGCCCGGGCCTCGGGGTCCGGGTCGAGCAACGACGGACCGTGCTTGCGGCGCGGGTCGAGGACATAGCGGGCGCCGGTCTCGATGGTCACGGCGAGCCCGAGAGCGGTGAGCCGGCGCGCCACGTGGCGGGTGCGTGCGGCCAGATCCGGGGCGAGGGGATCGAGGTGCATGTGGTCGAGGGTCAGCCCGACGCCCTCGTACCCGAGGTCGGCGAGCAGCCCGAAGGCGTCGTCGAGCCGGAGGTCGGTGAGCCCGTTGGTGCCGTAACCGAAGTGGAGCGTCATGTCGGGCTCACCTTCCGTGCGAGCTTGCGCGCCAGGGGGACGAGCCCCATGAGGACCAGACCGGTGACGGGCGCGCCGGCGCGGGCGGCGAGGGCGGCCTGGAGCGGGATCATGGCGCGGATGCCACCACCGACGGCGCGTTGAGTGAGGGGCGGGGACGGGTTGAGCGCGGCGTGCAGCTGGGGGCGTGCGGCGGTACGGAGGTAGGCGCCGGCGAAGGCGGTGAGGAGGAGGCGGGCGGAGGCACCGGCGGGGCGCCCCGACTCGTGCGTGCCACGCGGGCCCCAGGGCCGTCTGTGCTCGCTCGCGACGGCGGTGCCGAGCGTCACGGTCGCGGCGAGCGCGGCAAGGGGCGCGGCAGTGGAGCCGCCTTGCGCCTCGTGCCGGGAGACGACGGTGACGGCGTAGGTGTGCGCGCCGAGGAGCGCGGCGGCGGGGAGGGCGGCGGCGGGGAAGGCGACGCGCGGAAACGAGGCCGAGGCCGAGGGTGCGGGTGCGGGTGCGGGTGCCCTTCGCGTTCCCGTCGCTGTCGCTGTCGCTGTCGCGCCCAGCAGCAGGTCCAGGGAGCGGGCCGTCGCCATGGCGGCCGGGCCCGCTTCTGTGTGTTTCAGGTACAGGTCGTAGGACCACACCGTGGCCGCGAGAGCCGAGGCCACCGCGAGCGAGGGGCGGCCGGCTCGTGCGGCCAGGGCCAGGCCCGCCGCTGTCAGCGCACTCGCCGCGGCGAGGGCCGCGCCGGGGGCGATGCGGCCCGAGGGAATCGGGCGGTGGGGGCGGTCCACGGCGTCCTCCTCGCGGTCCGCCCAGTCGTTGAGCGCCATCCCCGCCTCGTACAGGCAGAGCGAGGCGCCGACGGCCAGCGCGGTGCCCCGGTTGGGCCTCCGGCCCATCGCGGCTGCTCCGGCCAGGGCGTCGCCCGGGACGGTGAAGAGGGCCGACACCCTCAGCAGCTCCGCCCACGCGCCCGCCCGGTCGCGGAACCCGGCCGGGCCAGGTCCGGCTACGGCACCGGCACAGGTGCCGGTGCCGGCACCGGCATCGTCCCGGCCGTTCGTCGTGCGGGGCCTGTCCGGTGCGGGCGCAGTCCCGCCTGCACCGGACAGGCTGTCTGTGGCCGGGGTGGCCTCCGGCACGGTGCCCGACCGCGCACCGCGAGCGCCACGAGCGGCGCCCACGCCCGCAGCCGTCACCGTCAGGGCCAGCAGCAGGCCGGCCGCGCCGCCCCAGCGGCGGAGCCTCATCGTTCGCCCCTCAGCCGCTCGCCGAAGGCCAGTAGGGCCGCGTACTGCTCGGAAAGGGCGGCCGGTCCGCCGTCCGGGTCCTTGAAGTAGAAGCCCAGCTCGGGGCGCGGACCGGTGAGGCCTCTCTCGTGGGCGCGGGCCAGCAGCCGGGCCAGGTCGAGGACCAGCGGGGCGGCCAGCGCCGAGTCGCAGCCCTGCCAGATCGTCTGGAGGATCATGCGCGAGCCGAGGAAACCGTCGAACGCGATGTGGTCCCACGCCGTCTTCCAGTCGCCCATCGCCGGGACGTCGTCGATGTGCACCTCGCCCTCGGGGGCGGCACCGAGCGTGTCGGCCAGTACGCGTTCCTTGCCCGCGTTCTTGGCCGCAGCCGCCGCCGGGTCGGCCAGCGCCGCTCCGTCTCCGCCGCCCAGGAGATTGGTGCCCGACCATGCCCGTACCGGCAGGGCGCGTTGCACGAACATCGGGGCAAGCACGGAACGGAGCAGCGTCTGGCCTGTCTTGCCGTCGCGCCCCGCGTGGGGAAGTCCGCAGGTGGCGACGGCGTCCTGGAGGGCCGCGCTGCGCAGGCCCGTGGACGGGGTGAAGTTGACGTACGGGCAGCCGGCCCGGAGCGCCGCCGCCGCGTAGAGGGAGCTGGCGGGAAGACGTGCGTCGCCCTCCTGGGGAAGGGGCTCCGTGGAGGCGACGTTGATCACGACCGTGCGCGCCAGTTCGTGGCGGCGGGCGAAGTCTGCGAGGTCCGCGGCGAACGCGGTGATGAGCTGCTCGTCGGTGCGCGTGTCACCGGGGAGGGGGCCACCGGTCCGTATCTCCGCGTCGGCCGCGGTGAGTTCGGCGCGTACCGCCGAGGGCAGACCGTACGGCAGGACTTCCCCGGAGGCGAGCGCCTCGGCCCGTTTCGGCAGAGGGCAGTCGAGGGTGTCGTGGCCGCCGAAGACCAGGGAGCTCAGCGGTGGCAGTCCGCTGTCGGCGAAGGGGGGCGTCTCGGTGACCATGCCGGTCGCCGGGTGGAGCCCGGCCGCGATGGCGGCGCACCCCGCGGTGGCGGTGGTGGCGACGGAGCCGCGTGCTCCGATGAACCAGATTCCGGTACGGACGGCTTGTGCGGTCACGGGCTGCCTCCCTGGCTGGGGCTCCTGACGCGGTGGAGCACGGTGGAGCTGATGTGGGGTACGGCTGTGGTGCCGGTTGGAGGACGGCGGGCGGGGGCCTCGGACTCCCCCGCCCGCCGTCGGCCGGGGCCGCCCTACGTCGAGGGCAGCTGCTTCAGCTGGATGTCACGGAAGGACACCTGGTCGTCGGCTCCATGGTTCTGGAGGCCGATGTAGCCGTTCTTCAGACTGCGGACGGGATCGGTGTTGGTGTAGTCGTTGATCTTCACGCCGTTGAGGAAGACCCGGAGGCGTTCGCCCTCGACCCGGATCTCGTATCTGTTCCACTCCCCCGGCGGCTTGAGGACCTGGTCACGGGCGGCGAGGTCGGCGGACTTGAAGCCGTAGACGGCGCCCGTGGTGCGGTCGGCCGCGTCGGTGGCGTCGATCTGGACCTCGTAGCCGTTGTTCACGGCGGACCAGGGGTCGTCGGAGGCGGGGAAGCCCACGAAGACTCCGGAGTTGTCGTCGCCGGCCATCTTCCAGTCGAGCTTCAGGGAGTAGGACTTCAGCTCCTTGGCCTGGTACCAGAGCATCCCCATGCCGCCCTCGGAGCGCAGCTCACCGTCGGCCACGGCGAACTGGCCGGGACCCGCCTGCTTCCAGCCGTCGAGCGTCTTCCCGTTGAAGATCGTCCGGTAGCCGGTGTCGGGCTTGCAGTCGGCCCTGGCCTGACCGGTCGTGTAGCGCATTCCGCCGAGGAGGTGCTTGCGGAAGTCCGGTTCGGCGTACGACTCCTTGGTGTGGCCGAGGCCGGTGTAGAAGGAACGGCCGCCCTGGTAGGTCTGGCACCAGGAGATCGGGTGGTCGCCCTTCATCGTGCCGCCGGTGTAGCTGGTCTCGTCCAGCGTGGCCAGCACCTGGGCCTTGTCCCGGGGGTTGGTGCGGTAGTTGTACCACTCGTCGGTGCGGTCCCAGGCCTCGCCCAGGTGGGCCGTCGCCGGGTGGTCGTGGTTCTCGACGCGTACGGTGGCGGGCTGGATCTGCGGATGCGAGGCGAAGTACGCGCCGACGAGTCCGCCGTAGAACTCCCAGTCGTACTCGGTGTCGGCGGCGGCGTGGACGCCCATGTATCCGCCTCCGTCGGCCACGTAGTCCTCGAACGCCTTCTGCTGGTCGCTGTTGAGGACGTCACCGGTCGTGGAAAGGAAGACGACGGAGTCGTAGCGTGCCAGGTTGGCCGCGGTGAACTGGCCGGCCGCCTCGGTCGCGTCGACGGTGATGCCGCTTTCGCCGCCGATCTCCTTCAGCGCGGTGATACCCGCCGGGATGGAGTCGTGACGGAAGCCGCCGGTCTTGGAGAACACCAGGACCCGCTTGGCGTCCGCGTCGGGTGCGGCCGACGACAGTTCGAAGTCGTCGACGTCGTAGAGAGCTCCGGTGCCGCCCTTGAAGACCAGGAAGAGTTCAGTGGTCCGCTTCGGGACGTTGCGCAGGGACACGTCGATGTCCTGGAAGGTGTCCCAGCTGCCCGTCACCGGGACGGTGGCGGAGCCCAGCAGGGTGCCGGTGGGCGAACCGGTCCGTACTTCGAGGGAGCCGCCCGCTCCGGCGGAGGAGATCCGGGCGGTGAGCTTGGTGGAGCCGGTGAGCAGATACGGCTTGAAGGAGATCCAGTCGCCGTTGTGGATGTCTCCGACGGTCTTACCGCCGTGTGCGCTCGCCTTGTCCTGCGGTGCGACACCGGACTGGGCGCTGTAGTGCTCGGCCTGTCGGTGGCGCGGCTGGAGCTGGGCCTGGTCGCTGCCGGTCAGCGCGGCCTGGCCGCCGCCTCCGCCGTCGGTGTACGAGGCGTCGATGACTCCGAAGATGTTGGCGTTCGGGTCGTGTCCGCCGTCCGCCTCGGTCTTGATGACGCCGGAGCAGCCGTTGACGGTGGTGACGGGGTGGCCGTGGCTGTCGTGGCCGAGGATGAAGCGGACCGCGACCTTGGAGCAGTCGACGGTGCCGTCCTCGGGGTCGGTGACGGTCACCTTGAAGGGAATCTCGTCACCGAAGGTGAACAGCTTGCCCTCGCCGGGGAGTTCGAGCTTTACGGTCGGGGCGGTGTTGCCGACGGTCACATGGACGCTCGCCGAACCGGTGCGGCCGCTCGGGTCCTTGGCGGTGACGGTCGCGGTGTAGGTGCCGTTCTTCTTGTACGTGTACGTGGGGTTGGCGGCCGTCGACTTGCCGCCGTCGCCGAAGTCCCAGGCGTAGGTGAGGGCGTCGCCGTCCCCGTCCGTCGTACCGGCCGAGGAGAAGGCGACCTTGAGCGGTGCGGTGCCGGAGGTCTTGTTCGAGCTCGCCTCGGCGACGGGTGAGCGTCCGCCGGTTGCGTTCTCGATGCGGTAGAGCCCGGCGTTCTCGTCCCCGCCGAACCAGGCGGTGCCGTAGTCCAGGACGTACAGCGCCCCGTCCGGCCCGAAGGCCATGTCCATGACCTGGGTGCCGGTCCACGGAATGGAGTTGATCGACTGGACGGCGCCGTTGCTGTCGTGCTCGATGCGCTTGATCCAGCGCCGGCCGAACTCCCCGGCGAAGAAGTCCCCGTCGTACGCCTCGGGGAACTTCACCGGCGAGTCGAGGTTCGGGTCGTAGTGGTAGACGGGCCCGCCCATCGGGGACTCGGAGCCGCTGCCGAACTCGGGCACGGAACCGCCGTCGTACGGAATCCAGGCGGCCTCGGCCGGAGGCAGGTCGACCAGGCCGGTGTTGTGCCGCGAGGTGTTCTTCGGTGCGGCGCAGTCGAAGGCGGCGCCGGACGTCTTGGTCGCGAAGTCGTAGTCGATGTACGGGTCGTTGTCGCCCGTGCAGAACGGCCAGCCGAAGTTGGCGGGCTTCGTCACCCGGGCGAACTCGACCTGTCCGGCCGGTCCGCGCTTCGGGTCGGCCGCACCCGCGTCGGGGCCGTAGTCACCGACGTAGAGGATGCCGGTCGACTTGTCGACGGAGAAGCGGAACGGGTTGCGGAAGCCCATCGCGTAGATCTCGGGCCGCGTCTTGTCCGTGCCGGGCGCGAACAGGTTGCCATCGGGCACGGTGTACGAGCCGTCCGTGGCGACCTTGATCCGGAGGATCTTGCCGCGCAGGTCATTGGTGTTTCCGGAGGTGCGGCGGGCGTCGTACGCCGGGTTGCGGTCCGGGCTCTCGTCGATGGGCGTGAAGCCGTCCGAGGAGAACGGGTTGGAGTCGTCGCCCGTCGACAGGTAAAGGTTGCCCTGCGCGTCGAAGTCGATGTCGCCGCCCACGTGGCAGCAGATCCCGCGGGTGGCGGGGATGTCGATGACCTTCTTCTCGCTGGCGTTGTCGAGGGTACCGTCCGCGTTGAGCACGAAGCGCGAGAGCCGGTTCACTCCGTCGAACTTCGCGAACTCCGCCGCCGTCCCGTTGGCCGGGGCATCACCGGCGGGGGTGTCCAGCGGGGGCGCGTAGTAGAGGTAGATCGCCCGGTTCTCGCTGAAGTCCGGGTCGATTCCGACGCCTTGGAGTCCTTCCTCGTCGTGAGAGTAGACGGGGATGGTGCCGGCGACCCGCGTGTTGCCCGCGCTGTCGGTGATGCGCAGCTCGCCGTTGCGCGAGGTGTGCAGGACGCTGCGGTCGGGGAGGACGGCGAGCGACATGGGCTCACCGGTCTCGGCGCCGCCCTTGGCGAGGGTGACCTGCTGGAATTCCTCGGCGGCGGCTGCTGCGTCTGCGGCGGCGTTCTGCGTCCTCGGTCCGGCCGAGGCGCCGGGGGCGACTCCGAGGGCGAGGGTCGTCGCGGTGAGCAGACCACCGGTCAGCAGGGCGAGGGACTTACGGAATCCTGTGTGCTGTCGGCCGCGATATCGGGTTCGGGTTCTGTGCACGAGTGTCCTCCGGAGAGTGCCGGTTGTACGGGCGGGTGTTGCCGTGGCCGTGCAGCGCGGGGACTGCCGCGCACGTCAGTGGGGCCGGACGGGCTCCGCTGACGCGAGTCGTGTCGTGTACACCAATGGGGACGGTAGACCTGTTCGTCCGGGACGGAAAGCCCTTGCGCAGCAGCTAAGTTGAACTTCTTCCTGTGCCAGGACAAAGCGTGTTTCGGGCAGCCGTGGGCGACCCGTTGGGGCTCCGCCCCACACCCCGGTCCTCAATCGCCGGACGGGCTGAAAGGTGCCCTCAATCGCCGGGCAGGCTTGATATTGGCGGGACGCGGCCGTCACCTCACCCGAGCTCGCTCGAGCGTCTTGATGTGACGGGCTGAAAGGTGCCCTCGTCCCAGCCCGTCCGGCGTTTGAGGACGTCTTCTTAGCCCCTCCGGCGATTGAGGAGCGGGGGTCCGGGGGCGGAGCCCCAGGTAGGCGGCGCCCCGGGGGCGCTCAGTCCGCGCTGCCGAACGCCGCATCGAACGACGAAGTCGGCGGGTCGAAATCGAACCGCTTCAGCGAAGCAAGCGCTTCTGGCGCCCCCGTCAGCCGGTCCATCCCCGCGTCCTCCCACTCGACGGAGACCGGCCCCTCGTACCCGATGGACCGCAGCATCCGGAACACGTCCTCCCACGGGACGTCACCATGGCCCGCCGAGACGAAGTCCCAGCCGCGCCGCGGGTCGCCCCACGGCAGGTGCGAGCCGAGCCTGCCGTTGCGCCCGTCCAGGCGCTTGCGCGCCTCCTTGCAGTCCACGTGGTAGATCCGGTCCCGGAAGTCGTACAGGAACCCGACCGGGTCGAGGTCCTGCCACACGAAGTGGCTCGGGTCGAAGTTCAGCCCGAACGCCGGCCGGTGGTCAACGGCCTCCAGGGCACGGTGCGTTGTCCAGTAGTCGTACGCGATCTCACTGGGATGCACCTCGTGGGCGAAGCGCACCCCCTCCGCGTCGAAGACGTCGAGGATCGGGTTCCAGCGCTCGGCGAAGTCCTCGTAACCACGCTCGATCATGTGCGGTGGTACCGGCGGGAACATCGCGACCAGGTGCCAGATCGACGACCCGGTGAAGCCGATGACGGTCTGCACCCCGAAGGCCGCGGCGGCGCGTGCGGTGTTCTTGATCTCCTCGGCGGCCCGCCTGCGTACCCCTTCGGGCTCGCCGTCGCCCCAGATCCTGCCGGGCAGGATCGCCTGGTGACGCTCGTCGATGGGGTTGTCGCAGACGGCCTGCCCGACCAGGTGGTTGGAGATCGCGTAGCAGGTGAGTCCGTACTTTTCGAGCAGCTCGTGCCGCCCGTCCAGATAGCCGGGGTCGGCGAGCGCCTTGTCGACCTCGAAGTGGTCGCCCCAGCAGGCGAGTTCGAGACCGTCGTAACCGAAGTCCCTGGCGTGCCGGCAGACCTCCTCCAGAGGCAGGTCGGCCCACTGACCGGTGAAGAGCGTGAAGGGACGGGGCATGCGCAGGACCTCCTAGAACGGGACCGGGGTGTGGACGGAGTTCTTCTCGGCGCTCTCCTCGACGGCGGCGAGCACCCGCTGCACCTGGAGCCCGTCGGCGAAGGACGGCATGGGCGCCGACCCTGCGGCGATCGTGCGCACCACGTCCGCGGCCTGATGGACGAAGGTGTGCTCGTAGCCGAGGCCGTGGCCCGGCGGCCACCACGCCTCCAGGTAGGGGTGTTCGGGTTCGGTGACGAGGATCCGCCGGAATCCCGCGCTGACCGCCGGTTCGGTGTGGTCGTGGAAGGAGAGTTCGTTGAGGCGTTCCAGATCGAAGGCCAGCGAGCCGAGCTCCCCGTTGATCTCCAGGCGCAACGCGTTCTTGCGGCCCGCCGCCATCCGGGTCGCCTCGAAGGAGGCCAGCGCCCCGGAGGCGAGCCGGCCGGTGAACAGGGCCGCGTCGTCGACGGTGACCGCCCCCCGTGCGGTACCGTCCGCGGCCCCCGAGAGCCCTGCCCCGGGCCCGGCGAGCACGGGCCGGCTCCGCACGAAGGTCTCGCTGACTGCCGACACCCCCACCAGCAGTTCCCCCGTCAAGTACTGGGCCAGGTCCACGATGTGCGCCCCGAGGTCGCCCAGCGCACCCGACCCGGCGTGCTCGCGCTTGAGCCGCCAGGTGAGGGGCGACTCGGGGTCGACCAGCCAGTCCTGGAGGTAGGTGGCCCGTACGTGCCGCAGGGCGCCGAGCCGGCCCTCCGCGATGAGCGTGCGGGCGTAGGTGATCGCGGGAACCTTGCGGTAGTTGAAGCCCACGATGGCCATCTGCCCCCGCGCGGCGGCCCGTTCCGCGGCCTCCACCATGGCCTCCGCCTCGGCGACCGTGTTGGCGAGCGGCTTCTCGCACAGCACGTGCTTGCCCGCTTCGAGGGCGGCGATGGCGATCTCCGCATGGCTGTCGCCGGGGGTGCATATATCCACGAGCTGTACGTCGTCCCGGGCGATCAGGGCGCGCCAGTCGGTCTCGGCCGCCGCCCAGCCGTGTCTGGCGGCGGCGGCGTCGACCGCGGTCCGGTCGCGTCCGCAGATCGCGGCGAGAGCGGGCCGCAGCGGCAGGTCGAAGACATGTCCTGCGGTGCGCCACCCCTGTGAGTGGGCGGCGCCCATGAACGCGTATCCGACCATGCCGACTCCGAGCGTCGCCGTGTCCGGCGTCTGCGTCGGCGGCGCTGCGGCCTTTTGCTCCGTCTCTTCCCTACGGGACATCCGGGCTTCCTCCTCGTCGGTCGTTCGGTGGGCACGGCAGGAGGGGCGGTCAGCTCCCTCCTACGGCCGGATCAGCTGAAGCCCGTCGGCAGGTACTGGTCGATGTTCTCCTTGGTGACCACGGCCGAGTAGAGAGTGAGCGAGGTCGGGATCTCCAGTTCGGAGAGACCCCCGATGCCCTTGCTCTGCCCCAGGGCGCGCGCCAGGTCGATGGCGGACGCGGCCATCGTCGGCGGATACAGGACGGTCGCCTTGAGGACGCTGTTGTCGGCCTTGATGGCGTCCATCGCCGACTTGGCCCCGGCCCCGCCGACCATGATGAACTCGTCGCGGCCAGCCTGCTGAATGGCTCGCAGCGCGCCGACCCCCTGGTCGTCGTCGTGGTTCCACAGAGCGTCGATCTTCTTCTGCGCCTGGAGGAGCTGGGCCATCTTGGCCTGCCCCGACTCGACGGTGAAGTCGGCCGCCTGACGGGCCACCAGCTCCACATTGGAGTAGTTCTTCAGGGCGTCGGCGAAGCCCTGGCTGCGCTGCTTGGTGAGTTCCAGGCTGTCGATGCCGGCCAGCTCGACGACCTTGGCGTTCGACTTCCCCTTGAGCTGCTCACCGATGTAGTGACCGGCGTTCAGCCCCATGCCGTAGTTGTCGCCGCCGACCCAGCAGCGGTACGCCTGCGGGGAGGCGAAGATGCGGTCGAGGTTGATGACGGGGATGCCCGCCTTCATCGCTTCGAGGCCCACCTGGGTGAGCGCCTTGCCGTCCGCCGGAAGAATGACGAGGACGTCGACCTTCTTGTTGATGAGGGTCTTGACCTGGCCGATCTGGACGGCCGTGTCGTTGGACCCCTCGGTGATCTCCAAGGTCACTTCGGAGTACTTCTCGGCCCGCGACTTGGCGTTCACATTGATCGCGTTGAGCCAGCCGTGGTCGGCCTGGGGTCCGGCGAAGCCGATGGTGACGGGCTTGCCGGGCTTGTCGTCGGCGGCGGGCTGATTGCTCTGGGTGGCCGAGTTGTCCGTGGACTTGGGCTCGTTGCTGGTGCAGGCGGTGAGGAAGGCGCCCGCGGAGACGGCTGCGGTGCCGAAGAGCAGTCCTCTGCGGCTGGTTTCTGGCATGGCTGTCAAACCCTTCATCCGGTGCGGTGCATACGGAACAGCGGGTGGTGGTGGGGAGGACCGCTGGATCAGGTCTCTCCGTTGCGCAGCGTGCGGCGCTGGACCAGGACGGCGGCGACGATGATCGCGCCCTTGGCGATCTGCTGGACATCGCTCTGCAGATTGTTGAGCGCGAAGATGTTGGTGATCGTGGTGAAGACGAGGACACCGAGGACGGAGCCGACGATGGTGCCGCGTCCGCCGCTGAGGAGGGTGCCGCCGATGATGGCGGCGGCGATGGCGTCGAGCTCGTACAGGTTGCCGTTGGTGTTCTGGCCCGAGCCGGACAGGATGATCAGCATGAAGGCGGCGATACCGCAGCAGAGTCCGGAGAGCAGATAGAGGTAGAGCCGCTGGCGGCGGACGTCGATGCCGGCCAGCCGGGCCGCTTCCGCGTTGCCGCCGACCGCGACCGTACGGCGCCCGAAGGTCGTCCGGTTCAGGATCAGCCAGCCGACGACGGTGACCGCGGCGAAGACCAGGACCAGCGGCGGGATTCCCAGGATGTACGAGTCGGGGAGGCCCAGGTCGAGGACGGACTGCACGGTGACGATCTGTGTCTTGCCGTCGGTGATCTGGAGGGCGAGCCCGCGGGCCGACGCGAGCATGGCCAGGGTCGCGATGAACGGCACCATTCCGCCGTACGCGATGAGGAGCCCGTTGACGAGTCCTGCGCCGAGTCCGACGATCACGGCAGTGAAGAGGATGCCCGCGAAGCCGTACTCCTGGGTGGCGAGTGTCGTCGCCCAGACGGAGGCGAGCGCCACCATCGCGCCGACCGACAGGTCGATGCCGCCGCTGGTGATGACGAAGGTCATGCCGACGGTGACGACTCCGATGACGGACGCCTGCGTCAGGATCAGCTGAAGGTTCCCGGTGTCCAGGAAGGCTTCGGGTTCGGTGATGCCGCCGACGGCGATCAGTACGGCGAGTACGCCGAGCAACGACAGGTTGCGGACGTCGGCACGCAGACCGAACGCGCGTGGGCCTCCCTCCTTCTTCGAGGGCGGGGCGGCGGCCGGGCCGGTCAGGACCCCCTTGTCCGGCCCGTTGTGCTGCGCCGAAGAGACTGGCTGCGTCATGATGCCGGGCTCCCTTCCATCACGAGATCGAGTACGCGGTGCTCGTCGAGCTCCTGCGCGTCGGCCGCGTGCACGACGCGGCCCTCACGGAGCACCAGCACCCGGTCGGCGAGGCCCAGCACTTCGGGTACCTCGCTGGAGACGAGCAGTACGGCGAGACCGTCGTCGGCCAGCCGGCGGATCACGGCGTACAGCTCCGCGCGGGCGCCGACGTCGACACCGCGGGTGGGTTCGTCGAGAAGCAGGACCCGGCAGCCACGCAGCAGCCAGCGGGCCAGGACCGCTTTCTGCTGATTTCCGCCGGAGAGGGTGCGGACGGCCGCGTCCGGGTTGTCGGGCCGCAAGGAGAGCTCCCGGGTGGCGGCCCTGGCCGCCTTCCGTTCGGCGCCCCGGTCGAGCCAGCCGCCGCGGGCGAAGCGGGAGAGCGAGGAGACGGAGACGTTACGGGTCACCGATTCGGTCAACAGAAGGGCCTGCGCCTTGCGTTCCTCGGGTGCCAGACCGATTCCGGCGGCCACCGCGGCGCGGACGCTGCCGGGGCGCAGCGGCTTTCCGTCGACGGTGACGCGGCCCGTGGTGGGCCTGCGTGCGCCGAAGACGGTTTCCAGGATCTCGGAACGTCCGGAGCCGACGAGTCCGGCGAGGCCGACGATCTCGCCGGGCCGCAGTTCGAGGTCGAGCGGTTCGAACTCGCCCTTCCTGGAGAGCCCTTCGACGGTGAGGACGGGCCCGGCCGCGGCGCGCGCGGCCGGGGCAGTGGTCCGCTCGGGGAAGACGTACTCGACGTTGCGGCCGGTCATCATGGCAACGATGTCGCGCGTCGGTGTGGACGTGGCGGGAAGCCCCACGGCGACGGCCCGGCCGTCCTTGAGTACGGTCACCCGGTCGCCGATCCGGCGGATCTCCTCCAGCCGGTGGGAGATGTAGACGACGGCGACGCCTTCGGCGGTGAGCCCGTCGACGATACGGAAGAGGTTGTCGACCTCGTCCGGGTCGAGGGCGGCGGATGGTTCGTCCATCACGATGAGGCGTACGTCGTGGGAGAGCGCCCGTGCCATGGAGACGATCTGCTGCTGGGCGGCGGAGAGGTCGCCGACCGCGCGGGCGGGGTCGATCTCCGGGTGGCCGAGGCGCTTGAGGTGCTCGCCCGCTGCTCTGCGGGCCTCTCGGGTGCGGACGACGAAGCCCGCGCTGGTCGGTTCGTGCCCGAGGAAGATGTTCTCGGCGACCGACAGGCCCTCGACCAGGTCGAGTTCCTGGTAGATGGTGGCGATCCCGAGGCGCATCGCGGCGATGGGCGACTTGAGCGCAACGGGTGCGCCGCGCCAGGTGATCTCGCCGCCGTCGGGCTGGTGGGCCCCGGCCAGCACCTTGATGAGAGTGGACTTGCCGGCGCCGTTCTGCCCGAGGAGGCAGTGGACTTCGCCGGCCTGTACTTCCAGGTCCACGCCGTCGAGGGCGCGTACACCGGGGAAGGACTTGGTGATGCCGGACATGGTGAGCAGGGGTCGTTCGGGTGCGGTTTCCGCTGCTGTTTCCGGGGCCGGAACCTGTGCGGGTTCCGGTGCCGGTACCGACGCTGATGCCGGTTCTGGTGCCATGACAAATCCCCTCGGTGCGGGACCGGTGAGCGGGCAGGGCGAGGTACGGGGGGTGCGGGAGGTACTGGACGTGCTCGTGCGGACGTGCTGTCGTGCTGACCGGTCCGAGGATCAGGCCGGTGAGAACAGGTGGTCGCTGATGAGCCGGGCGGCGCCGATCACTCCGGCGGCCGGTCCCAACTCCCCCAGGACGATGGGAAGGTTGCCTGTGGCGAGCGGCAGGGACTGCCGGTAGACCTGGGTCCGGACACTGGCGAGCAGGTTGTGGCCGAGACCGGTCACACCGCCGCCGATCACCACCAGACCAGGGTTGAAGAAGCTGACGAGTCCGGCAATGACCTGGCCGACCCTGTTGCCGCCCTCACGGATGAGGTCGAGAGCGGCGGCGTCACCGGCCGCCGCGGCGGCGGCGACGTCGACGGCGTTGAGTTTCCCTGCCGCTTCGAGCCGGGCCGCGAGCTCCGCCGACCGCCCGGAGCGTGCCGCGTCCTCCGCGTCGCGGGCGAGCGCCGCGCCGCTGAAGTGGGCTTCCAGGCAGCCCCGGTTGCCGCAGGCGCAGGCCCTGCCGTCCGGTTCCACCTGGATGTGGCCGATGTCCCCGGCGCTGCCCGTCGTACCGCGGTAGACCTCGCCGCCGACGACGATGCCGCAGCCGATACCCGTACCGATCTTGACGCAGAGGAAGTCGCCCACGGAGCGTGCGACGCCCGCGTGCTGCTCCCCCATCGCCATGAGGTTCACGTCGTTGTCGACCATGACGGGGCAGCCCAGCTCCTGGCTGAGCGCCTCGCGGACCGGGAAACCGTCCCAGCCAGGCATGATCGGCGGCGCGACCGGTACGCCTTCGGGGAAGCGGACGGGCCCCGGTACGCCGATGCCCGCGCCGTCGAAGCCCTCGGCGAGCCCGGAGGCCCGGAGCTTGGCTGCCATCGACAGCACCTGCTCGAAGACGGCGACGGGACCTTCGCGTACGTCCATGGGGTGGTTGAGGTGCCCGAGGACCTCCAACTCGGCGTTGGTGACAGCCACATCGATGGATGTGGCGCCGATGTCGACACCGAGGAACCGCAGTGCCGGGGCGAGCCGGATGTTGTGGGAGCGGCGCCCACCGCGCGAGGCGGCGAGTCCGTCGGCCACGACGAGGCCGGTCTCCAGCAGCCGGTCCACCTCGACGGCGAGCTTGGAGCGCGAGAGATCGATCTCGTCTCCGAGCTGCGCACGGGAGTTGGGGCCGCCGTCGCGCAACAGCCGTAGCAGTCGCGCCTGATGCGCGTTCGCGGGTCGAGCCGTCATGCGTCTCACACGTCCCTCCCCGCCACATCGGACAGTCCGTCGGGCTTTGGAGGGGAACGTAGCAGCGCTTTCCCGGAGTGGGAAGAAGTTGCGCAGCAATCCGCTCCAACTTTCTCCACACCCAGGACAAAGACATGCGCCCGCCCGGACACACCGATGGGGCACCGGGAGTTCCCGGTGCCCCATCGGTCCGATCAGACGCCTCTTCTATGCCTCTTCTTCTATGCCTCTTCGCGCCGGTGGTACGTCTCGCGCGTGTGCTCCGTGTGCGCGCGCATGACCTCCGTGGCCCGCTGCTCGTCCCGCGAGGAGATCGCCGCGATCAGTGCGCGGTGCTCGATCCACGACTGGGTGCCGCGCTGACGGGCCACCGGCGTGTAGTACCAGCGGACCCTGCGGTCCACCTGTCCGGCCAGTTCGGCGAGGACGACATTGCCGGCCAGCTCCATGACCTTGGCGTGGAAGGCGGCGTTGGTGGCGACCGCCAGGTCCACGTCGTCGTCGGCCACGGCCTGCTCGCCCTTGGCGCAGAGCTCTTCGAGCGCCGCGATGCCTGCCGTGCCCGAGTTGGCGGCGGCGAGCCTGGCCGCCTCGGCCTCAAGGAGCGTACGGACCGAGAGCAGCTGGTCCGCCTCATGCTCGGTGGGCTCGTGGACGAAGGCGCCCTGCGCGGGACGCAGGTCGACCCAGCCCTCGGTGTTCAGCCGCTGGAGCGCTTCGCGCACCGGCTGCCTGGACACCCCGAGATGCCCCGCGAGTTCACTCTCGACGAGGTGCTGGCCGGGGCGCAGCGCTCGTGTGGTGATCAGTTCGAGCAGCGCCTCGTAGATGCGCTCGCGCAGCGGACCGGGCCGCTCCAGCTTTGGCACAGCCCCTTGCGGCAGTCCTGTGGACAACATCGGCGGTCCCCCTCCAGGCGACGAGCAATTGCTTATCGTCTACAGTCTACCGAGCACAATGCGGGTCAGGGACAGCGGATCACTTGACCGGCGTACGAGAGGTTGCCTCCGAAGCCGAAAAGCAGCACCGGTGCACCGCTCTCGACCTCCCCGCGCTCCACCAGCTTGGACAGTGCCATCGGGATGGAAGCGGCGGATGTATTGCCCGAATCCACCACATCACGGGCGATGATCGCGTTGACCGCACCGATCTTCTTCGCGACCGGTTCGATGATCCTCAAATTGGCTTGATGCAGCACCACCGCGGCGAGGTCCTCGGGGGCGATTCCTGCCTTTTCGCACACCTTGCGGGCAATCGGCGGCAGCTGCGTGGTGGCCCAGCGGTAGACGGACTGCCCCTCCTGCGCGAAGCGCGGGGGCGTGCCCTCGATGCGCACGGCGTTACCCATCTCGGGCACCGAGCCCCAGAGGACCGGACCGATCCCGGGCCGGTCACCGGCACCGGGGTCCGCGACGACGACCGCCGCGCCCGCACCATCACCGAGCAGGACGCAGGTGGTGCGGTCGGTCCAGTCGGCGATATCGGCCATCTTGTCGGCGCCGATGACCAGGACCCGCGTGGCGGCCTCGGCCCTGATCGCGTGATCCGCGGTCGCCAGGGCGTGCGTGAAGCCGGAACAGACCACGTTGATGTCCATCACAGCGGGCGAGCCCATACCGAGCCGCGCCGCGACCCGCGCGGACATGCTCGGCGAGCGGTTGATGGCTGTGGAGGTGGCCACGAGGACCATGTCGATATCCGAGGGCTGCAGGCCGGCCGAGGCCAGCGCCTTGGCTCCCGCGTGTGCGGCCATCTCGTCCACCGGCTCGTCGGGACCACCTACGTGACGGGTCTTGATGCCGACACGGCTGGTGATCCACTCGTCACTGGTGTCGACCATGGCGGCCAGATCGTCATTGGTGAGCACCTTGGCGGGCTGATAGTGGCCGAGCGCCACGACACGTGAGCCGGTCATGTACGGGTTCCCCTCGATACGTATGGCAGGAACCATCCAGTCTTGGTCGCTACCGCCCGGTACGGGGGCACGTAACCCCACAGGATTCCGGCCCGGAGGTTGGAGCCTTGACAACAGCCTTGACCCTCCAGAAGGCATACTGTAGACAATATTCTGTCGACTTGACACCCTCGCTCGGTCCTCTCACCGAACGGAGAGCCCCGTGAAAGTCGCAGTTGTCGGTGCCGGAGCCATCGGCGCCTATGTCGGGGCCGCGCTCCACCGCGCCGGCGCCGAGGTCCATCTCATCGCCCGAGGTCCGCATCTGGCGGCCATGCGCCGTGACGGTGTGCGCGTCCTCAGTCCGCGCGGCGACTTCACCGCGCGCCCCTCGGCCACCGACGACCCCTCGGACGTCGGACCCGTCGACTATGTGTTCCTCGGCCTGAAGGCCAACTCGTACGCGGTGTCGGGCCCCCTGGTCCATCCGCTGATGCATGACCGCACCGCCGTCATCGCGGCGCAGAACGGCATTCCCTGGTGGTACTTCCACGGCCTCGCGGGGCCGCACACCGGGCGCCGTCTCGACAGCGTCGACCCGGCGGGCGCGGTCAGCGCCACCCTGCCGCCCGAACGCGCCATCGGGTGCGTCGTGTACGCCGCCACGGAGATCGAGGCGCCCGGCGTCGTACGCCACCTGGAAGGCACCCGCTTCTCCATCGGTGAGCCGGACCGCTCCGTCTCGCAGCGCTGTCTCGACTTCAGCGCCGCGATGGTCGCGGGCGGGCTCAAGTGCCCCGTCGAACCGGATCTGCGCAACGACATCTGGATCAAACTGCTCGGCAACATCTCCTTCAACCCGATCAGCGCGCTGGCCAGAGCCACCATGGGCCAGATCTGCCGCCATCCGGACACCCGCGCACTCGTGGAGTCGATGATGCGCGAAACCCTCGACGTGGCGGCGGCCCTCGGCTGCCACCCCGAGATCTCCGTGGAGCGGCGCATCGCGGGCGCCGAACGCGTCGGCGACCACAAGACCTCCACCCTCCAGGACCTGGAGAAGGGCAAACCTCTCGAACTCGACGTGCTGCTCGCCGCCGTCGTCGAGCTGGCCGGACTGGCCGGGACGCCCGTACCGACGCTGCGCGCCGTGCACGCGCTCGCCGACCTCCTCGCCACCACCTCCTCGGCCCCAGCAGGGAGCGCACCATGAACAACAGCCGCACCAACGGCAACGACGGCAGGCTCCGCAAGGGCCGGCAGCCGAAGACGTACGAACGACTGACGCACCCGCTCGTACGCGACGAGGGCGGGAATCTGCGCCGTGCGAGCTGGGACGAGGCGCTGACGCGCGCGGCTGCCGGATTCCGGCAGACCCGTGAGGCGTACGGCCCCGATGCCTTCGCGATGCTCTCCTGTGCCCGCGCCACCAACGAGATGAATTACGTGGCCCAGAAGTTCACCCGGGTGGTGATGGGGACCAACAACGTCGACTCCTGCAACCGCACCTGCCATGCCCCCAGCGTCGCCGGGCTCTCGGCCGCCTTCGGCTCGGGCGGCGGCACCTCTTCGTACGAGGAGGTCGAGCACACGGACCTCGTCGTCATGTGGGGCTCCAACGCCCGTTTCGCGCACCCGATCTTCTTCCAGCACGTACTGAAGGGCATCCACAACGGGGCCCGGATGTACGCCGTCGACCCGCGCCGCACCTCGACCGCGGAGTGGGCGGAGAGCTGGCTCGGCCTCAACGTCGGCACCGACATCCCGCTCGCGCACGCCATCGGCCGCGAGATCATCCACGCCGGGCTGGTCAACACCGCGTTCGTGGACCGGGCCACGACCGGCTTCGCGGAGTACGCGGCGCTCGTCGAGCCCTGGACGCTGACAGCCGCGGAGCAGGTCACCGGCGTCCCGGCCGAAGCGATCCGGGACCTCGCGCACGCCTACGCCACCGCCGAACGCGCCCAGTTGTGCTGGACGCTGGGCATCACCGAGCACCACAACGGCACCGACAACGTCCGCGCCCTGATCAACCTGTCGATGCTCACCGGGCACGTCGGACGGTACGGCTCCGGGGTGCAGCCGCTTCGCGGCCAGAACAACGTGCAGGGTGGCGGCGACATGGGCGCCATCCCGAACAAGCTGCCCGGCTTCCAGGACATCCTCGACCCCCGGTCGCGGGAGAAGTTCGAACAGTCCTGGGAGACCGTCATCCAGCCCCGTTACGGAAAGACGCTCACCGAGATGTTCGAGGCGATGGAGAGCGGCGAGCTGCGGGCCGTGTACTGCATCGGCGAGAATCCGGCCCAGTCCGAGGCCGACAGCGAACAGGCCGTGCGGCGCCTCGCCTCGCTCGACCATCTGGTGGTGCAGGACATCTTCCTGACGAAGACGGCCGAGATGGCCGATGTCGTCCTGCCCGCCGCCGCCGCGTGGGCGGAGACGGACGGCACGACGACCAACAGCGAACGGCGCGTGCAGCGGGTCCGGGCGGCCCTGGTGCCTCCGGGCGAGGCCCGCGAGGACATCGACATCATCTGCGCACTGGCCGAACGCCTGGGCCACGACTGGAAGTTCGCCGATTCCGAGGCCGTCTGGAACGAACTGCGGGCCCTGTCCCCCGACCACTTCGGCATGACGTACGAGCGGCTGGCCCAGCACCAGGGGCTGCAGTGGCCCTGCCCGGACACGGAGAAACTGCCGTCGAGCTTCCTGCACGCCCGCCTCTGGGAGACCGACCCGGCGCGGCGAGGACCCGCGGCCCCCTTCGGCCTGGTGGCGCACGACCCGCCGGTCGACCTCACCGATGAGACGTACCCGCTGCGGCTGACGACGGGGCGTCGCCTCGACTCGTACAACACGGGTGTGCAGAGCGGCAGTTACGCCTCTCCCCTGCGTCGCGGCGAGTACATCGAGCTCTGCCCGGAGGACGCCGAGGCGTACGGCGTCGCGAGCGAGGAGCAGGTACGGGTCTCGTCCCGGCGAGGCAGCGTCACCGCGCCCGTGTGGATCGACCCCGGTCTGCGGCCGGGGCTGGCCTTCATGACGATGCACTTCCCTGACGAGACCGACACCAACCAGCTGACGATCGAGGCGAACTGTCCGATCGCCGGCACCGCCGAGTTCAAGGCCTCCGCCGTACGGATAGAGAAGCTGGTGCCCGCATGGACCTGAGATTCACCGGTGCCGCCCCCTCGGACTCCGAACGCGCCGCGGTCGACGCCCTGCTCGGCCCCCCGCCGTCCGGCTGGGAGGGCGCCACCGAACGCACCGACGAGGACCTGCGCTGGGCGAAGGGCGGCGCCTCGGCCGCCAAGGACCGGCGCGACCAGCTTCTGCCCGCCCTGCACGCGGTGAACGACCGGGTGGGGTGGATCAGCGAGGGAGCGCTGGACTACATCTGCCGCCGGCTGACGGTGGCTCCGGCGGAGGCGTACGGCGTCGCGACCTTCTACTCGATGTTCTCCGTGAAGCCCCGCCCCGCGAAGGTGCTCCACGTCTGCGCCGACCTGGCCTGCGCGGCCCGCGGCTCAGGGGCGCTCTGCGCGACCCTGCGCGAACAACTGGGCGAACCGGGCACCCCGGCGGAGGGCGCGGTCTGGCAGGAGAGCCCCTGCCTGGGCCTGTGCGAAAGGGCCCCGGCGGCGCTGCTGCTCCAGGCGGGAGATCCAGCGCCCGAGCCACCTGCTCGCCTCCCAGCCCCTGGGGGCTCCCCCTGGACGCAGCCCTTGGGGGAGTTTGAGGAGCGGGGGTCCGGGGGCGGAGCCCCCGGTTACGGGAAGGGGCGGGGTGGGGAATGGCCCGCCGCAGGCGCCCCCCACCGCCACGCGGTCATCGCCCCAGCCACCGCCCCCACGCTCGCCGCAGCCACCCGCTCCCCCGAATCCGCCCCCACCGAACCCCCCGCCGAATCCGCCGTTCCCCAGGCCGGCTCCCCCAACCTCGTCCTCCTCAAGCGCATCGGCACAGTCGACCCCACCTCCCTCGACGACTACCGGTCCACCGGCGGATACACCGCCCTGCGCAGGGCGTTCGCCCTCGGCCCCACCGGGGTGATCCGCGAAGTACTGGACGCCGGCCTCGTCGGCAGGGGCGGCGCCGCGTTCCCCACCGGACGCAAGTGGCAGGCCACCGCCCAACAGGCCGACGGCCCGCACTACCTGGTCTGCAACGCCGACGAGAGCGAACCGGGCACGTTCAAGGACCGCGTCCTGATGGAGGGCGACCCCTTCGCGCTGATCGAGGCGATGACCGTCGCCGGATACGCCGTCGGCGCCGAGCACGGTTACCTGTACCTGCGCGGCGAGTACCCGCGCGCGTACGAACGGCTGAGCAACGCCATATCGGCCGCCCGCGCCCGCGGCCTGCTGGGGCCGGACGTCCTCGGGCAGGGATACGCCTTCGACATCGAGATCCGGCGCGGGGCCGGGGCGTACATCTGCGGCGAGGAGACCGCGATCTTCAACTCGATCGAGGGGCAGCGGGGCGAGCCACGCTCCAAACCGCCGTTCCCGGTGGAGAAGGGGCTCTTCGGCAAGCCGACCGCCGTCAACAACGTCGAGACGCTGGTCAACGTCCTGCCGATCCTGGAGCACGGAGCCGCCGCCTACGCGGCCACCGGCACCGGAGCGTCGACCGGCACCAAACTGTTCTGCGTATCGGGGCAGGTCGCCCGCCCCGGCATCTACGAGCTGCCGTTCGGCGCGAATCTGCGGGAACTGCTCGACCTTGCGGGCCCGTCGCAGAATCTGCGGGCGGTGCTTCTCGGCGGAGCGGCGGGCGGCTTCGTACGCCCCGACGAGCTGGACATCTCCCTCACCTTCGAGGGGACGCGGGCGGCGGGCACCACGCTCGGTTCGGGGGTGGTGCTGGTCCTGGACGACTCCGTCGAGCTGCCCCGCATTCTGCTGCGGATCGCCGAGTTCTTCCGCGACGAGTCGTGCGGCCAGTGCGTGCCCTGCCGGGTCGGCACCGTGCGCCAGGAGGAGGCGCTGCACCGGATCGTGGACCGGACCGGCACCGGCGCCGCCGAGGACATCGCGCTGATGAGAGAGGTGGGGCAGGCCATGCGGGACGCCTCGATCTGCGGTCTGGGGCAGACCGCCTGGAATGCCGTGGAGTCGGCCATCGACCGTCTGGGGGTCTACAAGTGACCGCTGTGCCGCTGCAACTTCCGCGCCGTCTGGTCGAGTTCACCCTCGACGGGCAGGAGACCCGGGTCCCGGAGGGCTCGACGATCCTGGACGCCTGCCGGGCGGCGGGCAAGGACATCCCCACCCTGTGCCAGGGCGACACGCTCACTCCGAAGAACGCCTGCCGGGTCTGCGTCGTCGAGGTGGAGGGCGCCCGCACCCTCGCACCCGCGTGCTCGCGCCGCGCGGAAGCGGGCATGACGGTGCTGACGGACACCGAGCGGGCCAGGCACAGCCGCAAGGTGGTCCTGGAGCTGCTCGCCTCGTCCACCGACCTGTCGACGACGCCGCGGGCCGCGGAATGGCTCAAGGAGTACGAGGCGAAGCCGGACCGTTTCGGTCCGGACGCCGCCCGGGTCAACGAGGAAGCCAAGGTCGACAACGACCTCTACGTCCGCGACTACGACAAGTGCATCCTCTGCTACAAGTGCGTGGACGCATGTGGCGACCAGTGGCAGAACACCTTCGCGATCGCCGTGGCGGGGCGCGGTTTCGACGCCCGTATCTCCACCGAGCACGACGCCCCGCTGACCGATTCGGCGTGCGTCTACTGCGGCAACTGCATCGAGGTCTGCCCCACCGGGGCGCTCTCCTTCAAGAGCGAGTTCGATATGCGCGCGGCCGGCACCTGGGACGAACCGGCCCAGACCGAGACCACCACCGTCTGCGCGTACTGCGGCGTCGGCTGCAACGTCACCCTCCACGTGCAGGACAATGAGATCGTCAAGGTCACCTCGCCGCACGACAACCCGGTGACCCACGGCAACCTCTGCATCAAGGGCCGTTTCGGCTACCAACACGTACAGAATCGGGTTTAACCGCCATGGGACGGGTCACCGAGCGCCGCCGCACCATCCGCATCCGGGACGGGGCGGTCACCACCCGCCCCGACACACTGGTCGCCGAGGAGCCGCTGGAGATCCGGCTGAACGGCAAGCCGCTCGCCATCACGATGCGTACCCCCGGTGACGACTTCGCGCTGGCGGCGGGCTTCCTGGTGAGCGAGGGCGTGATCGGTGAGGGCTCCGAGGTGCAGTCGATCGTGTACTGCGCCGGGGCGACGGCCGACGGAGTCAACACGTACAACGTGGTCGACGTGAAACTCGCGCCGGGCGTCGTGGTCCCCGACATCACGCTCGAACGCAACGTGTACACCACGTCGTCGTGCGGTCTGTGCGGCAAGGCGAGCCTCGACGCCGTCCGCACCACCACACGTCATCCCGTCGCAGATACGCCCCCGGTCCGGGTGACGCCCGAACTGCTCGCCGGCCTCCCCGACCGGTTGCGCGAGGCACAACGGGTGTTCGACCGGACCGGGGGTCTGCACGCGGCGGCGTTGTTCTCGGAGGCGGGCGAAATGCTCGACATCCGGGAGGACGTCGGCCGGCACAACGCGGTCGACAAGCTCGTCGGCCGGGCCCTCACCGATCACCGGCTGCCGCTCTCGCGAGCGATTCTGCTGGTGTCGGGGCGGGCCTCGTTCGAACTGGCGCAGAAGGCGGTGATGGCCGGCATTCCGATGCTCGCCGCCGTCTCGGCGCCGTCGTCGCTGGCCGTCGATCTGGCGGCCGAGAGCGGACTGACCCTGGTCGGTTTCCTCCGGGGTCCGTCCATGAACGTGTACGCGGGTGAGCACCGCATCGCCCTGGAGGCGACGGCCGGCACGGGCTGACGCGGGGCCCGCCCGCTGCACGGGTCGGGGGTCCGGACGGCGGGGAGCGCCCCCTGCGCCGGCCGGACCCTGCCGGGCCCGGTCTCAGCCCACCGTGACGGTCTCCTGCGGGACCGCCGCGCTCGTCGGCAGCGGGTCGCGCGCGCGTCGTTTCGCGATCACCGCGCAGACCATCAGCTGCATCTGGTGGAAGAGCATCAGCGGCAGCACCGCGAGACTCGCGTGCGCGCCGAACAGGACACTCGCCATCGGCAGTCCGGCTGCCAGGCTCTTCTTCGAGCCGGCGAACTGGATGGCGATCCGGTCCCCCCGGCCGAATCCGAGGCGTTTCGCGCCGTACCAGGTCAGGCTGAGCATCAGCGCGAGCAGCACCGCTTCGGTGGCGAGCAGCGCGCCGAGGCGGGCCGGGGTGACCTGGTGCCAGATGCCGGCGACCATGCCCTCGCTGAACGCCGTGTAGACGACCAGCAGGATCGATCCGCGGTCGACATATCCGAGGACCTTCTTGTGGCGGGCGAGGAAGCCGCCGATCCACCGGCGCAGCACCTGCCCGGCGAAGAACGGCACCAGCAGCTGGAGCACGATCTTCAGCAGCGCGTCGGCCGAGAAGCCGCCGCCGCTCCCCCCGAGCAGCAGGGCGGCGAGCAGCGGGGTGAGGAGAATCCCGGCGATGCTGGAGAAGGAGCCCGCGCAGATCGCCGCGGGCACATTGCCGCGGGCGATCGAGGTGAAGGCGATCGAGGACTGGATCGTCGAGGGGACCAGGCAGAGGAAGAGCAGGCCCTCCTGGAGCTGGGGCGTCAGGACGTACGGCACGAGTCCCTTGCCGGCCAGTCCGAGCAGCGGGAACGCGACGAACGTGCAGACCAGGACGGTGAGATGGAGGCGCCAGTGCCTCAGACCTTCGAGTGCCTCGGCGGTGGAGAGCCGGGCTCCGTAGAGGAAGAAGAGGAGGGCGACCGCTCCGGTGGACGCCCCGCCCGCGACCTCCGCAGCGGTTCCGGATGCGGGCAGCAGCGCCGCGAGCACGACCGTGCCGATCAGCGCCAGGATGTACGGGTCGATCGGCAGCCAGGACGGCAGCTTCAGGGTGCGGCGGCTCATGTGCTCCACGTGTCTCTCGGTCAGGTCGTGCCCTCCCCATCGTGCTCCTGATCGGGGCAATCGGGAATCCGGCATACCGTTCTGACTGTCATCACGGATCGCGATAACCTGGGTCCATGTACGACCCCGCCCAGCTCCGTACCTTTCTCGCCGTCGCGCAGACCCTGAGCTTCACGCAGGCCGCACGCAGGCTCGGTGTCCGCCAGTCCACGGTCAGTCAGCATGTGCGGCGGCTGGAGGACGCGACCGGGCGGCAGCTGTTCGCCCGGGACACCCACAGCGTCGATCTCACCGAGGACGGCGAGGCGATGCTCGGCTTCGCCCGGTCGATCCTCCAGGCGCACGAGCGGGCGTCGGCCTTCTTCACCGGCACGCGGCTGCGCGGCCGACTGCGGTTCGGCGTCTCCGAGGACTTCGTGCTCACCAGGCTTCCGGAGATCCTGGAATCGTTCCGCCGCGACCACCCCGAGGTCGAACTGGAGCTGACCGTGGAGCTGTCGGGGACCCTGCACCAGCAGCTGGAGGCGGGCCGCCTCGATCTGGTGCTGGCCAAGCGGCGCACGGGCGACACGCACGGCGAGGTCGTCTGGCGGGACGTGCTGGCCTGGATCGGCGCACCGCAGCTCCGGATCGACCCGGAGCGCCCGGTGCCGTTGATCGTCTTCCCGCCGCCCGGCATCACCCGGGCCCGTGCCCTGGAGGTTCTGGAGGAGCACGGCAGGTCCTGGCGGGTGGCCTGTACGAGTACGAGCCTGAGCGGACTGATCGCGGCGGCCCGCGCGGGCCTGGGCGTCATGGCGCACACCCGCGGGCTGATCCCGCCCGGACTGGCGCCGGTGCCGGCCAGGGCGGGGCTGCCGGAGCTCGGCGACGTGGACTTCGTCCTGCTGCACGGCAGGAACCGGGGACGGGCACAGGAAGCGGCGGACGCCCTGGCCTCGGCGATCCTGGCGGGCGGCGACCGGCTGCACCGGGGGATCAGCGGCCGGGAATCCGCCTGACAGCGGGGGCGTACATAAGCGAGGAAGGGCGGTATACCCGTACAGAATGGGAGTGATCGCGATGTACAGATTCGGTGGAGATTCCGGCGCAAGCCCCGTACTCCGTGGTCGGAAGTCTGCCCGGGCCTTGCCCATCTGGCCGGATATCTACGGCTGACCTGTGCAGATGCTATGCGTTACGGAGGCTTCACACTCTCCCGCGACGGCGCCCTGTGGGGTAGCGTCGCGGCGCTGTGCGGAGGCCACGAGGAGCGGTTCATTGCGCGAATTCACTGTCCCACCCATGGCGGCCGCGCCCCACGTCGGCGGTCTCGCCGATACCGTGTTCGACAACGCCGAGGACGATCCGCACCGGATCGCGCTGGGGCGCAAGGACGCGGACGGACACTGGCGCGATGTCAGCGCCGCAAACTTTCGCGACGAGGTGCTGGCCCTGGCCAAGGGGCTGATCGCGCACGGCGTCCGGTTCGGCGACCGCATCGCCCTGATGTCCCGTACGCGCTACGAGTGGACACTCTTCGACTTCGCGGTGTGGACCGTCGGTGCCCAGTCCGTACCGATCTACCCGACGTCATCGGCCGAGCAGGTCCTCTGGATGCTCCACGACGCCGAGGTCACCGCCGTCATGGTCGAGCACGAGGACCATGCGATGACCATCGGCTCGGTCGTCGACCGGCTGCCCCATCTGAAGCGGCTGTGGCAGCTGGACGCCGACGCGGTGGGCGAGCTGGTCGCGGCGGGCGCACAGATCGACGACGAGGTGGTGCACCGGCACCGCCGTGCCGTGACGCCGGAGTCGGTGGCGACCGTGATCTACACCTCGGGCACCACGGGCCGCCCGAAGGGCTGCGTGATCACGCACGCCAACTTCATGTTCGAGTCGGACACCATGGTCAGCCGGTGGGAGCCGGTGTTCCACTCCAAGCCGGGCGACGAGGCCGCGACCCTGCTCTTCCTCCCGCTGGCCCACGTCTTCGGCCGGATGGTGGAGATCGCCGCGCTCCGGGGCCGGGTGAAGCTGGGCCATCAGCCGGAGCTCTCGGCGCGCGCACTGATGCCGGACCTGGTCTCGTTCCGGCCGACGTTCATCCTCGCGGTCCCGTACATCTTCGAGAAGGTCTTCAACGGCGCCCGGCGCAAGGCCGAGGCGGAGGGGCGGCTCGGACCTTTCGAGAAGGCCGTCGAGATCGCGGTGAAGTACGCGGAGGCCATGGAGCACCGGGCCTTCGGCACCGGACCCGGTCCCTCCGCCGGGCTGCGGATGCAGCACCAGTTCTTTGACAAGGTTGTCTACAAGAAGGTCCGCGACGCGATGGGCGGCCGGGTGCGGCACGCGATGTCGGGCGGCTCCGGCATGGCCCGCACGCTCGGGCTGTTCTTCGCGGGCGCCGGTGTCCTCGTCTACGAGGGGTACGGCCTCACCGAGTCCACCGCCGCGGCGACCGCGAACCCGCCGGAGCGCACCCGGTACGGCACCGTCGGGCAGCCGATCCCCGGGTCGACCGTGCACATCGCCGATGACGGCGAGGTGTGGGTGCACGGCGCGAACATCTTCTCCGGCTATCTGGGCAACCCGAAGGCCACCGACGCGACGCTCCACGACGGCTGGCTGGCCACCGGCGACCTCGGTGCACTCGACGAGGACGGCTATCTGACGATCACCGGCCGGAAGAAGGAGATCCTGGTGACCTCCGGCGGCAAGAGCGTGTCGCCGGCCGGTCTGGAGGAGCGGGTGCGGGCCCATCCGCTGGTGGCGCAGTGCATCGCCGTCGGCAACGACCGTCCGTACATCGCGGCGCTGGTGACCGTGGACCAGGAGTCCGTGGACCACTGGCTCGTCATGCAGGGCCGGTCGCCGCTGAGCCCGGGCGAACTGGTGCGGGACCCCGATCTGGAGATGGAGGTCCGCCGCGCGGTCGTGGCCGCCAACACGGCGGTGTCACAGGCCGAGTCGATCCGTACGTTCCGAATACTGGCGCACCAGTTCACCGAGGAGCGCGGGCTGCTCACCCCTTCGCTGAAACTCAAGCGCAAGGCGATCGAGACGGCGTACGCGGCCGAGGTCGACGCGCTGTATCGCTGAGCCGCCCGCACACCCCACTCCTGCGAGCGGGAATGTGTACGCCTCCGTGATCGTTGACTCTCGGAGTACCAGCCGACAACGTAAGGATCGACTGCTCGTGAGCCAGGTCCCCTCCCTCACCCTCAACAACGGCGTCGACATGCCGCAGCTCGGTTTCGGTGTCTGGCAGGTGCCGGACGACGAGGCGGAGAAAGCGGTGGCCACGGCCATCGAGTCCGGGTACCGGAGTATCGACACCGCCGCGATCTACGAGAACGAGGTGGGCACCGGCAAGGCCGTCGCCGCCTCCGGTGTCGCCCGTGACGAGCTGTTCGTCACCACCAAGCTGTGGAACAGCGAGCAGGGGTACGACACGACGCTGCGCGCGTTCGACGCGTCGCTCGACAAGCTGGGTCTCGACTACGTCGACCTGTATCTGATCCACTGGCCGCTGCCGGCCAAGGACACGTACGTGGACACGTACAAGGCCCTGGAGAAGATCCACGCGGACGGCCGCGCGAAGGCCATCGGCGTGTCGAACTTCCTGCCCGCGCACCTGGAGCGCCTGATCGCCGAGACCTCCGTGGTCCCCGCGGTCAACCAGGTCGAGCTGCACCCGCAGCTCCAGCAGGCCGAGCTGCGTGCCCTGCACACCCAGCACGGCATCGCCACCGAGGCGTGGTCGCCGCTGGGTCAGGGCAAGGGCCTCCTGGAGGTCCCGACCGTCGTCGCGATCGCGCGTAAGCACAACCGGACGCCCGCCCAGGTGGTGCTGCGCTGGCACATCCAGACGGGCAACGTGGTGATCCCGAAGTCCGTGACCCCGTCGCGGATCGTGGAGAACCTGGACGTGTTCGGCTTCGAGCTGGACGCCGACGACCTCGCGGCGTTCGCCGCTCTGGACGAGGGCAAGCGCCTCGGTCCGGACCCGGCGGAGTTCCACTACGACGCCTGAGTCACCGAGTGCATCCGGTGATGCGACGCCGTCGGCCTCAAGGGCCGGCGGCGTCGTCGTGCGTCAGGTCACCGGTGGATACTGGCTTCCGCCGTCCGAACATGCCTGAGGAGAACGGAACATGAGCGCCGACACCGCGCCCGTCGTCGAAGCGGGCACGTACCGCCTGCGCAATGTGGCCAGCGGCCTGCTGCTGGAGGTCTACGGCGCGGCGAAGGGTGGCGGCGCCAACGTGCAGCAGGGCAAGGAGAACGGGTCGGCCGCACAGCACTGGCAGATCTCCCCCGTGCACGACGGTGCGGCGCTCCATCATCTGGTCAACGCCCACAGCGGCAAGCGCCTGGACGTCGCCAACGCCTCCACGGAGAACGGTGCCAACATCCAGCAGTGGAGGGCCAACAACTTCGGCGCCCAGGAGTGGCTGATCGAACAGCACCTGGAGGCGCCCGGGACCGTCACCCTCGTCAGCTTCATCAGCGGCCTCGTCCTGGAGGTCGCCGGAGGGAGCACCGAGGACGGGGCCAACGTCCAGCAGTGGGAGGACACCGACTCCCCTGGCCAGTGGTGGCAGTTGGAACCGGTGCCGCACTCCGGCGGATAGACAGGGCCTGGTCATGAGTACGCATACTCATGACCACGACAATCCGCTCGTCCCACAATCGACCGGCCCCTGTCGTACGGGAATGGAGTGCCTTCGTGAGACGTCTACCGCTGGCCGTTGCCGCCGGTCTGCTGCTTCTGACCGGCTGCGGCACCGAAGCTCCTCGCGTCGTGGACTCGGCCGACGGCCCCTCGGGCGCCGCCTCGCCTTCCAGTGCCCGGCCGTCCACGGCGCAGGACTGGAAGAAGCTGGCCGAGGAGGCCCGGGCGAAGCACGACAAGAAGTTCCGGGACGTGGCGGCGCGTTGCGCGGACGTCGCGCCGAGCCCGTCGGCCAGTCGGACGGCGACGGGCGCCACGGAGCCCGAGAATCCCGAGGCATCCCGCTACCGGGAGAACCACGCCTTCAAGCAGACAGCACCGCTCGGCCCCGATCAGCAGTGCCGTGGAGACGCCCACGCGGACCGGATCACCGATGCCCTGCGCGAGACCGGCGGGTCCGGCCCGTCCAACGAGCAGGACGTGCGAGCCGTCCTGGAAGGGCTCGGGTATCCGGCCGAAGTGACCCAGGTCTACGGCTCCGGCCACGCGCTCGGCTTCAGCCTCTCCGTTCCCGGCGCCCCGTGTGTCAGCGGCGGCGTGGGCCCGCCCCTTCACGTCGAGGCCCACGGCGCCTACATGGAGGGCGGTTGCGTGGAGCCCCGGGGCGGACACTGAGCCAGGCGATGGCCTCACTCGTCCTCGGCACACGGTTTCCGTGTGCTCGGCTCAACGGGGAGGACGTCCATTTCCTCGGGCGTGAACTCGCGGTGGCCGATGATGTCGCACAGCTCGCTGTACCACCGGCCCGGGCTGAGGTGGAGCGGCCCGCCACTGCCGTCCGGGCCGATATGGATCACGGTGCTGCCGTCTCCGGAGGCACCCATGAAGGCGTGTTCCCCGTCCAGGGTGCTGTCGCGCGGGCCGGTGAACGAATAGAAGGATTCGTAGCCGCGTTCGCCGATCCGGTAGATCCGTACGGAATTGTTCGCCGCGATGAGATAGCGGCCGTCACCTTCCAGGAAGCCGGCGGCGTACGGCGTGGACGACGACTCCGCGATGCTGCGCAGCGGACCGATCTCCTTGCGCGGCGGGTTGCCGCGCCGCCACAGCTCTAACACCGCGCCCCGGCGCAGAATCGCGAAGTACTTGCCGCTCCTGTCGAAATGGGCGGCGAGAATGTCGTCGCCAGTCTTCACGGTGTCGGTCGTACGTCCGGTGGTGATGTCGACAATGTGGATTCCGGGCCTGCCCAGAACCATGACGGTGATCCGGTCCGGCGCAGGATACGCGCCGATCATCACCTCCGCGTCCGTGTCACCGCCGGCCCGGGAGCGGAGCGTTGCGGCGTCGAACCGCGCGAGCCGCTTGCCGGTGCGCGCGTCCCACTGCTCCACGACGTTCCCCGCGACAGTGATCAGCTTTCCGCTGTGGTCGAAGAAGTAGGTGAAGTCCCACTTCGGCTTTTCGTCGTCGCCGTTCCCGTCGAGGCTGATGTCACCGATCGACGGCGGGGTGACTGCCATCGGTGGAGGTTCGGTGGTGGTCACGGTCGCTGTCCGGCGCAGGGTGGTGGCGTCGCGGACGGTGACGATGTTCCTGCCCTCGCGGTCGGCGACGAGCCGTCCGCCGTGGTCCAGGGCGAGCGACTCACCGCGGTCCGGCACCCAGTAGGGCTTGCGGCGGGAGGCATCGGCGAGCACGCGGTCGCTGTCCTTCCGCGCATGGTGCACCTGCATACGGGAGCCGTCCGCCAGGACGCTGATCGTGTACTTGCCGTCGTGAGTGAGCAGTTGCTGGCTGACGTCGGCGAACCAGTAGCCGGGGCGCAGCTGGACGAAGCCGATCAGCGACGCGTCTTGGCGGACGTAGTAGAGCCCGCCACCCGACTCCACGAGCACCGGGCTGCTCGTGGCCCCCGAGGAGGCCGCGGCAGGCAGGGCATTGCGGGAGACGACCTCGCCGCTGTGCATGTCCACGACGGTAAGGCCCTTGAGGGAGTTGAGGGCGACCCGGCGCCCGGAGCCGTCGACGGCCTGCACCATGCAGATGTCCGACGCGAAGTCCTTGTCCTTCTCCCGGTAGGCGCGTCCCTGCCGGGCGCCGTCCTGGACCCGGTGGAGGGTCACCTCGGTGGTCTTGCCCCGCACGTGACACAGGACTGCCGTGGTCCGGTCGCCGGAGAGCCGGATCTGGTCCGCGTCGGCCCGCACCACCAGTCGGCTTCTGCCGGTCACGAGGTCGAGGGCGAGCAGACTGGCCTTCTCCCCCTGTCCGAACGCGCGGAACCGCTTGTACACCGGCACCAGCAGCGTCCGGTTGTCGGCGGCCGGCCACAGTCTGAATTCCATGCCCTTGGGCGCCGGGAGGTTTCCGGCAAGGGCGCTGTGCGGGCCGCTGTCCAGGTTCCACCACACGATGCGCTTGTGGGCGTGGGCGACGATCATCCTGCCGTCGAGCGACATCGAGGGGGTGACCGTGTCGCTCCAGTTCGTGCCGGTGCCGGGGGCGTCGGGGAGTCTGTGCAGTGGGCCCGCGGGGTGCTCCGCGTCGGCGCGCACCTCGAACCACACGGCTTTCCCGTCGTACTGGAAGTACGCGGCGCGCTTCCCGTCGGCCGAGACCATGACGTACTGGACCTCGTCGCTGGAGGGCACCTGCACGCTGCGCACCCGCCCGGTCAGGGCGTGCACGAACAGGGTGGCTCCAGAGCGCTCGGACGCCGCCAGGACCACGTTGCCGTCCCGGCTCTTGGCGAAGATGCTCCCCCCGAGATTGCCGGAGAGCACCCGGTCGTAGTCCTTGTACTGGAGGTACTGCCGCATCAACTCGTTCTTGGCCTCCTGCGTCGGGGACTTGTCGTACGCGGCGAGCGAGAGCAGCGCGGCGCGGGCAGGATCGGCGCCCGTCGACTCCTGTGCGGTTCGGGCGAGGGCGCGTGAGCCGCCGAGGGCTGCGCGCTCCTGGCTGATGCGGCTTTCCGTGACGAAGAGTGTGCCGAGCACCACGGCGAACGCCAGGGCCGTGGCAAGCCCGGAGAACAGGGCTGTGCGAACGAGGGCCCGGGTGCGGCGGTGGGCCCGGCCGGCCGTCAGGTAGTCCCGCTCGGCCTCGCTCAGAGCCGCGTCCCGGTCCGGCAGCCAGCGCTTGGCGCCGGCCATCGCCACGGTGGTCGGCAGGTGATCGGTGGCGCGTTCCGCCTGCTGCCAGCGGTCCATTTCGTGCCGTACGGATTCCCGCCACCCGAGGAAGGAGCGGTCCTCGGCCACCCACGCGGCCAGCTTTCCCCATGCGCCGATCAGCGCCTCGTGCGTGAGCTCCACCGTCTCCGTGCCCTCCGCGCTGCGGTCGGTCACGAGGAGCCGGGTGTGCGCGGCGAGCCGCTGGGCGATGCGCCACTGCTCCTCGCTGAGGTCGCCGCGCCGCGCGAGGCGCCGCGTCGCCACCGCGGCGCCGAGCGGCAGCCGGACGAGTTGGGTGAACAGCCGACGGGCCGCTTCCTCGTCGTGCGGCGGCACGTGCTCGGCCCAGACCCGGTCGGCGTGGTTGCCGAGCGCGCCGGTGACACCGCCGAGTTCGTCGTATGTCCGGTTGGTGAGCACGCCGTCCTCCTGCCGCTGCCACAGCAGGTCGAGGGTGAGGGCGAGGAGCGGCAGCACGCCTGGTTCGGTGCCGGTGTCCTCGAGGATGCGTTCGTCCAGGCGGGTCTCGTAGGACACCCCGGGGAGGTTGTGGACAGGTCTGGTCACGATGTCGCGCAGCCCGTCCTCGCCCAGCGGGCGAAGCGCGTGGAGGTGCCGGCCGGCGACGGGCCCGAGGCGCGGGTGGGCGAGTACGGGTTCGAGGAAGTCGGCGCGCAGGGTGGTCAGCACCCGGACCGTGGGCGGCAGGGCGTCCTGGTCGAACAGCACGTCGGCCAGTTCGTTCACGGCGTCCGGAGGCTGCTGGAGCAGCTCCTCCAACTGGTCGACGACGATGAGGAGTCGGCTGCCGCGCCCGAGTTCGAGCAGGCGCGCCGCCGTCCCGGACAGGCCCTGTTCCTTGAGTTCGCCGGACAGTTGGGGTATCCGCGCCAGCCGGCGGGTCTCGGGCAGGTCGGGCTCGGTGAGCGGCAGCAGCGCGGCGGCGAGGGCCGACAGAGGGCTGCTCCCGGACGCGGGCCGCACCACGACCACGGATGCACCTTTCGCGCGCAGTCGTGGTGCCACTCCGGCCAGGGCGAGCGATGACTTGCCGCCGCCCGAGGGACCGACGACCGTGACCCACTGCTGTTCGTGGAGCGCCTGGGCCACCGTGTCGCTCTCGGCCCGTCTGCCGTGGAAGTTCGCAGCGTCGGTTTCCTGGAAGGCTGCGAGCCCGCGGAACGGTGAGGGCGGGAGTACGAGTGGTTCGAGTGCGGGCCGGGCTGCGAGCAGGCCGCTCGTGGGAATGGCGTAACTGACCGGCGGCTGACCGGATTCGGCCACCGCTACCATGCCGACCACACCTGCCAGCCGGTCGTCCCACACCGGGCTTCCGCTGAATCCCCTCGACACCGGGTAGCCGCTGCCCGAGAGATCGGCCTGTACCCAGCCGTTGGCCTGCCGTGCCCGTAGTACCCCCGCGTGCCAGACCCCGCCCGGGCGCCCCGCGGGCAGCCCGAAGGCCCTTATCCGGTGGCCCCAGAGGTCCTCGGCGGCCACCAGCCGCACCGGCCCCGCCCCGGGCAGCGGTGTGTCCAGCCGCAGCACCGCCACGTCGGCACCACCGAAGGACTCATCACCCGGCACCCGCGGCGGCACCCAGAGCTCGACGACAGCGGTCGAGCGCGGCGCGGCGCCGCCCGCCGCGGCGGGCACGAGGGGCAGGTCGATCCGGACGCGCGCGCCGGGTTCCTGCGGAGAGCCGGGCGCGGCCCCGAGGGCGGCGGACACCACGTGCGCACAGGTCAGGGCAAGCGTGTCGGACACCAGGAAACCGACACCGACGGGCTCTCCGCGCACGTCGAAGACGCGCAGCAGCGCCCTGTCCAGCGCCTTCGGTCCGATGCCCGCACGCCGCCGTTCGGGCCCTTCCGGCGGCGTCATGCGGCGGTCCGGGCCGAGGGCCGGTGCCATGTCGGAGTCACTGTGAAGCCGGAAACGGGAAGTTCGATCAGATACGCCATGCGGACCCCTCGCTCGGGCATCAATTGTCAGCGCTTGTCGGGCGGCCCTCCGTTACGGGCACAACCGCCGTGCATTCGTCTCCGCCGGGAGGTCGTCGAGTTCGTCGGCCGTGAACGTGCGCTGACTGACAACGCGGCACAGCTCTCGTCTCCACAGGTCCGGGTCGAGAACCAGGGCACTTCCTGCGTCGTCGTGAGAACTCTGGATCACGGTGTTCCCGTCCTTCGACACGTCCGGGAAGGAGTACGTCCCCCACTCGTAGGGTTCGCCGAACGCGTACGAGTCGTCGTAGCCCCGTTTCCCGATCCGGTAGATCCGTACGGCGTTTTCGGCGGCGATCAGGTAGCGGCCGTCCTCGAGGAAGACGGCGCGGTACGGAGTGCTGTCGTTACCGATGGCGCTCAGCGGGCCGATCGCCTTGCGCGGCGGGTCGCCGCGCTGCCACACCTCCAGACCCGTGCCGCGGCGCATGACCGCGAAGTTCCTGCCGCTGCGGTCGAACTGGACGGAGAGGACGCCGTCACCGGTCCGCACCCGATCCGTGGTCCGTCCGTCCGTGATGTCGACAACGCGGATGCCGGGCCGTCCCTCAACGATCACGGAGATCTTGTTCCGGGCCGGGTACGGGCCGACCGTCACGGGCGCGTCCGGGGCGCCGTCGGGCCGCAGGGCGCCGGCGTCGAAGCGGGCGAGCTGCCGACCCGTACGCGCGTCCCACTGCTGGACGACACTGCCGGAGACCGTCAGCAGGCGGCCGGTCCGGTCGAAGTAGTAGCGGAACTCGTACTCCGACAGGTGCCGGCTGAGCGCCCCGCCGGCATCCAGGTCGCTGACCATAAGGGGGCCCGGCCTTCTCTTCGGCGGCCTGGGGGTGGTCACGGTGGCCACCTTCCGCAGCGTCGACGTGTCGCGGACGACCACCACGTTCCTGGCCTCGCGATCGGCGACGAGCCCGCCGGCCGGGTCGAGGGCGAGCACGTCGGTCTCCTGGGGCACCCAGTACGGCTTCGCGCGAGGTGCCTGCGCGACGACGCGCCCGCTGTGCTCCGGAGCCGCCGGGCGCAGTTCCAGCCGGGAGCCGTCCTCCAGGACACTGATCGTCCGCTTCCCGTCGACGGTGAGCCGGTGCTGCGCGGCCTCCGGCAGCGGCTTGCCGGGGGCCAGTTGCACGAAGGCGATCATCGACTCCTGATGGCCCGCGTAGGAGAGCTTGCCGTGCGACTCCACGAGGAAGGGGGCGGGCAGGAGGTCCTCCGAGGATCCCATCAAGGTCACGCTGGAGATCGTCTCGCTGCTGTTCATGTCCACGACGCGCAGTCCGTTGCCCCAGCCGAGTGCGACGCGCCGACCCGCCGCGTCGACGGCGTTCACCGTGCACTGGTCGGCGGCGTTTTCGTCGCCCCCCTCACGGTAGGGGCGGCCGATGCCGGCTCCGTCGGAGGTCCGGTGGCGGCTGACGACGACCAGCCTGATTTCCTGGCGGCAGACGACTGCGGTCCGGCGATCCCCGGACATGTAGATGCTGTCGGCGCCGGACAGGAGTTCCGTGGCGCGGCCGGTGGCCATGTCGACGGACAGCAGGCTGTGCTCACCCGACGCCTCGTATGCCGTGGCGAGCAGCGTCCGCCCCTCCGGGCCGATCCAGAGGTCGGTGGACATGTTCTTGGGTGCGGGCACGTCACCGGCGAGGGTGCCGCTGCCCAGGTTCCACCACACCAGGCGGTCCCGGACCCGTGCGGTGAACATCCGGCCGTCCGCCGACATTGAGGAAGGGACCGCCGAGCTGTCCCAGCCGATGCCGATGCCCGGCGCGTCGGGCAGTCTGTGCACCGGGCCGAGGAGGCCGTCGGCGTCGGCGTCCACGTCGAACCACACCGCCTTGCCGTCCGCCTGGATGTAGGCGACGCGCTTCCCGTCCGCCGACACCGCTACGTGGAGGACCTGCCCGGTCGCGGGCACCTGTGCGCTGCGCACGGGCCCGGAGGTTGCCCCGACGTACAGCGTGGCCCGCCCCAGTTCCGAGACGGCCAGCACGACGTCGCCGTCCCGGCTGGCGGTGAAGGTCCTGACCGTGCCCAGCATGCCGGACAGCACCCGGTCGTAGCCCTCGTACCGCAGGTACTGCCGAAGCAGTTGGTTGCGGGCCTCCTGCGTCGGTGCGGTCCGGTGGGCGGCCAGGGCCATCAGCACGCCGAGGGCCGGATCGGTGCTCGTCTCGTCCTCCGCGGCCAGTGCGAGGGCGCGGGACGCTGAGGACGCCGCGCGTTCCTGGCTCTCCTGCCGCGTGGCGAAGAACACCGACAGGGCCACCAGGACCAGCAGCAGGGCGAGACTGATTCCCGAGAGCACGGCCCGTCGCCGACGGACTCCTGAGCGGCGTTGGATGTGCCCGGCGTCCAGGTAGTGCCGTTCGACGTCGGTCAGTTCGTCGTAGCGCTCACGCAACCACCTTTCGGAATCGGTGAGTTGTGTGGTCGTGGGTAGCATCTGCGGAGCACGCTTGGCGTGCTCCCAGCGATCCAGGTCCTGTTGCAGCGAGGCCCGCCATTCCAGGAACGCCCGGTCTCCCGTCGTCCAGCCGGCCAGTCTGTCCCACTCGCTGATCAGAGCCTCGTGCGCGAGCTCGACCGACTCGGTGCCCTCGGCGCTGCGACCGGTCACCAGCAGCCGCGTCCCCGCGAGCCGCTGGGCGATGCGCCACTCCTCGGCGCCCAGTTCGGTGCGGAGCACCATGCGGCGCGTCGGTGCGGGCATGCCCGTCGGGAACCGGACGAGCCGGGTGAACAGCCGTCTGGCCGCCTCCTCGTCCTCCGGTGGCACGCAAGCGGCCCAGACCCGGTCTGCGTGGACGCCCAATGCGCCGGAGACACCGCCGAGTTCCTCGTACGCCCGGTGCGTCAGTAGGCCGTTCTCCTGCCGCCGCCACAACAGGTCGAGGGTGAGGCCGAGGAGCGGCAGTTCGCCGGGTCCCGGGCCGATGTCGGCGAGGATACGCTCGGCAAGCTGGGGTTCGTAGGACACCCCGGGAACGGACTCGACGGGTACGTTCACCACCTCGCGCAGGCGTCCCGGGTCCAGCGGAGCGAGCGCGTGCAGGTGCCCGCCGACTTCCGGACCGAACCGCGGATGGGCCAGCACCGGCTCCAGGAAGTCGGCGCGCAGCGTGATCAGCATGCGGACGGTGTCCGGCAGCGGGTCGCCCATGAACAGATCGGCGAACTCGTCCGCGGAGGCCGGCGCAAGACCGAGGACCTCCTCGAACTGGTCCACCACGACGAGCAGTCCGCTGCCGCCCCGGAGTTCCAGCAGTCGTGCCACGACGTTCGCCGGGCCCTGCCCGCGCAGCAGAGCGGCGAGTTCCGCGATCCGGTCCGGCCGCTCGGCCTCGGAAAGGTCGGGTTCCAGGAGCGGCAGTAGCGCCGCCGCGAAGGCCGACAGCGGACTGCTTTCGGCCGCCAGCCGCAGGACCACCACCAAGGCGCGTTCCGCGCGCAGGCGTGGTGCCACGCCTGCCAGGGCGAGCGACGACTTGCCGCAGCCCGAGGGGCCGACGACCGTGACCCGGCGCTCGACGGCCAGCGCCCGCGCCACCTCGTCGCTTTCTGTCTGTCTGCCGTGGAAGATCGCCGCGTCGGCCTCCTGGAAGGCCGCGAGTCCGCAGAACGGCGACGGTGGGAGCACGAGCGGGCTCAGTTCGGGCCGGGCCGCCAGCAGACCGCTCGTGGGGATCAGGTAACTGACCGGCGGCTGCCCGGACTCGGCCACCGCGACCATGCCGACCACACCCGCCAGCCGGTCGTCCCACACCGGACCCCCGCTGAACCCTCTCGACACCGGATATCCGCTGCCCGCGAGATCCGCCTGCACCCAGCCGTCCGCCTGACGCGCACGCAACACCCCCGCATGCCAGACCCCGCCCGCACGCCCCGCGGGCAGGCCGAACGCCCGTACCCGGTGGCCCCACAGTTCCTCCGCGGCCACCAGCCGCACCGGCCCCGCCCCAGGCAGCGGAGTCTCCAGCCGCAGCACCGCAATATCCGCGGCACCGGAAGACTCGCCACCCGACGCCCGCGGCGGCACCCAGAGCTCGACGACCGCGGTCGAGTACGGCGCGGCGCCGCCCGCTGGGGCGGGCACGAGGGGCAGGTCGATCCTGACGCGCGCGCCGGGTTCCGGCGGAGTGCCGGGCGGGGCCCCAAGGGCAGCTGACACCACATGCGCGCAGGTCAGGGCAAGCGTGTCAGACACCAGGAAGCCGACACCGACGGGTTGTCTCCGCGCGTCGAAGACGCGCAGCACGGCCGCGTCCAGGGATTGCGGGCCGGGGACCTGCGCGCGCTGCGCCGGTAACGCGGGCACCGTCAGCCCACCGCGTCCGCGGCCGGGTCGCCGGACGGCTGATTGCGCCAGGTGAGAGTGACCTTGAAGTTGGCCTGGCCCGTCGTCCGGGAGATCACCACGTCGGCCTCGGCCGACAGGGACAGACCGAACTCGACGCCGATCTCGTCGGGTTGGCGTTCCATGTCGCGGAAACCATCCACGAAGTTCTCCGCGACCGGCCGGATCCCGGCCAGCATGTCGCTGAGCGACCGGGTCGCACGCGCCACGACCTGTCCGGGACGCGCGACCTGGACCAGACCGTCCGACGTCTCGTCGATCTGGACCTTGACGGTGCCGCTCGCGTCCGGCAGAGCGGAGCCCGCCCCCTCACCCGTACCGGACACGGGCAACTCGACCAGGTATGCCATGCTTCCCCTTCGACACGCATCGCCCGAGCTACGCACCCTAGCGCTTCCACGGTGCTTCCGGCCCTCTGATCAACCGGCGTACTCACGGCCGCTGTCCGCCGCACGAAGCGGGTGTCTTCGTGGCCCTGCTGGAAGGCGTGATCGCCGAGGCGGCCGAAGTCTCCACTCCACCCCGTGATCACAACCAGAGACAGGCTCTAGACCTTCCTGGCCAGGTGCACCGTCCGGGCCGAGAGTACGAAGACGTCTTCGCGGTGGTGCAGCCCGGCCGGGTCCTCCGGGTCGAGGAGCCGGTCGAGTACGGCGATGTCCTCGGCCGACAACCGCTCCGCGAACCCCTCACGCTGGCGGGCGAAGCTCGCGACGACATACTCGCGGGCGGTCGCGGAGAGCGGCGCCGGCAGATCGAGCAGGAAGCTGCGCGGGCCGTGCGGCTCCAGGCCGACCGCGGTGAACAGGGCGTTCCAGTCCTCGGTCTCCTGCTTGGCGTCCGGCAGGGCCGCCCTCATGTCCGCGAACCAGTCCGCGGAGACGGCGTCGAGCCGGGCCTCAAGACCTGCCCTGCCGATGCCGATGTCACGGGGCAGCTGACGGGTGGGCAGCCCACCCTCGACGAGGGCCACGGCACCGCCGGGGCGCAGCAGTCCGGCGAAGCCGGCCAGGATGCCGCGCTGGTCGCCCATGTGATGCAGGGAGTTGCCCGCCCAGATCAGATCGGCCTCCTCCAACTTCCCGAGATCGTCAGGGAGTTCGGCGTGGAGGGTCCGGACCCTGTCCCCCAGGCCGAGCCGCTGCGCACGAGCCCGCGCCCGCTCCAGGAGGGCCGGGGTGCCGTCCACGGCGACGACCTCGGCCTCCGGGAAGACCTCGGCGAGCAGACAGGTGACGACGCCGGGGCCGCTGCCGACGTCGAGGACGCGGCGCACTGTCGGGGCCGAGGGGAGACCGGCGATCCAGCGTGCGGCTTCCCGGTACTGCCCCATGCCGAGCTCGCCTTCCTGCTCCAGCCTGGGCCCCATCACGTCCCAGTCGAAGTCGACGGCGTCGTGGCCGTGTCCGTGGCTGTGCACCGCCGGTTCCGATCCCTGCTGCTGCCCGTGGGCGCCGTGGGTCCCGTGGTGTCCGTCGTGGCCGTGCTCGGTGTGCTTGGTCATGGCGTCAGCGTGCCCGGGACTCACGCCCCGGTCGAACTTTGTTGCCGGTTCGGCAAGCCGTGATCCAGGGACTCGGGCGGCCCCCCGCGGTACTCCTGCGGGCTCATGCCCCGGACGCGTTTGAAAGCGGCACTGAAGGCGAAGGAGCCGCTGTAGCCGACCTTCCGTGCCACGGCCTCCACCGTGGCGTCGGTCCCCCGCAGCAGATCGGCGGCGACGGCGAAGCGCCAGCCGGTCAGATACGCCATCGGAGGCTCCCCGACCAGTTCGGAGAAGCGGCGGGCGAGCGCGGCCCGGGAGACTCCGGTCGCTGCGGCCAGGCCTGCCACCGTCCACGGATGGGCCGGATCGTTCTGGAGCAGGCGCAACGCGTGTCCGACGACCGGGTCGCCCATGGCCACGTACCAGGCCGGAGCCTCGGCGCCTGGCCGGGCGAACCAGGTGCGAAGGCCCGCGATCAGCAGCAGATCGAGCAGCCGGTCGAGGACGACGCTCTGGCCCGGCTCGTCCTGGGAGATCTCGTCGTCGAGGAGACGCAGCAGCGGCCCTGTCCTGGCATCGGCACGCAGAACGAGCAGCGCGGGCAAGGAGTCGAGGAGCCGCCGGCTGATCTCGCCCTCCAGGAGGTAGGTCCCGACGAGCATCGTCGCCGACCCGTCGGGGGCGTTGCCCCAGGTGCGTACGCCAAGACTCATGGACTCGGCGAGCGGCTCCCCGTACAGCGTGGTGCACACGCCGCCCGGACCGATACGGGACCGCGGGGAGGTGCCGGGCACATCGGCCACCGTGTACGGCTCCGGGCCGCGCGCGATCGCGATGTCGCCGGGGCGCAGAAGGACGGGCGCCGCCCCGGCGTCGGGGACGATCCATGCCTCGCCCCGGGTCATGGACATCAGGCAGAGCGGGGCGCGGTCCTCGATCCGTACCGACCAGGGCGGCTCCATGACCATGCGGAGCAGGAAGGCGCCTCTGGCCCGTGGCCCGTCCAGCAGTCCGGCGAGTGCGTCCATGCGCGCCAGCGTAGACGCACGCGCATGGAGGCGAGACGGTCGAGGATGTCGCGGACGGGGCCGCCCGGCGAATCTTGAGTCATGACAACGAACACGGAGAACCTGAAGCAGGAAACAGTGCTGGTGACGAGCGGCACGGGCAAGACCGGCCGCCGGGTGGTGGAGCGGCTCACGGCTCTCGGAGTCCCGGTGCGGTCGGGCTCGCGCAGCGGCGGGGTGCCGTTCGACTGGGAGGACGAGTCGGGCTGGGAGGCGGCTCTGCGCGGCGCGGATGCGGCGTACGTGACGTACTACCCCGATCTCGCGGCGCCCGGCGCGGCGGAGGCCATGGAGGCCTTCGGCCGGATCGCGGCGCGGAGCGGTGTACGGAGGGTGGTGCTGCTGTCCGGTCGCGGCGAGCCGCAGGCGGTGGTCGCGGAGGAGGCGTTGCGTGCGGCGGCCCCTGGCATGGCGCTCACCGTCCTACGCTCCGCGTTCTTCACGCAGAACTTCAGCGAGGGCGCCCTGCTGGACGGGGTGCTGGGCGGCGAGCTGGTGTTCCCGGCCGGGACCACCGCCGAGCCGTTCGTGGACGCCGACGACCTGGCGGACGTGGTCGTCGCCGCGCTCGCCGGTGACAGCCAGGCGGAGGCGGTGCACGAACTGACCGGCCCCCGGCTGCTGACCTTCGACGAAGTGGCTGCGGAGATCGCGACCGTGACGGGACGTGAGATGCGGTACGTGCCGGTCAGCGGGGACGAGTACGCGGCGGGGCTGGAGGGGTACGGCATGCCTGGGCCCGAAGCGGGCTTCCTGGCCGAGTTGTTCACGATGCTGCTGGACGGGCACAACGCGGTGACGACGGACGGGGTGAAGCGCGTCCTGGGCCGGGAGCCGAAGGACTTCGGCGCTTTCGTGAAGGAGGCGGCCGAGGACGGCGCCTGGCGGGTGTGAGGGGGACGCTCGGCCCCGGGCGCGGTCAGCTGCGGCGGAAGGCCAGCAGGCGGTACGCGGGGTCGGGGCGCAGCCTGTCGGGTTCCGGCAGGCCGGTGAGCCGCATCGCGAGCCGTTCGGCCGCGTTCCCCGGCAGGGCGAGCCGCGAGGCGAACTTTCCCTGGCGCACGGCCCGCGCCGTGTCGAGCGGTGAGCGTCCCTGCCCGTGGCCGGCGAACCGCGCCTCCCCAACCTGCTCCAGGCCGTGCCGCTCCCCGTATCCGCCGACGATCTCCGCACTGTCCGAAGCGTCCGAGGTGAGGTACGGGGCGAAGAGCTCGTCGATATCGCTGCCCACATCGTGCCCGGCGTCCTTGTCGACCGTGGTGACGAAGACTCCGCCCGGTCTCAGGACCCGGGCGGCTTCCGCCACCACCTCCCGTACGGCCCCGGCGGATCTCAGCAGATGCAGCAGCCAGACCGCGGTGACGGCGTCGACCGCGGCGTCGGCCAGCGGCAGCCGCCGTACGTCGGCGAGTGTCACCGCGTCGATCCGCTGGTGCGCCATCCGCGCCATGCCCGGCGAGGCATCGGCACCGATCACCCGGAGCCCGGGGCGGCCGAGCGCTATGCGCTCGGTCACCAGCCCCGTACCGCAGCCGATGTCCAGCAGGGTGCGGGCGGTGGGCGGGATCAGGCCGAGGACGGCGTGAGCCGCAGCCTCGGCGCGGGGCACGCCGCCGCGCGTGGTGTCGTAGACCGCTGCCTCGATGTTGTAGTCCAGCACATGAATGACTGTAGGACACAGGCCTGACATCGCAGGACAGAAAGGACTCGCACGTACTGCCGCCGTGTCACCGTGGCCATAACTTGCGGTCATGGAGCTGGAGTTACGCCATCTGCGGACCGTACGGGCCATCACCGACACCGGAAGCCTCACCAAGGCCGCCGCCTCCCGACGCCGGGGCTCGTGACCCGGCCGATCGCCGGTGCGCCGCTGAGCTGGCGTCATCTGCTCGGCTGGCATCCGCGTTCACCGGCCGCCGGCGGTGCGGCCGCTGTGGTGAGCGGGCACGCCAGGGCGGCGTACGCGGAGGCGGTAGAGCGCAGCGACAGCTATACGGGATGGCTCGCCGCGCATCCCTCGTTCGGCGCCGCGCCCTGAGCCACGACCGCGCTTGGCAGAGGGCGCGGCGCCGGTTTCACCGGGCGCCGTGTGCCGGGGCGATGGCCTCCACCCGCGCCGCCAGTGTCAGGTCCTTCTCTGTGACGGCGCCGCCCGCGGAGTGGGTGTTCACGGACAGACCGACGGTGTTGTAGCCGAGCGTGAGATCCGAGTGGTGACCGAGCTCCTCCTGGATCTGCGCGACATGGACGGTCAGGGCGGCGGCGGCGAAGTGCGAGGGAAGCCGGTAACCGCGGGCGATCCGGTCCCCCTCCAGCGCCCAGCCGGGCAGATCACCCAGCCGTGCCTCGATCTCTTCCTGCGACAGCGGCTCATCGGCCATGACACGGCTCCCTACCGGCGACGGGCGGATCAACAGTGCCCGTGACGTTACGGTGCCCGTGCGACACCTGCCGTGAGTGACACGGCGACGGCGTCAGACCCTGGCTCCGTTGTCGAGCGGGCCGCGGCGCGCCGCCGGGGCCATCCGGCGCTTGGATGTACGGACCGGCGGCGGTGCCTTGCTGCTCCTTTCGCCTGCACGTCTGTGCACACCCAGCATGGTCCGAAGAGGTCACCCACCAGCCGAGCCCCACCGCCCAGAGAAGGGCATTACTCTGACGTCCGTCCACCGGCCCATGGCTACACCACCGGATTGAAACCCGACCACCGCGAAGAGTCCCGCAGCCCGCCTGCCCCCAGCTGCCAGTGGCAGGGAATCAAAGAAGTTCCGCCCGTCACACCTCCGTGGCCAAGAACGCTTCAACCAGCTCGGCGAACTCGTCGGGCGCCGCGATCCGGACACCGAGATCCTCCGCCTTGGTGCGCTTGGACCCGGCCTTCTCCCCCGCGACCAGGAGGCTCGTCCGCTTGGAGACGCTGGACGAGGACTTCCCGCCCGCCCGCTCGATCAGCTCGTTCATCTGGTTGCGTGACAGCTTCTCCAGCGGGCCGGTCATGGCCCCGGTGACGACCACGGTCATCCCGTCGAGAGGCAGCTCCGACCGACCTTCCGCGTCCTGTTCCGCTCCGGGCTCCGGCGGCGGCGTCGCACCGGGCTCCGTCATATTGACGCCGGCGCTCACCAGCTTCTCGATCAGCGGGGCGAGCTCCGCCAGCTCCGCGACCACGCCCGCCGCCTTCTCCTTGCCAATGCCGTCGACCAGCTGAAGCGTCTGAACGTCGGCGGTGACGATCCGGTCCATCGTGGCGAAGTACCGGGCGATACGCCGGGACATGGAGCGCCCCGTGCCGCGTACCCCGAGGGCGCAGAACACCCGGGACAGCGGACGGCTGCGGGCCGTCCCGATGGCGGCCAGCAGATTGTCGGTGGAGGTCTCGCCCATCCGGTCCAGGGCGAGCAACTGCTCGCGTTCCAGGGTGAAGAGGTCGGCGAAGTCGGCGACCAGACCGGCATCGACGAGCTGCACGACCCGGGTGGAGCCGAGGCCCTCGATATCGAGCTGGTCGCGGCCCGCCGCGTACGAAACGGAGGCGACCAGGCGGCAGTTGCGCCCGCGCGTGCACCGCCAGCGCTGCTCGCTGGTGTCGATCTCGGAGTCGCACTGCGGGCACGTCCGCGGAAACTCGATCGGCTGTTCCTCGCCGGTCCGCAGGTGAGCTACGGGGGCCTCGATGCGGGGGATGATGTCGCCCGCCTTGTAGACCATCACCCGGTCACCCAGGCGCAGATCACGCCGGGTGATGTCGGCCGGGTTGTGCAGGGTCGCGAAGCTGACGGTCGATCCGTCGATCTCGACCGGCTCCAGAACGGCGCGCGGCGCGATGATGCCGGTACGGCCGACATTCCACTCGACGCCCAGGAGGCGGGTGACCTTCTCGACGGCCGGGAGCTTGTACGCGATGGCCCAGCGCGGCGCCCGCGTACCGGACCCGGCCTCCCGCTGGTCGGCGGCCAGATCCGCCTTGATCACGATGCCGTCGATCCCGAACGGCAACGAGGCGCGCAGCGCGGCGACTTCCTCGACCCTGGCCTGCACCTCATCGGCCGTGGTGACGGTGCGCGGCGCCACGGCCGTGTCCGCCGCGGTGTGCACGCCGAGCCCGGCGACGTACGCGAGGACCTCGCTGTGCGGGAGTTCGGCCAGGGCGGCGGTCAGTTCGCCGGAATGGGGCAGCGGGAGCGCGCCGTACGCGAAGAACGTCATCTCGACGCGGTAGGGCCGGTCCTTGGCCCGGAGTGTGCCTGCCGCCCCGTTGCGCGGGTTGGCGAAGGGGGCGCCGCCGTGCTCCGTACGCACCGTGTTGGCCTGTTCGAACTGCTCGTTGGTCATGAGGACCTCGCCGCGCACCTCGATCGTCACCGGTGAGCCGAGCTGCTCGGGCAGACCTATGACGGTGCCGATCGCATGCGACACGTCCTCGCCCGCCGTGCCGTCGCCGCGGGTGATCAGCCGGTCGAGCCTGCCCTCGTGGTAGCGCGCGGCGATGGCCAGCCCGTCGAGCTTCGGCTCCACGCTCCAGGCGGCGACGGATCTGCCGATGCGCCGCTCCAGGGACGCGGTCCAGGTGACGAACTGCTCGGCCGAGAACACGTTGTCCAGGGAGAGCATGGGGACGGTGTGCGGTACGTCCCCGATGGCGGCGCCGCCCGCGACCTTGCCCGTGGGGGACGCGTCCAGCACCTCCTGGGGGTGCTCGGCCTCGTAGGCGGCGATCTCCCGCACCAGGCGGTCGTACGCGTCGTCGTCGAGCGTGCTCTCGCCCGTGGCGTAGTACGCGGCGGCGGCCTGCGCGGCCTGGTCGACAGCGGCGGCGTACGCGGGCGCGTCGGCGAGCACAACAGCTGAGTTCGTCGTCATGCCCCCATCCTGCCGCCCACCACTGACAATGCCCCTGAGCCGCCCGCGCACAGCGGCCAAGGCCGCCCCTCAGCCCAGCGCGCCGGGCACGGCGTCGCCCGCGGACGGCCGTTCCTCGTCCACAGCAGGGGCTGGGGCGACATCCGGGGCCAGCGGCACCTGCGGTCCGGACGCCTCGCGCAGCCAGCACGCCAGGACCCGGTGCACGGACTCGGCGCCCACCAGTGTTCCCACGGCGTCCACGGCGTCGAGTGGATCGGTCATCCCGGAGGGCCAGAGCAGGAACGGCCGCGACTGTTCCCCGCCCAGCCCGCCGTGCGAGCCGATCTGTTCCTCGAAGGCGTGCACGTTCCCCGTGCCCGGGTCGTACATCGAGTTGACCATGACATCGGCGACATGCGGAAAGGTGTCGGTCCGCCGCACCGCGTCCGCCGCATCGGGACCGAACACGGCGAGCGGCCCTTCCCCGTCCTTCACCTCCGACACCGGGATCTCGCAGCCGGCACCCAGCACCACGGACCCGTGCTCCTCGCTCCGTACGAGCAGGAAGCCGACCCCCGGATGGTTGGCGAGCGTCCCCAGCAGCGCCGGGTGGCGGCGGTCGATCTGTTCGCGCGAGGCACGTCCGGCGATGTCCGGGAAGGACAGCAGCCCGAGGTTGCCCGAAGCGAGCACGACCGGGTCGGAGCGTTTGGCGGGGTGCTCGGCCTCCCCCGCCTCGACGGGCCTGTGCAGGGCGGTCCGGACCGCGTCACGGGCCTCCGAACCACTCTTCGTACGCTGCGCCCGCCGGGGCACGGGCAGTCCGCAGCCCGCCCGCACCAGGTCCTTCAGGGTCAGCCCGTACTTTCCGGCGAAGGTTTCGCCGGGGCTCTGGCCGTGGTCGGAGAGGAGCACGATCCGGTAGGTGCGCGGGGCCTGTTCGGCGACCTTCGTGATGAGGGCGAGGGAGCGGTCGAGCCGTTCGAGTACCTTCTCCGCGTCGCGGCTGTGCGGCCCCGAGTGGTGCGCGACCTCGTCGTACGCGACGAGGTCGGCGTAGACGGCGGTGCGTCCGGCGAACATGTCGCCGATCACGGCGGCGACCACCACATCGCGTTCGATGGCCGTGGCGAAGGCCCTGATGAAGGGGTAGAGCCCGCCGCGCTTGATCCGGGGCGTCTCCTTCCGGACCCGTGAGCGCGTCGACTGGCCGATCTCTCGGCCGACCTCGGCAACGAAGGAGAGTGCGGTACGCACGGCGTTGGCGGGGTCGGAGAAGTACGCGAAGTACCCGGCGCGTGAGCGCCGCCCCTTGCCGCGCCGGGCGGCCATCGACAGCACGAGGGCGAGCTGGTCGGCTCCGCCGCTGAAGAGATTGCCGCGGCTCGCTCCGTCGACGGTGAGCAGACCGCCGTCGTGGGTGCGTGCGATGGCTCGGCGCTGGAGTTCGAGTGCGCTCGCGGGCCTGCTGGAGACCATGACGGTGCCGGTCTCCTTCTCGTACCACCGGAAGGCGGGCACGTCGTGGTTGCTGCCGTGCAGGATGGCCAGCTGGCTGGCCCCCGTCTGGCTCGACCAGTCCGTGTGCCACGGCATCAGCCGGTGGCCCGTCCCGCCGGTCAGCCACTGGGCGACGGTCGGCATCAGTCCGTCGGCCGCGGCCCTCGTCAGCACGTCGTGGCCGACCCCGTCGAGCTGGATGAACACCGTGCCGGGCGGGCCGCCGCGGCCGCCGTCCGCGGTGCCCGCCGTGCCCCTGCGACGGCGGCGCCGGTCAGCGAGCCGGGAGAGCCTGCGCCGGTAGGCGTCGTCGTCACGGACGGCAAGGGCGGTGGACGTCGCGGAGGCCACGGCCGACATCACCGCGGCGACGACGACCGCGGTCTCCGGATCGGCGGCGCCGCGGTCGTCCGGGATGAGGCGCAGGGCGATCAGCAGGAGCGAGCCGTTGAGGAAGAAGACCAGCGCACCCAGGACGAGTGCGGGCACGACGAGCAACGCCCGTACGAGCACGGGCCAGACCAGCGCGGAGAGCAGACCGAATGCTCCCGCGCCCCAGGCGGCGGTGAACGCGGTCTTGGTGATGCTGTCGCCGTTGTCCGACTGGAGCTGGAATTCGGGCAGGATGCCGGCGAGCGCGAGCATCGTCAGGGTGGATACCGCCCAGACCGCAAGCACCCGTATCAGGGCTCTGCCCGTCGTACGCCATCGCGCGTCTCTCACGCCGTCCACCTCACGTCCGGGCCCGGCCTGTCGTCACAGGGCCCGCAACCAGCCTTTCACAGCGGGCTTCGTACGCTCCGGCACCGAGCTGGGCGCCTCAGCAGCCGTCGTATCCGGCGGTCGGCATGGAGAGTCTGCGGTGGACGCCGGCCTTCGAGCGGGCGGTGTAGACCGGTTCCTCGAAGCCGGCCAGCTCCAGCCGTACGCCGCGCCGCTCGCACTCGGCGGTGAAGTCGGGCACCGAGGCGAGGGCCTGCGCGAGGACCCGGCCGTTGGGCGCCACGAACAGGTCGATCTCGCCACCCTCGACGTCCGCCCACAGGGCGCAGTGGTCGGACCGCAGCCGGTGGAAGCGCAGCTGCCTGGTGACGACGTACCCCTGATCGGCTGCCCAGCGGGCGCACATGGCCTGCTGGCTGCGGGTGTCGACGAGAAAAGGGTCGCCCTCGAGCTCTTCCAGTGGCGTGAGACTGGCGATGGCCGCCACCCGTACATCCTTCATGACCGGTCCCCCCGAACGCAGAGTCTGCTCGCGACCCTACCGGTCGCGGTCCGTAACGTCCCCTGCCCGAACGAAAGGCCCTAGGCTCATTGGACACGAGCGCGGATGCGTGTGCGGTGGGGCGAGCGAGGAGGCGACGCGTTCCGGTGGAGGTCACCTGGTGGGGCCATGCCACATGCACGATCGAGGATTCCGGCGTGCGCGTGCTGACCGATCCCCTCTTCGTGCGGCGCTTCGCGCATCTGCGCCGTCGTCGCGGCGCGGTGCCACCGCCGGAGGCCGCTGCCGCCGAGCTCGTGCTCGTCTCGCATCTGCACTCCGACCATCTCCATCTGCCGTCGCTGGCTCGGCTGACCCCCGGCAGCCGGCTGCTCGTGCCCACCGGGGCGGTCCGGGCCGTGCCGGGGCTGCGGGTGCTGCGACGGGTGCGGGGACTGCACATCACCGAGGTCGACGCGGGGGACGAGGTGAAGGTGGGCGACCTGCGGGTGCGCGCGGTTCCCGCACGGCACGACGGGCGCCGGCTGCCCGTCGGTCCGCACCGTTCACCGGCGCTCGGTTACGTGGTCGAGGGCGAGGCGCGTACGTATTTCGCCGGGGACACCGGCCTCTTCGACGACATGGCCGAGGCGATCGGCCCGGTCGACGTGGCGCTGCTGCCGGTCGGCGGCTGGGGCCCCTGGCTGGGGCACAACCACCTGGACGCGGCCCGCGCCGCCGAAGCGCTGACCCGGCTCAGGCCCCGCTCGGCCGTCCCCGTGCACTACGGCACGTACTGGCCGATCGGGATGGACGGCATCCGGCCGCACGAGTTCCACGCGCCCGGGGAGGAGTTCGTGCGGCAGGCCGCCCGGCTCGCCCCCGAGGTGGCGGTGCACCGGCTGGAGCACGGTGAGCGTGTGCGGCCCGCGTGGTGATCGCCGAGGTGGTCCGGCAGCTGCCGGACGAGTCGACCCAGCAGGCCGTCGGCTATCCGTCGCTGTTTCTCCTGGTGGCGCTGGGGTCCTTGGTGCCGGTGGTTCCGACGGGGGCGCTGGTGAGTTCGGCGGCCGTGGTGGCATTCCATCAGACGGCCCCGTTCTCGCTGCTCGTGGTGTTCGGGGTCGCGTCGGCCGCCGCGTTCCTCGGCGACATCTGTCTCTACTGGCTCGGGCAGCGGGGGGTGCGCTCCAAGAACGGCTCGAAGTGGCTGCGGGCCCTCAGCGACAGGGCGGCTCCGGAGCGGCTGGCGCAGGCCCAGGAGAAGCTGGGCGAGCACGGTGGCACGGTGCTCGTGCTTTCCAGGCTGGTGCCGGCGGGACGGATTCCGGTGATGCTGGCGTGCCTGCTCGGCCGGATGCCGCTGCGCAGGTTCGCCCGCGGGGACGTTCCCGCGTGTCTGGCCTGGGCCGCGACGTACCAGCTGATCGGGATTCTGGGCGGGTCCCTCTTTCCCGAGCCGTGGCAGGGCGTGGTCGCCGCGGTGGGACTGACCCTGCTGATCAGTGCGGCACCGACGGTGTGGCGCAGGCTGCGGGTGCGGTTCGGGCACGGAACCGGTGGCGCCGCAGGTCAGTGAGCGAACACCCGCGAGCCGCCGATCGGCAGGTCCCAGAGCCGGTCGCGCGCATGCCCGGCCCGCTGCCACTCGGTACGGAGCCGGGTGAGCGGTTCGAGGACCGGCTCGGCGGAGAGCAGGAACGTCGCCCAGTGCATCGGGGCCATCGCCCGGGCCCCGAGATCCTCGTACGCACGCACGGCGTCCTCCGGGTCGGTGTGCACATCGCGGAGCCACCAGCGCGGTTCGTACGCCCCGATCGGCAGCATGGCCAGGTCGAGCCCGGGAAAGCGGCGGCCGATCTCCTTGAACCAGTGCCCGTAGCCGGTGTCCCCGGCGAAGTACATCCGCTGCCCTCCGCCCTGGTCGCCGAGCACCCAGCCGCCCCAGAGGGACTGGCAGGTGTCCGTGAGGGTCCGCTTGGACCAGTGGTGCGAGGGCACGAAGTCGAAACGGACGCCGTTCAGCTCCGCCGCCTCCCACCAGTCCAGTTCCGTGACACAGGTGAAGCGGCGGCGCCTGCACCAGCGGCCGAGGCCCGCGGGGACGAACAGCGGGGTGTCCCTGGGCAGCCTGCGCAGGGTCGGGGCGTCGAGATGGTCGTAGTGGTTGTGACTGATGACGACCGCGTCGACGGGCGGGAGCTCCTCCCAGCGGACACCGACGGGGGTGATCCTGGCCGGGGTCCCGAGTATGCGGCGGGACCACACCGGGTCGGTGAGAACCGTGAGCCCTCCGATGCGCACGATCCAGCTGGCGTGACCGGCCCAGGTCACCGCGCTCGTGCCGCTGTCCGTCACGGGCAGCGGAGCGGGGGCGAACGGCAGTCGGTGGACGCCGCGCACCCCCTCGGCGTTGGGCCGCATGGCACGTTCACGGGCCAGCCGCGTCATGCCCCTGATGCCGGGCAGTGGTGAGGTGAGCCTGTCGGCGAAGGTACGGGGCCAGGCGCGGACCTCGCCCAGCGGGCGTATCGCGGTTGTGTCCGGCGCCGTGGGCCCGGTCTTCCCCAACGGGCGCTGCGTCTGTTCCGTCATCGAGCGGCTCCTTCATCGGAGTTCGTCGAGGGCGCCTGCGAACATGCTCAGCGCCTGGGCGACATGCGGCAATTTCAAGGGCTCCACCGCAGTGAGGGACTCCATCTCCTCCTCCCGGGTTGATCCGAGCAGCGGCCCGGTTCCCAGCCGCACCCGCAGCGCGCCCAGTTCGTCCCCGAATCGGTGCCCGCCCGGCGTCGGAGCGCCGAGCCGGCGCGTGAGGTACTCCTCCAGCTCCATGGAGTCCGTGACGCCCCGCGCCGCCAGCCGCGAGCGGAGCGGGCCGAGGTCCGCGTACAGATGACGGCCCGCCTGCGGGGGCCTCGCCAGGGCGCCTGCCGTGAGCACGGCGCGGTGTGCCGCGGCGGCGACGGTCGCATGCAGCTCGGCGGCCTGCCGCATCCTGAGCGTGACGGCCTCTGGTTCGCGCAGCGCGTGGGCGGCAGCCGGGGCGACGGGTCCGGCGACGAGGGCGCCGAGTGCGGTGAGGACGTCGAGCGTACGGGCACGGAATGCGGCGGCCCGCTCGGTGGCCGGGAATCTGGCGACCGCCACCGGCCAGCCGGCCGGGATCAGGGCGCCGGCCAGGTCAGAGAGCACGGTGACGTCGTCGGGGCACATCTCGGCCGGGCTGAGCAGGACCGTGTCGTGCGGCCGGTGCAGGGTGTCGCGCCAGGTCTCGTCGCTGACGATGTGCAGCCCCTCGTCGACCGCTGCCTCGCACGCCTCGCGGACGAGCTCGGGCGGGGCGACGGTGGCCGTCGGGTCGTCGACCACCGAGAGCAGCAGGAGCCGGGGCGTGCCGCCCTCGGCGCGCACCCTGCGGACGGTTTCGAGCAGGGCGAACGGATCGGGGATGCCGCCGCACTCGGCGGGGGTCGGCACGTGGTAGGCGGGGCGGCCCAGGAGCCGGGCCTGCGGCGTCCAGGAGGCGGGGCAGGGGCGCGGCATGAGGACATCGCCGCCGTGCGCCGCGATCAGCGCCAGCAGCAGGGGCTGCGCGCCGGGGGCGGCGGCGATCGCCTCCGGTGCGGTGTGCAGACCACGGCGCGCCCAGTAGACACCGGCCGCCTCACGCAGGTCGCGTCCGCCGCCGGAGGGTTCGGGGCGGGTACGAGCGGCGGCAGCGGCGAGCACGGCGGCGAGCTCCGGAAGCACGGGGAGGCCGGGGTCGGGGGCGGGCGGACCGTACCTGACGGGGCCGTGGTCCTCCCGCTGATCACGCTCGGTCCACTGCATCGGGCCTCCTCCGCCGGCGGTCCCTGTATCGCCCTCACGGCCCTTTATACGGAGGTTTCCCCCAGGCCGCCCGTCGCGTATCCCGGCCGTCCGCCTGGCCGGTGGTGGGTTGGGTGGGGCCCCTCCGGAGTGTCTCCTCGGGACGGGCGTGACACCCGGGTACGGAGGAGACGAACCCGGGTCGTACGCCCGC